>WYBA01000269.1 GCA_011526095.1 Myxococcales bacterium | reverse complement strand
TCGCCGACTGTCAGCGTCCTTCGACACGCGCCTCGCTGGCGCTCGGCGCTGCTCAGGACGAGCGGAGGGGGCTCGATTCTGATCGACCCTCTCAGGACGAGCGGAGGGGGCTCGATTCTGATCGACCCTCTCAGGACGAGCGGAGGGGGCTCGATTCTGATCGACCCTCTCAGGACGAGCGGGGACTGGACGAGCGGGGGGCGGCAGCGCTCGTGCGGCATGCTGGCGGCGAGCGAAGGTCGGACGATCCTGAGCGGCGCACCTCGGCCCCGGCGCCGGCCCACCCGCTCGCGGTGCGGATGGGGCTGCGCTGGGTCAAGGGGCTGACCCTCGACGACGGGGCGCGGATCGTCGCGGCGCGCGCGGCCGGGCCGCCGCGCGACCTCGAGGAGTTCGTGCGGCGCGCGCGCCTCGACCACGCGGCGCAGCTCGCGCTGGCCGAGGCCGGCGCGCTCGGCGCGCTGGTGCCGCGCCGGCGCGACGCGATGTGGCAGGTCGCCGGCTGGGTCAAGCGCCAGGGCGACGCGATCGCGCTCGGCGGCGACGTCGACGCGTCCGTCCGGTTCCCGGACCTCGGCGCGCTCGACACGATCCTGTGGGACTACCGCGCCAGCGATCACTCGACCCGCGGTCACCCGCTGGCGCCGCTGCGCGACGCGCTGCGCGCCCAGCGCCTGCCCGACGCGCGCGCGGTCAGCGCGCTGCGCGACGGCAGCCGGGTCGACTACGTCGGCGCGGTGATCTGCCGCCAGCGCCCCGCGACCGCGGGCGGCGTGACGTTCATGACGCTCGAGGACGAGACCGGGTTCATCAACCTCGTCGTGTGGGCCGACGTGTTCGCCGAGCACGGCCTGTTGATCCGCGCCGCGCCGCTGCTCGGCGTCTCGGGCCGGCTGCAGGTCCAGGAGGGCATCGTCCACCTGATCGCCGAGCGATTCTGGGAGCCGAGCCTGCCGGCGGGCGTCGCCGCGGCCCGCAGCCGCGACTTCCACTGACGCCCGCCGCGCGCCGGCCGTGGGAGATCGGCTCGATCGTCGCCGTCGCGTCACCGAACGCGGGCGCGTCCGCCACCTGCGCTCGCGAGGTTCGGCGCGATGACCACGAGACGTACGCTCACCCTGCTCTTGCTCGCCGCCGCGCTCGGCGCGTGCGGCGACAACGCCTCCCGCGGCGCGATCCTCGGCTTCGCCGACGAGCCCGCCGGCGATCGCTGCCCGTCCGGCGGGACGCGCATCGACGCCGGCCGCGACGACGACGGCGACGGCACGCTCGACGCCGAGGAGGTCGAGACGACGACCTACGTGTGCGACGGCGCCGACGGCGCGGACGGCGAGGACGGCGACGAGGGGCCGCAGGGCGACCAGGGGACGCCGGGCCAGAACGGCCAGCCCGGCCAGCCCGGCCAGCCCGGCGACGACGGTCACGACGTGCTGATCGCGATCACCGCCGAGCCGCCCGGCGCCAACTGCGCCGCCGGCGGCCAGCGCGTCGACACCGGCCTCGATCTCGACGACGACGGCGTGCTCGACGCCTCCGAGGTCACCTCGACCGCGTACCTGTGCGACGGCGACGACGGCGACCCCGCGGTCGCCGGCTTCCGCGTCATCGCGAAGTACACGACCCCGACCGGGCCGATCGCCGAGATCGTCGCCGCGTCGCCCGACGGCCTGACCCTGGCCTACACCAGCAGCAGCCTCGGCACGGTCGGCTTCGTCGACCTGACCGAGCCGCTCGCCCCGCTCTCGCTCGGCGACGTCAGCGTCGCGGCCGCCGTCGCCGGCGGCGACGGCGAGCCGACCGCGGTCGCGATCACCCCCGACGGCCAGTACGCCGTCGTCACGGTCAAGGACACCGGCGACCCGATCGCCAGCGCCGACCCCGGGGCGCTGGTGTTCATCCGCCTGAGCGACCGCACGATCGCCGGCCAGGTCGCGCTCGGCGTCGGCCCCGACAGCCTGAAGATCACCCCCGACGGCACGCGCGCGGTCGTCGCGATCGAGGACGAGGAGAACGCCGACGCCAACGCGGTCGCCCAGGCGCGGCCCGGCAGCGTCCAGGTCGTGACGATCGACGCGGCGAGCCCGTCGAGCTCCACCGTCGCGACGATCGCGCTGACCCCGCCCGTCGGCAACATGCCGACCGACCCGCAGCCCGAGTACGTCGACATCACGCCGGACTCGCGCACCGCGATCGTCACGCTGCAGGAGAACAACGTGATCGCCGTCGTCGACCTCACGACGAACACGGTCGCGCGCTACCTCGACGCCGGCAGCTCGATCCACGCCCGCGTCGACCTCACGACCAACGGCATCGTCGACTTCTCGGCGACGATGGTCGCGCAGCTGCAGCCCGACGCGGCGTGCCTGATCGCCGGCGGCAGCCACTTCCTCACCGCCAACGAGGGCGACACGCCCAATGGCAGCTTCGGCGCGGGCGTCTACTCGGGCGGTCGCGGGTTCTCCGTGTTCTCGGTCGCCGGCGGGCGCGTGTACGACAGCGGCGACGCGCTGCAGTGGGCGGCGCTGCGCGCCGGCGCGTACCCGGAGAACCGCTCCGGCAACCGCGGCGTCGAGCCCGAGGGCTGCGGCGCCGGCACCTTCGGCGGCGCCGAGTACGCGTTCGTCACCGGCGAGCGCGACAGCGCGCTGTTCGTGATCGACGTGACCTCGCCGGCCCAGCCGGTGCTCCGCCAGGTGCTCGGCGCGCCGATGCGGCCGGAGAGCGTCACGACGATCGCGTCGCGCGGCCTGGTGATCGTGGGCGGGGAGGGCAACGGCACCGGCGGCGGCATCTGGATCTACGAGGCGGTCACGGATCCGGCGGACGCCGGCAACGGCGTCGACGCCTACGACATCCGGACCGACGCCACGCCGTTCAGCGCGCTCGGCGCGCTGGCCTACGACCCCGCAACGCAGCTGATCCTGGCGACGCCCGACAACATCGTCGCCGGGCAGCGGATCTGGTCGTTCTGGGTCGATCACGGCGCGCGCCGGTGGCACCTGGTCAACGAGCTGATCCTGCGCGACGCCGCCGGCGCCCCGCTGACCGGCCACGATCCCGAGGGCCTCGCGCTGCGCCCCGACGGCGGCTACGTGATCGCCAGCGAGGGCGTCGCCGCCAACGGGGGCAGCACGACGTGCGTCGGATCGGCCGCGAGCAACCGCCTGCTGTTCTTCACCGCCGACGGTCGGCTCGATCCCGCCGTGAGCGGCGACGGCATCGTCGAGCTGCCGTGCGGCGCCGAGCCCGGCGCGATCGACTGGACCACCGTGCGCAGCAACGGCTACGAGGGCGTCGCCGCGGTCGACGCCACGCCGGGCGTGCCGGGCGGCGTTCGCGTCTACGTCGCGATGCAGCGCGCACTGACCACCGAGGGCCAGGCGACGCGCATCGGCGAGTACGACGTCGACGCCGGGACGTGGCGGTGGTGGTTCTACACGCTCGACGCCAACCCGGGCGGCGCCGCCGGCTCGACGTTCCTGTCCGAGCTGATCCACGTCGCCGGCGACAAGTTCGCGGTCGTCGAGCGCGACCAGGGCTGGGCGGGCGCCGCCGGCAACAAGACGATCCGCGTGTTTCGGCTGTCGACCGGCACGCCCGGCGTGATCGGCGATCCCGTCGACAAGGCGCTGGCCGAGGACCTGCTCGATCACCCGTTCCGGTTCGACCAGGAGAAGATCGAGGGCCTCGCGCTCGGCGCTGGCGCGCTGTGGGTGACCAGCGACAACGACGGCGGGCAGGCGCCGACCTACGCGCTCAAGCTCGACCCGGCCGTGCTCGACGTCGAGGCGGGCGGCGTCGGTCCGACGCCGGGGCAGGCCGACGTCGTGATCAACGAGGTCGCGTCGACGCCGACCGACTACGTCGAGCTGTTCAACCGCGGCGCCGCGCCCGTCAGCGTCGCCGGGTGGAAGCTCACCGACAGCGACCCGACCCACGTCTACGAGCTGCCGCCCGGCACGACGATCGCGCCCGGCGGTCGCCTGCTGATCGAGCACGACACCTCGACCGCGCCGCTGCACCTCACGTTCGGCCTCGGCTCCGCCGACGCGATCACGCTGCTGACGCCGACCAACGCCACGGTCGACACGTACGCGTGGACGTCCCACGTCAGCGCCGCGAGCCGCTGCCCCGAGGGCACCGGCACCGCGTTCTGGGCGCCGACGCCCCCGACGCCCGGCGCGGCCAACGATTGCACGCCGCCGCCGGTGGCGGGGCAGGACGACGTCGTGATCAACGAGGTCAACAGCTCGGGCGCCGACTTCCTCGAGCTGATGAACACCGGCGCCTCGACGGTCGACGTCTCGGGGTGGAAGATCACCGACAACGATCCCACCCACCTCTACGTGCTGCCCGCCGGCACGTCGATCCCCGCCGGGGGCCTCTTGCTGATCGACGGCGACGGCTCGACCGCGCCGTTGCACCTCACGTTCGGGCTGGGCTCGGCCGACGCGGCGATCGTCTACACGCCGTACGACGTCGTGGTCGACCAGCACGCGTGGACGTCGCACGTCGCCAGCGCGAGCCGGTGCGCCGACGGCACCGGCGCGTTCCTCGCCGGGACGACGGCGACGCCGGGCGCGCTCAACGCCTGCCCGTGAGCGCGGCGCGCCGGCGCGGGCTCAGCTCGCCTGCGCCGCGCGGGCGGCGCCCTCGACCTCGCGCTTGAGCGCGCGGTTGAACGCCTCGTAGGCCGGGCGGAGGACCTGCTCGACGCGGTCGCTGCGCACCGGGACGACCGCGCCGCGGAACGTCTCGCCGTGATCGATCCGGCACCGGTCGGGCCCGAGCGCGGTGAGCGTGAAGTAGTGCTCGCCCGACGCCAGCCCGCGCGCCCACCGCGGCGACGGCCCGACCCACCGCAGCTCCTCGCCCGGGGTCGCGTGCAGCACCTCCGCGGTGATCGGCAGCCGCGCGGGCCCGAGCTTGATCCAGAAGAACACCCGCGCGCCGGGCTCGCACCGCCCGCGCAGGCCGCTGATCATCGGGTCCCACCGGTCGTGGCCGGGGAAGTCGGCGAGGACCTCCCACACCCGCGCGGCGGGCGCCTCGATCGTCTCGTAGGTGCGGATCTCCATGCGCGCGATGCTAGCAGCAGTGTCGCTCGGACGAGGGACGCCCCACGGGCAGCTCACCCACGTCCACCGCGTCACGAAGCGCGCTTGGGGTGCATCACCGGCGCCCGTGTGCGTCGAAGGGCCGAGCGCCAGCGCGGCCGGACCCGAAGGATGCTGGATGCTGGATGCTGGATGGTGACCGTCGTGGCTCGCTGCGTCGCATGAAGGACTGTCAACACCCTTCGACCAGCGCCTCGCTGGCGCTCGGCGCAGCTCAGGGTGAGCGGAACATGGCTGTTCGTCTGACGGCAGTTTCCGACGACGTCGGTGAAATGCTCGGGGCGAACGGATGCAGGGAACCTGTTCGTCCGAAGGCCATTCTTCCGACGACGTCGGTGAGAAGCTCGGGGCGAACGGGTGGGAATGACACCTGGTTCGGTGGACCCGAGAAGTGATCAATCCTGAGGATGCTGGATGCTGCTGAACACAGCACGGATACTCGGCTGGGCTGGCGACCTTCGCCGCGCTCGCGCGGCCGCTCGACGCGGCGCCTGCCTCCGGAACGCGCGACGCCCGCGCCGGTCAGGGCGCGGGCGTCGATCGAGCGACGTCTGGCTCGAGCGCCTGACGCGGTCAGCTCACTGCGCGGGCTGCGGGTACGCGGTCCAGCCGGCGGTCCAGTCCTCCGTGCCCATCGCGCCGATGTACGTCGCGGTGGCGTCGAAGAAGCCGTCGTTGGGCGGGGTCGCGCCGCCGGTGAGCGCCGGCGAGCCGGCCTCGGGCAGGAAGCTCGGCGCGGTCAGGCTCGTCGCGTCCGGATCCATGCCCGGGTCGACGAACTGGTTGGCGAGCTCGGCGTTCTCGAAGTACGTCTCCTCGACGATGTCGTTCATCGCCTGCGGCGCCGGCCAGTTGTCGCCGTCGCCGGTCGCGTCGTTGCCGAAGATGATCGAGTTGTGGAACGCGAGGTTGCCGGCGTCGGCCTGGCTCGCGGTCGCCGAGTCGCGCATCTCGAGGCCGCGCGGGAACCCGACGATCAGGTGGTTGTAGTAGCGGCCGCCGGTGCCGCGGCGCAGCACGGTGGCGAAGCTGCTCGAGCCGACGGCGTAGTCGGGCTTGCCGATCATCGTCACGTTGTAGATCGTCGGCAGCGTCCGCGGCATCGCGGTGTAGGACGCCGACGTCGCGTGGTTGTCCGACTCGTAGCCGTTGGCGGCGTCGCTCGAGCCGTCCGGGTTGACGTGCTGGATGACCATGAACTGGGCCTTGCCGTTCCAGCCGTTGTCGGTGTCGAAGCCGTCGTCGGCGTTCTGGCTCGACACGATGTGCTTGAGGTTCACCGTGCCGCCCCAGATCTCGATGCCGTCGTCGGCGCCGGCGTGGCTCTGGATGTAGTCGATCTCGGTGCCCGAGCCGACGCCCGCCAGCGACAGGCCGTTGAACTCGCGGCCGGCGACGAACTGGAAGCCGGTGAACTCGATGCGGACGTACTTGAGCGTGCCGCTGTCGTCGGTGGCGTCGGTGCCGCCGTAGTAGCCCTCGGGGATCGACGAGGTGAACGCCTCGAAGATCGCCTCGGTGCTCGGCGGGTCGGAGTTGACGTTGGTGTTGATCGGCGCGTCGCCGCAGATCAGCACGCCGCCCCAGAACCCACGCGTCTTGGCGTTGTCGGCCTGGGCCGAGGTGAAGACGATAGGCGCCTCCGCCGTGCCCTCGGCCTCGATCTTCGAGCCGCGGGTGATCACCAGCAGCGCGCCCTGCTCGCCCTTGATGATCGTGCCGGGCTCGATCGTCAGCGTCGCGCCGTCCTTGACGAACAGCTGCTTGAGGCGCGGGATGACGTAGGTGTTCCGCGCGTAGAACGTCGTGTCCTCGGTGATGTCGTCGTTGAGGCGGATCGTCTCGCTGCCCGGCGGCGCGTCCGGCATCGTGACGTCGGCGTCGGGCGGATCCGGATCGTCGTCGCCGACCGGCGCGTCATCGCCGCCGCAGGCGGCGAGCGTGGTGAACGTGACCAGGCCGAGCGCGGTGGCCAGCCAGCGGAACTTCGAAGCACGGATCGACATGAGGATCTCCTTGGTTCGTCTCGAACGAAAAGCGAAGGGGGGATGGCGGTCGAGGGTCACTCGACGCTGAGCTCGAGGCTGAGCGCGACGCTCGTGCCGGTCTGGTAGCCGTAGATCTCGACGCCGTTCTGGGTGCGCGACACGCGCTGGTGGAGCAGGTTGGCGGCGCCGAGCTTGAGCTTGAGGTCGTCGCGGACCTTCTGGCCGATCGTGAGGTCGAGGCGGTGGAACGGCGCCTCGTAGACGTCGCCGGCGCCCCCGGTCCCGACCTCCTCGATCCGCGCGCCGAACGCGTTGTAGAGCACGTTGACCTGGGTGCCGGTGCTCGCCCGCGCGTAGCCGAGGTCGACGTTGACCACGTACGGCGACTGGCCCTGCAGCGCGCGCTCGGCGCCCATCAGGTCGATCCGCGACCGGATCACCGCGAGGTTGGCGCCGAGCGTGAAGTCCGCCAGCGCCGGGGCGAGCCGCGCCAGCGACGCGCGCGCCTCGAGCTCGAGCCCGTAGACGTCGGCGCCCGCGGCGTTGGAGAACCCGACGTTGGCGCCGGAGCCCGCGTCCTCGAGCGTGCGCTCGATCGGGTCGATGAACCGCTTGTAGAACACGCTCGCCGCGACCAGCTCGGTCTCGCCGAGGAACGACTCCCACCGCACGTCGGCGTTGTGGACCGTCGTCGTCGCCAGATTTGGATTGCCGCCGATCGCGCGGCGCCGGACGTAGTCGTAGTAGAGCGACGGCGCGACCTCGCGGAAGTTCGGCCGCGCGATCGTCACGCCGTAGGCGGCGCGCAGGTTGGTCGTGTCGTTGAGGGCGTAGACCGCGTTGACCGAGGGCAACAGGTCCGTGTCGGTGCGGTCGCAGCTGCCGTCGAGGCTGGGCCGGCCGTCCTCGGTCATCTCGCACAAGGGCGGCAGCTCGCCCTGGTCGATCGTCGAGCTGATGTTGAGGTCGAGCACCGAGCGCTCGACGCGCGCGCCGGCGACGATCCGCAGCGGGTCCCACGCCGAGATGTCGGCCAGGACGTAGCCGGCGGCGATGCCGCGCGAGGTCTGGTAGCCGTCGCTGGGCAGCGTCGCCTCGTAGAACGACAGCTGGTCGGCGTTGGCGTCGCTGAACGCCTCCTCGGGCTCCTGGAACCGCGCGTCCTCGCCGAAGATGAACCAGTGGAACCGCCGCGCCTGGTACTGGCGCGAGGTGTGGAGGTACGAGCTGCCCGCCTTGAGCCGGACGCTGGTCAGCGGGACCGTGACGTCGAGGCCGCCGCCGCCGCTGACGTCGCCGAGCTCGCTGAACAGCCGCTCCGACGAGCCCGAGGTCGTGTCGATCGCGTAGCGCCCGTCGACGCCCTGGACGCGCACGACGTCGCGGGTGTCGGGCTCGTTCTGCCCGACCGTCGACAGGTTCGTCTGCCAGCCGATCACGGCGTCGCCGTCCGCGACCGCGCTCTCGCCCATGAGCTGGCCGAAGATCATCTGCCGCTCGACGAACTGCAGGCGGCGGCGCTCGACGACCGAGGTGTTGCCGTCGATGCCGGTGGTGATGCTCGCCGAGTCCTCGGCGGTGTGGGTGTACAGGCCGATCAGGTTGACCTGGTGGGACGAGCCGTGGGTCCAGCCCGCGGTGATCAGGCCGTTGAGCGCGGCCGAGTTGCGGCCGAGCTCCTCGTCGAGCTGGAGCGTCGACGGCAGCAGGCCGCCCATGCCGTCGTCCTCGCCCACCGCCTGGATGTGCGAGCGGCGGCTGGAGAACCCGCGGCCGTAGTTGGCGCTGCCGAAGTAGCCGAGGCGCTGCTTGCCGCGCCCGGAGCTCAGATCGTGGGTGTTCCCGACGGTCACGCCGAGGCTGCCGTTGGGCGACGCCGTGCCCTCGTCGACCGCCCAGGTGTCGCCGAACGACACCATCTGGTCGCGGATCTGGTCCGGCGTGAGGTCGAGGCCGGCGGCGAGCTCGTCGTCGGGGATCGCCGAGGGCAGCGCGCGCGTGCCGTCATCGAACCCGAGCACGTCGAGCGAGCCGCCCTCGTACTCGTTCAGGTCCTGCAAGCTCGTCTCCGAGTCGGCGGCGATGCCGGAGCGGACCTTGAGCGTGAACTTGCTGGGGAAGCTGCGGGTCTCGATGCTCAGCGCGCCGCCGGCGAAGCTCGCCGGCATGTCGGGGCTGAACGTCTTGGTGACGGTGAGGTTGGCGAGCAGCGCCGCCGGGAACAGATCGAGCGGCGCGGCCGGCACGTCCGGGTCCGGGCTCGGCAGCGGCACCCCGTTGAGCAGGGTGAGCGAGTAGCGGCCGCCGAGGCCGCGGATCACGACGTACTTGCCGTCCTGGATCGTGGCGCCGACCATGCGCTTGGCCGCGTCGGACGCGCTCGAGTCGGGCGAGCGCGAGATCTGCTCGGAGCTGATCGCGTCGCTCACCGTCGCGCGCTTGCGCCGGCGCACGACCTGCACCGCGTCGCTCGCGGTGTCGGGCGGCGCGACGACGACGACCTCCTCGATCTCCTCCGGCGACAGCCGGACGTCGAGCTTGGTCGTGCCGCGGCGCACGACGACGTCGCGGATGCGGTGGCGGCGGTAGAGATCGCTGGACAGCCGCAGCGTGTACGTGCCGGGCCTGAGGTCGAGGTCGAACTCGCCGTCGCGGCCGGTGGTCGCGCTCGTCGCGTCGCCGTCGACGGTGACGGTGACGTCGGACAGCGGCTCACCGGTGTCGGCGTCGACGACGCGGCCGTGGATGCCGCCCCGGGCGTTCGTCTCGCGCGGCTCGACCGGGGTCGGCGTGTCGGTCGGCGCGGGCGCGTTGCCGTCGGTCGGCGGCGCGCCGTCGGTCGGCGGCTGATCTCCGTCCGTGGGCGTCGGTCCGTCGCCGTCCGGTGGCGTCGGCGTCGTGGGCTCCGCGTCAGCCGGACGCTCGGGTGGCTGGTCCAGCTCGGGCCGCTGCTCCACCTCGATCACGACGTCGCGCGCCGCGACCTTCGGCCCGGGCTGCGCGCCGGCGGCCGTCGGGTGCGTCGCCGCGGCGGCCGCGCCGCTCGCGAGCATCAGAGCGAGGGTATTTCGGAAGGAGCGTTGCACGTGGAGGCTTCCTCGAGCACGCGCACTGTGGTCCACGCAGGTGGCGTGGTCGCGGCGGCTCTGTCACGAAGTCGTGGCGGGCGTCGAATCGTCCGGACACCGGACGCGAGCGCGCCTCACTGCAGGACGGATTCGGTGAGCACGGCGATGTTCACCGCGCCGCCGCCGCGGGCGGCGTCGAGCGCGGCCATCGCGACGCCGTAGGGCACGGCGTCGGCGGCGTCGAAGAACATGACGCGCTCGGCGCGCGCGGCGAAGATGCGCTCGAGCTTCTCGGGTAGCTCGGGCAGCTCGACCCGGTCCTGGTTGATCCACACCGTGCCGTCGGCGCGCACGGTCATGACGATCGACACCTGGTCGTCCGCCGACGGCTCCTCTGCCGGCGCCGCCGCCGTCTCCTTCTTGGGGACGTGCAGCCAGAACTGCTTCACCATCATCGGCGCGATCACCATGAAGATGATGAGCAGCACGAGCACGACGTCGACGAGCGGCGTGACGTTCATGTGGGGGCGGACGTTGGCGCGTCGCTTGCCCTTGCCGCCGCCGCCGACCTGGATGTTCGCGCCCATCGCTCAGGCCCCTTCCTTCCGGAGGTCGCCGACCTGCAGCGACACGCCGGGGAAGCCGACGCCCTGGCACTCGCGGAAGATCGCGCGGAGCATGCCGTAGGGCGCCTCGCGGTCGCCCTTGAGGATCAGCTTGCTGCCGGGCGACTTGGCGTGGCCCTCCTTCAGCAGCGGCACGAGGGTGGTGTGGTCGACCGCCGCCTTCTCCAGGTACATCCGCCCGTCCTTGGTCACGCTCAGCGTGATCGGCGGGTGGCGCGGGTCGCTCGCCTTGTCGGGGTTCGCCGCGCCGGGCACCGACACCGCGGCGCCCGACTGCATCTGCGGGATCACGACCATGAAGATGATGAGCAGGACGAGCACCACGTCGACGAGCGGCGTGACGTTCATGTCCGGCTGCGGTCGATCAGGCCGACGCATGGCGCGATTCCATCGCCTCGGCGACGAGCGCGTCGGTGCGCAGGCCGCCGTCGCCGACCGCGGCGGCGCTCGCCGGCGAGCCCGAGCCATTCTGGTTCTCGAGGTAGTCGAGGAACTCGCCGCGCGACTGGTCGAGCGCGAGCAGGAGCTTGTCGGAGCGCGTGCTCAGGAGGTTGAACGCGAGCACCGCCGGGATCGCGACGAGCAGGCCGATCGCGGTGACGATGAGCGCCTCGGCGATGCCGGCCGAGACCGCGGCGAGGCCGCCGGAGCCCTCCTTGCCGATGCCCTGGAACGCGCCGATGATGCCGACGACGGTGCCGAGGAGGCCGACGAACGGGCCGACGGAGCCGACCGACGCCAGCACCGACTGGCCACGCCGCACGTCGGCGGAGATCGCCTCGGCCTTGCGGTCGAGCTCGCGACGGGTCAGCTCCAGCGGCGGCAGCTCACCCGGGCGCGCCTTCGCGGCGACGAACGTGCGGATGCCGTCGGCCAGCAGGCCGGCGAGGTGGCTGGCCTTGTGCTCCTCGGCGAGCTTGATCAACCCGGCGTGGTCCTGCTGCTCGAGCAGCGCGCCGGCGCGCGCCGCGAACTTGCGCGACATCTTGCGCGACCGGTAGTAGACCCACAGCCGCTCGACGAACACCGAGATCGAGGCCATCGCCATGATCCCGAGCGCAGCCACGATCGCCATCGCGAACGGCTGCATCTCCTTGAAGACGTGGACGAGATCGAATTCCATGGGGGACTCCTGAGGTCGGTCGCGAGATTCACTTCAGGCGGAACGGGAGCTTCACGAGCCGGACGAACGGCGCGGGCCGACCGTCGACGGTGGCGGGCTCGTAGCGCCAGGTCTTGACCGCCGCGAGGGCGGCCGAGGCGAACGGCTCGTCGCCGCGGATCATCTCGGCGGCGATGACCTCGCCCTTCGCCGAGATCTTGATCTTGATGATGACCTCGGCCTCGACGCCCTTGTGGCGCATCTTCTCGGGGTAGACCGGCATCGCGTTGCCCTCGGCGGCGCGCGGCGGCTTCACGCCGGGATCCACCTCGGACACCGGGTCGGGGATCTTGACGTCGAGCGCCGCGGCCGGAGGCGGCGGGGGCGGGGGCGGCGGGGGCGGCGGGGCGCTCGCGGTCGGTAGCACGGTGCCGACCTCGCCGTCGCCGAACTCCTCCTGCAGCGCGGTCGCGTCGACCCGCTCGCCCGGCTCGGCCTCGTCGGGCCGCGCCTCGGGGATCGCGCTGGGCTGCACCGGCGCGACCTTGCCCGGGCGCTTCGCCTTCTTCTTCTCCGTGGTCGGCGGGGGCGGGGGCGGGGGCGGCGGCGCCTTCTCCGGCTCCGGCGCCTCCTCGGCGTGGAACGTCACGTCGATCGACGGCGCCTCCTGGGGGCTCGCCGACGTCTGCTTCGCCAGGATCACCAGGGCGATCGCGCCGAGCACGAAGATGACGAGCGACGTGCCGGCCGAGGCGAACCAGCGCTTGCCCGCCTGGGCATCTTTCTGTTCTTCGAAGCCGCCAAACATCGCGGGTCGGACAATGCAGAGCGTCGATGACGGGACTCACCTCGCCTCGTGGCGCGCGCGTGACAAACCACGCCGGGGCGCTGTCACACGGTGACGATCCCTCAGGGACGGTGACGCGACGGTGACGACGTCAGGGCGGCGGCGCGGATGTTCGCCGTGCTGTCACGTTCGCTTTACGCGGGCGCAGCGGTCCGGTCACGCGGCGCTGACACGGTGAGGCGTGTATGTCATCGCAGCCGAGGCCGATGCGCAGTCCTCCGGCGCCCCGAGGTCCGTGGGCACGGCGGTAGGCGTCACGATCGTGGCCGCCCCGGGCGAGCCGCTGGTCGAGAGCCTCGTCACCGAGCTGCGGCGCGAGGTGCTGGAGGGCCACGTCGCGGCGCTCGAGCCGGTGCTCGCTGGTGAGGTCGACACCCGCGCGGTCGTGCTGCTGTGGGTGCCGGTGTCCGGCGACGCCCCGCTGTTCGACCGCGTCGTCCGGTGGGCGGACGCCCGGCGCCCGCGGCCGGGCCTGATCGGCTGGGCGGCGACCGGCACCCGGGCGGACGCCGAGCTCGGCCTCGACGCCGGGTTCGACGACTTCGTCGTCGGGCCGTGCTCGGCGCGCGAGCTCGCAGCGCGGATCCGCGCGGTCCACCGCCGGGTCCACTGGAACGGCACGCGTCGCCCGGGGCGCCTCCGCCACGGCGCGATGATGCTGGACACCGACGGCCACGAGCTGTGGATCGACGGCAAGACGGTGGCGCTGACCTCGACCGAGCTGTCGGTGGTGCGCGCGCTGATGCGGGCGCGCGGGCGCACGATGAGCCGCAGCGAGCTGCTCGATCACGCGTGGGGCTCGGCGAACTTCGACATCAGCGAGCGCGCCGTGGACAACGTCGTCCTGCGCCTGCGCCGCAAGCTCGGCAAGCCCGACCTGATCCAGACCGTGCGCGGCGTCGGCTTCCGCATCGCCGCGGACGAGTAGCGCGCGCCCCCGCGCGCTACTTCTTCTTCGCGGGCGCCTTGGCCTTCGCGGGCGCCTTGGCCTTGGCGGGCGCCTTGGCCTTGGCGGGCGCCTTGGCCCTGGCGGGCGCGGCGGCCGGGACCGCGCCGCCGCTCGCGTGCGCCGCGATCGTCGCGCGCACGTCCTCGGCGTGGCCCTTGACCGAGACCTTCGGCCAGTGGCGGACGACCTTGCCGTCCTTGCCGATCACCACGGTCGACCGGATGATCCCCAGGCTCTTCTTGCCGTAGAGCACCTTCTCGCCCCACGCGCCGTAGGCCTCCATCACCTTGCCTTCGGCGTCGGTGAGCAGCGGGAAGGTCAGGCCGTACTTGTCGCGGAACTTGCAGTGCGAGGCGATCGAGTCCTTGCTGACGCCGAGCACGACCGCGCCGAGCTTCTTCAGCGCCGGCATCGCGTCGCGGAAGTCCTGCGCCTCGATCGTGCAGCCCGGCGTGTTGTCGCGCGGGTAGAAGTAGAGGACGACGTAGCTGCCGGCCAGATCGGCGAGCTTGACGGTGCCGCCGTCCGAGGACGGCAGCGCGAACGCGGGGGCCTTCGTGCCTGGTTCGAACATGTCACGGTGATCGCATGAAGCGGTTGCGAACGCGAGGCGATCGCGTCACCGGGCGACGCGACACCGCGCGTCTCCCGGGAAGTAGCGCCGCTGCGCCCACAGCGCGACGTGGACCAGGCCGATCATGACGGGCACCTCGACGAGCGGCCCGATCACGGCCGCGAACGCGGCGCCGCTGTGGATCGTGAAGGTCGCGACCGTGACCGCGATCGCCAGCTCGAAGTTGTTCGACGCCGCGGTGAACGACAGCGTCGCCGACTGCGCGTAGTCGGCGCCCACGCGGCGGCTCATCGCGAACGAGATCGCGAACATGACCACGAAGTAGATGAGGAGCGGGATCGCGATCCGGACGACGTCGAGGGGGAGCTCGACGATCGCCTTGCCCTTGAACGAGAACATCACGACGATCGTGAACAGCAGGGCGACCAGCGTGATCGGGCTGATGCGCGGGATGAACCGGTGCTCGTACCAGTCGCGCCCCCTGGCCGCGACGAGGACGCGGCGGGTGAGGAGGCCGGCGGCGAACGGGATCCCGAGGTAGATCGCCACGCTCGTCGCGATCTCGCCGATCGTGACGTCGACCGCGACGCCCTCGAGGCCGAGCCACCCGGGCGCGAGGGTCGCGAACACGTACGCGTAGACCGAGAAGAACAGGATCTGGAAGATCGAGTTGAACGCGACCAGGCCGGCGCAGTACTCGGTGTCGCCCTTCGCCAGGTCGTTCCAGACGATCACCATCGCGATGCAGCGCGCGAGGCCGATGAGGATCAGGCCGAGCATGTAGTCGGGCTTGTCGTGCAGGAAGAGCACGGCGAGGCCGAACATCAGGACCGGCCCGATCACCCAGTTCTGGACGAGCGACAGGGCCAGCACGCGCTTGTTGCGGAACACCTGGCTGAGCTCCTCGTAGCGGACCTTGGCGAGCGGCGGGTACATCATCAGGATCAGCCCCGCCGCGATCGGGATCGAGGTGGTGCCCACGCTCAGGCGATCCAGCGCGTCGGCCACGTCCGACCCTGCGTTGCCGAGCGCGACGCCGAGCGCCATCGCGAGGAAGATCCACAGGGTCAGGTAGCGGTCGAGGAACGACAGCTTGCGGGCCAGCGGCTGCACCCGTCACGCTCCTGCCGCCGGCGCGCGCGGCCCGGTGTCGACCCACGGCTCGAGCACGACGCGGGCGGCGTGGGCGGCGAGCTCGCGCAGGTGTGCGGCCTCGTGGGCGCGGCGCGCGACGAGCACGGGATCGGTCACCGCGAGCGGGGTGAGGCTCTGGTTGACGACCCACGCCTGGGGGTGGATGCCGGCGCGGGCGAGGTCGCGCTCGAGCTGCATCGCCTCGTGGATCGGCGTCGCCTCCGGCAGGGTCACCAGCAGGATGTGCGTGAACGCGGGATCGCGGAGCCGCGGGAGCAGGCGCTGCACCGCCTCGGGGCTGCCGCTGGGCTTCTTCGCGACCTCGCGGTGGTACGACTCGGCGGCGTCGAGCAGCAGCAGCGTGTGGCCGGTCGGCGCGGTGTCGATCACGACGAGCTGGTGCGCGCCGCGCGCGACGGTCTCGGCGAACGCGCGGAACACCGCGATCTCCTCGGTGCACGGGCTGCGCAGATCCTCCTCCAGCAGCGCGCGGCCCTGCGCGTCGAGGCCGGCGCCCGCGGAGGCGAGGACCTCTTCGGTGTAGCGGCGTGTCTCGGCCGCGGGGTCGATGCGGGTGACGCGCAGCGAGGGCGGGCGCTCGCGCGCGGCGTCGTCGACGTGGGCCGCGGGGTCGGTGGTGGTCAGCGTGACGGCGAGGCCGCGGCGCGCCAGCGCGGTCGCGACGCGGGCGGCGATCGTCGTCTTGCCGACGCCGCCCTTGCCCATGGTCATGACGACGCCGGTGCCGGAGCGGGCGAGCTCGTCGATCAGTGCGTCGAGCGAGTCGCCCGGGGCGACCGCGGCGTCGGGGTCGGGCGCCGGCGCTGGCGCGGCCGCCGGCGCGTCGCCGCCGAGCGCGCGCAGCGCGTCGATCCCGACCAGCCCGAACGGCAACAGCGCGACGTCACGCCGCCGCAGCGCGCGCAGCCCGGACGGCATCGCGTCGACCGCGGCGCGCTGGCGGGCCTCCATCGCCACGGCGATCGGATCGCCCGGCGCGCGCGCGCGGAACACCCCGTTGAGCACGAGCTGCACGTTGCCGACGCGCAGCGCGGCGAGCTCGGTGCGGGTGCGCTCGGCCTCCTTCAGCGACGAGGCGTCCGGGCGGGCGACCAGCACGATCGCGGTACGCCCCGCGTCGCGCAGCGCCGCGTTCGACGCCGCGTACAGCGCCCGCTGGTGGGTCAGGCCCGACAGCGGGCCGAGGCACGACGTGCCGCCGACGTTGTCGTCGATGAACGTCGACCACGCCGCGGGCAGCTCGAGCAGCCGCAGCGTGTGGCCGGTCGGCGCGGTGTCGAACACGACGTGGTCGAACGCGCGCGTCGCGTCGTCGTCGCCGAGCAGCCTGGAGAACTCGTCGAACGCGGCGATCTCGACCGTGCACGCGCCCGACAGCTGCTCCTCGATGCTCGTCACCGCCGCCGCGGGCAGGACGCCGCGGTACGGACCGACGACGCGCTCGCGGTAGGCGCGCGCGGCCTCCACGGGATCGATGTTCAGCGCGGCGAGTCCGGGGACCGCCGGGATCGGCGTCGGCGTCGGCCCGAGGCGCACGCCCAGCACCTCGTCGAGGTTGGACGCGGGATCGGTGCTGACCAGCAGCACGCGCCGCCCCGCGTCGGCCAGGGCGATCGCGGTCGCGCACGCCGCGGACGTCTTACCGACGCCGCCCTTGCCGGTGAAGAACAGGGCGCGCGTCGGATCCTGGACGAGGACCGGCATGGCGCCTCAGCAGCACCCGTCGGGCTTGGCCACGCGCTTGCCGCCGCCGCAGCAGCCGCCGGCCCTGGCGGGAGCCGGTTCGTCCGCGGTCACGCCGGCCCACGCGGCGAGCTCGGCGCGCGTCGGGTAGACGCCGCTCGCCTTGATCTCGCCGTCGACCAGCACGACGGGCAGGGCCGCCTCGCCGCGCGCCTCGAGCGCGCCCTTGACGGACGCGTTGTCGGCGAACGCGCCGGGCTGCTGCGACAGGTTGTAGCGCTCGACGCGTACGCCCTGGCCCTTCAGCCAGTCGAGGTCGGCGGCGAACCGAGCGAGCTGGGGATCCACCGACGGGCCGCAGATGCCGGTCGAGCAGCACATCGCGGGATCGAAGATGCGGATGGAGGACATCGTCGGGCTCCTTCGGAGCGGCAGCGCGGGCGCATGTTTTGCGCCGGAGCGTGCCGGCGTGAGGTCGGAGCGGCCGTCTCGTCGGTTGGTTGCGTTGATGGGTTGCGTCGGGTCGCTCTACCGCCGCTGGGTTGCAGATCCAGTGCCAGCGGCCGTCAGTCCCCGCCCTCGACCTTGACGCTCGCCAGCAGCGGCGCCGCGCCGGGGGCGGGCGGTAGCGCCAGCGACAGCGCGAACGTGGCGAGCGCGAAGCCCGCCGACGTCCACAGGCACGCGGCGAGCCCGCCGAGCTGGTAGGTCAGCCCCGACAGCAGCGTCCCGACGAGGCGACCGCCGGCGTTGGCCATGTAGTAGAAGCCGACGTCGACGGCGACGTCGTCGGCGTCGGCGTAGGCGAGGATGAGGTAGGAGTGGACGGAGGAGTTGATCGCGAACACGACGCCGAACGCCGCCAGGCCGCCGAGCACCACCCACCGCGCGTCGAGCCCAGCGGCGAGGCTGGCGGCGATCGCGGCCATCACCGCGGCGAGCACGAGCGCGAGCGTCTGCGCGGCGCGCCGCCCGGGCGCACGCCCGCCGGTGAACCGGCCGATCACCGCGGGCGCGAGCGACTGGACCGCGCCGTAGCCGATCACCCACGCGGCGAGGAACGCGCCGACCGCGGTGAAGCCCCAGCTGAGCTGCGTCGACAGGAACACCGGGACGCCGACCACGAACCACAGATCGCGCGCGCCGAACAGGAACAGCCGCGCGCCCGACAGCGCGTTGATCGCGCGGCTGCGGGACAGCAGCGCGGAGAACTTCTTCTTCGATCTCGCCTTGCCCATCGCGCGCGGCAGCAGCGCCGTCATCGCGACGAGCGCGACGAGCAGGCCCGCCGCCATCACCAGGAGCGCGCCCTCGAACCCGAGCGCGACGAGCAGCGCGCTGCCGAGGAAGAACCCGGCGCCCTTGAGCGCGTTCTTCGAGCCGGTGAGCACCGCGACCCAGCGGAACAGCGCCGAGTGCGCATCGGCCGGGACCAGCACCTTGATCGCGCTCTTGGCGCTCATCTTGGTCAGGTCCTTGGCGATCCCCGACAGCGCCTGCGCGGCCATGACGAACGCGACCGAGGCGGCCTTCGTCCACGCCGGATCGAGCAGCGCCAGCACCGCGAGCGCGACGATCTGGAGCGCCAGCCCGGCCAGCAGCGTCGCGCGCAGCCCCAGGTTCGCGGCGATCCACCCGCCGACGAGGTTGGTGACGACGCCGAACAGCTCGTACAGCAGGAACAGCGTCGCGAGCTCGACCGGCGTGTAGCCGAGGCGGTGGAAGTGCAGCAGTACCAGCATCCGCAGCGCGCCGTCGGTGAGCGTGAACGCCCAGTACGCCAGCGTGACGAGGATGTAGTTGCGCAGCCCCGGCATCCCGACCCTAGCGCAGGTGCTGCCCGACCTTGCGCGCCAGCTCCACCATGCGGTGGACGTAGCCCATCTCGTTGTCGTACCAGGCGAGCACCTTCACGCACGTGCCGTCGAGCACCATCGTCGACGGCGCGTCGACGATCGCGGAGTGCGGATCGCTCTTGAAGTCGACCGAGACCAGCGGGCGGGTCTCGTAGGCGAGGATCCCCTGCAGCGGCCCCGCCGCCGCGGCGGCGAACAGCGCGTTGACCTCCTCGACCGTGGTCGGTCGCTTCACCTCGAACACCGCGTCGGTGAGCGAGGCGTTGAGCAGCGGCACGCGCACCGCGACGCCGTCGAGCTTGCCCTTCAGCTCGGGGTAGATGAGCGTGATCGCGGTGGCGGAGCCCGTCGTCGTCGGGATCAGCGACATGCCGGCGGCGCGGGCGCGGCGCAGGTCCTTGTGCGGCGCGTCGACCACGACCTGCGTGTTGGTCGCGTCGTGGATCGTCGTGATGATGCCGTGCGCGATCCCGAGGCCCTCGTGGATCACCTTGACCAGCGGCGCCAGGCAGTTGGTCGTGCACGACGCCGCGGTCAGCAGGTGGTGCTCGTCGGGGCGGTACAGGTGATCGTTGACGCCCATGACGACGTTGAGCGCGCCCTCCTTCACCGGGGCCGCGACGATCACCTTCTTGACGCCGCCGTCGAAGTACGGCGCGAGCAGCGCGGGTGTGCGGAACTTGCCGGTGCACTCGAGCACCAGGTCGACGCCGAGGTCGCGCCACGGCACGTCGCCGGGGCGCGCGTGGTCGGAGAAGGTGAGGCGCCGGCCGTCGGCGACGATCGCGGCGCCGCCGGGCCCGGCCTCGGCGCGGGCCTCGTGGCGCCACCGCCCGTGGACCGAGTCGAACGTGAGCAGGTGCGCGGCGGTCTCGGCGCCGCCCTTGATCTCGTTGACGTGGACGAGCTCGACGTCGGGCCAGTCCCACGCCGCCCGCACCGCGAGGCGCCCCATCCGTCCGAACCCGTTGATGCCGATACGAACCGTCATGGCGTCTTCTCCTGATCGCACGCGCCCGGGCCGCGCGCGCGCTTGAGGCGCGCGAGGTCGGCGCGCAGCACTCGCGGCGCCCCGAACGCGCGGGTGATCGCGTCGAGCGCGGCCTGGCGCTCGGGCGCGTCCTGCGGGACGAGCCGGTAGTGGACCCACGTCCCGTCGCGCCGGCTGTCGACGACGCCGGCGGCCTTGAGGATCTGGAGGTGGCGCGACACCGTCGGCTGGGGCAGGCCGAGCGCGTGCTCGAGGTGGCACACGCACAGCTCGCCGCCGGCGAGCAGCGCGACCAGGCGAACGCGCGTGTCGTCCGCCAGGGCGCGGTACAGGCGGGACAGCGGCCTGACGTCGACCTCGGCGACGGACGGGATCATGGACATGCAGATATCCGAATGTCCCGGGCGCGTCAACGCGCGCCCCGGTGACATCTCGGTGGCGGGGCGGTCGCTGGTGTTCACAAGCGCTCCCGGCGAGACTCTGACGCACACATGAACCGCGACACGATCCTCAAGGTCCTCGGGGAGCAGAGCTTCGGGCAGTACGCCGCCGACGTCGAGGCGGTGATGCAGCCGGCGATCCACATCAAGGCGACGGCGCTGGCGGCGCGGCCGATGGAGGCGGAGGAGGGCTCGATCGAGGCGTTCGACGACGCGATGGAGGCGCTGCCGCTCGGCGCGTCGCGGTTCGGCGGGCTGCCGGACCTGCCGGCCGGGACGCCGTGGCCGGAGCGCGACGGCGTGCCGATGGAGTTCGTCGCGCAGCTGCGGCTGGCCGACCTGGCCGGGCTCGATCCGCTGGGGCGGCTGCCGGCGGACGGGACGCTGGTGTTCTTCTACAACTCGCAGTGGACGACGTCGGACCAGGAAGCGGAGATGGGCGAGGACGAGGAGGGCGAGGACGAGGAGGGCGAGGACGAGGAGGGCGAGGACGAGGAGGGCGAGGACGAGGAGGGCGAGGACGAGGAGGGCGAGGACGAGGAGGGCGAGGACGAGGAGGGTGAGGACGAGGAGGGCGTGGACGCCGGCGCCGGCGCCGCGTGCTGCGCCGTCCTCTACTTCCCCGAGGGCACGCCGCTCGAGCGCGCCACCGCCCCGCGCGTCGAGTACCAGGGCGAGTACGACGAGGAGCCGCGGCTGGCGCCGTACATCCACGGCCTGGCGAGCCTGTCGTTCACGCCGTACACCGCGCTGCCCGGCGGCGTGTCGCCGTACGCCGACGGCGCGCTGCGCGAGTTCTGGCAGGACTTCAACGCCTACAACAGCAGCCTGTACGAGCCCGAGGGACCGGCCAACCACGTGCTCGGCTACGCCGACGCGCAGGACTACATCGGCGCGCACGTCCACGGCACCGAGGATCAGCTGCTGCTCCAGGTCGACTCCGACGACGCGGCCGACTTCCAGTGGGGCGACTGCGACCGCCTGTACTTCATGTTGACCAAGGCGCAGCTCGCCGCGCGCGACTTCGCCGCGTGCCGCATCTACTCGCTGATGGGCTAGCCGTGGCGCTCCACCCGCGCCTGCGCGAGACGATGGTCGACGGCGGCGTCACCGCGCCCGACGCGCGCGGGCTGATGCCGCTGGCCGAGGCACGCGCGGCGCTGCGCGGCGCCACCGCGTTCGTCAAGGGCGAGGGCCAGTGGGTCGACGATGTCTACGTGCTGGGCAGCGACACGCTGTGGGCGGCGCTGCTGTCGCTCGAGGACGCGGCCGAGCTCGTCGACGTCGCGCGGCGGATCGACTGGCAGTTCCAGCCGCGCGGCATGGACAACACCGATCTGTACCTGCGCTACGGCGAGGGCCTCGTGCCGTGGCTGGCCACCCGCGTCGACGAGCACGGCGTGCTGCACGACCGGCCGTGGTGCGTCGTGCCGTGCCTGCTGGCGTGCGGCGGCGACGCCGCGTTCGAGCTGGCGTGGCGGGTGCGGCGCGTCGCCGGGCGGGCGATCACGCTGGCGCCGGCGTGGCTCGATCGTCACCCGGAGGTCGGCGCGGCGGCGCTGGAGCGGCTCGCCGCGGCGGGCGATCGGCGCGCGCGCGCGCACCGCGTCGCGCTCGCCGCGCGCGGCCACGCGCCCGCGATCACCGCCGTTCCGCCGACCGCCGACGACGTGCTCGCGCACCTCGACGCGTGCGCGGCGCGCGTGATGACCGGCGCGGTGAGCTGGCCGTCGCTCGACGGCGCCGGCCCGACGCGGCCGCACGGGTTCCGCGCCGTCGCGGCGCGCGCCGGCGACGACTGGGGCCTGGCGATCGAGCGGATCGAGGGCGAGCGCAAGGGCGGCGTGCGCGGCGCGCGGATCGCCGTGTACGCGTACGGCTCGCGCGTGCGGGGCGGCGCGGCCGTGTCGGCGCGCCCGCTCGCGCTGGACGTGACGGCGGCGCCGAAGGACGGCTTCGGCGACTGGCTCGGCGCGCGCGTCGCCGAGGATCTCGAGGCGGTGACCGGCGAGCCGGCGCGCGCGCTGGCCGCGCTCGCGCTGCCCGCGGACGCGCGGATCGTCGCGGTCGTGCCGTCGCTCGCCCACGTCGCGCCGCTCGCCGCCGATCCGCACCCCGAGGACGCGGTCGCGCCGCACGTCGTGCCGAGCCAGTCGGCGGTGTACGGCGCGCTCGCCGCCGCGCTCGCGGCCTGACCCGCGCCTGCCCCACGGCGGCCCGCGGCGTCGCGCAGCCTTGAGCGCGTCTCGGCCGCGCGGTACGAACAGCGCATGAAGCTCGCGTTCGCCCTGCTGTCGTTCACGTTCGTCGCGCTGGTCGCCGCCTGTCAGAAGGCCGACGAAGGCGCCGGCACCGCCGCGCGCGCCGAGCCCGGCGCGAAGCCCGCGCCGGCCGAGACCTCGACGACGACCGTCGTCCCGGCGGCGGCCGCGCCGGCGACCGCGAAGGCCGAGGCGTCGTGCGGCGGCGCGTGCGGCGGCGGGAGTTGCGGCGGCGCGTGCGGCGGCGGCGCCGGCTGCGGCGGCTGCATGGCCGCGGGCGCGGACGAGCCCGCCGCGGCCGTGCCGGCCGACGCGCAGTGGACCGAGCTGAAGGTCACCGGCATGCACTGCGGCGGCTGCGCGCGCCGCGTGAAGAAGGCGCTCGCGGGCGTCGATGGTGTGGCGGGCGTCGAGGTCGACTGGGCGTCCGGGACGGTGAAGATCGCGACCCCCAAGGACGGCGATCCGGTGAAGGTCGCGGCGCTCGCGACCCCGAAGATCGACGCGCTCGGCTTCCAGGTCGTGAAGTGACGAACGTTTTCAACGCAGCGGTCCGGATGCGTCGATCCCCCGCGCAGGTCCGCTGACTCCCTGCGTTATTCCCATGGAAGTGCCTGTGTTGACAGGCACTTCACACGGTCATCCCGAAATTTACACATTGACAACTTTCGTCGTGATCCTTCACATGGAGGGCATGGCGAGAGCGATCAAGAAGGTCGTCGTGCTGGGCGCCAATGGCGCCATGGGGTCGGGCAGCGGCGCGGTCTTCGCGTCCGCAGGCATCCCGACCGTGTTCCTCGCGCGGACGCGCGACAAGGCCGATGCCGGCCGGCAGCGCGCCGAGAAGATGGTCAAGTCGACCGCGATCAGCGCGTTCATCACCGTCGGCTCGTACGACGATCTCGAGCGCGAGGTCGCGGGCGCGGACCTGGTGTTCGAGGCCGTCGCCGAGGAGCTCGGCGTCAAGCAGGAGGTGTTCGCCCGCGTCGACGCCGCCCGCAAGCCGGGCTCGGTCGTCGCGACGGTGTCGTCGGGCCTGTCGATCGCCGCGATGTGCGCCGGCCGCAGCGACGACTTCCAGAAGCACTTCTGTGGCATGCACTTCTTCAACCCGCCGACCGTGATCGTCGGGTGCGAGCTGATCGGCCACGCCGGCACGTCGCCGGCGGTGCTCGCCGACGTGCGCGAGCTGATGGCGGGCCCGCTCGGTCGCGAGGTGATCGAGACCTCCGACACGCCCGCGTTCTGCGGCAACCGCGTCGGGTTCAAGGTGCTCAACGAGGTCGCGCAGCTCGCCCAGGAGCACGGCCCCGCGTTCATGGACGCGCTGATCGGCCCGCACACCGGCCGCGCGATGACGCCGCTGGCCACGGTCGACTTCGTCGGCTGGGACGTCCACAAGGCGATCGTCGACAACCTGTACGCCAACACCAAGGACGAGGCGCACGCCGCGTTCGCGCTGCCCGCGTACATGCAGGCCCTGATCGACAAGGGCCACCTCGGCAACAAGACCCGCGACAAGGGCGGGTTCTTCCTCACCACCGGCAAGGGCAAGGAGGCGCAGCGGTTCGTGCTCGACCCGAAGTCGGGCACGTACCGGCCGGCCGCCGAGGTGAAGGTCGAGCTGCCGGCGTTCGTCGGCGCGATGAACGCGGCGATCCGCAGCGGTCGCTACCGCCAGGGCATGGACGCGATGGCCGAGGCGACGGGCACCGCCGCCGACCTGATGCGCAAGGTCGTGCTCGGCTACGTCAGCTACGGCCTGGCCCGCGTCGGCGAGGTGGTCGAGCGCGCGCGCGACGTCGACCGGATCATGGGCTTCGGCTTCAACTGGGCGCCGCCGAGCGTGCTGGTCGACGCGCTGGGCGCGCGCCGCACGGTCGCGCTGCTCGAGCGCGCCGGGCTGCCGGTGCCGCGCGTCGTCGTCGAGGCGGCGGAGCGCAACCTGATGCTGTTCGACGAGCCCGAGGTCGATCGCGGCCGGTTCTTCTTCGCCTCCGCAGCGTGAAAGGAAAGGGATCACCATGAGCCGCACCGTCTACATCCTCGGTGGTCACCAGACCGACTTCGCCCGCAACTGGACGAAGGAGGGCAAGCACATCTCGGCGATGATCCGCGAGGCGGTCGAGGGCACCCTCGCCGCGACCGGCGTCGCCGCCAAGGACATCCAGGTCGGGCACGTCGGCAACTTCGCCGCCGAGCTCTACAGCATGCAGGGCCACCTCGGCGCGTTCCTCGTCGACGTCGACCCGGCGTTCCACGGGCTGCCGACCGGCCGCCACGAGGCCGCGTGCGCCTCGGGCTCGATCGCGCTGCTCGCGGCCTCGGCCGAGCTCGAGGCCGGCCGCTACGACGTCGCGCTCGTCGTCGGCGTCGAGCAGATGAAGACGGTCAGCCCGGCGATCGGCGGCGACTACCTCGGCACGGCCGCCTGGTACGAGTCGGAGGCCAAGGGCGTCGAGTTCCCGTTCCCCAAGCTGTTCGGCAAGCTCGGCGACGAGTACGACCGCCGCTACGGGCTCAAGGACGAGCACCTCGCGCACATCTCCGCCGTCAACTACGCCAACGCCAAGCGCAACCCCAAGGCGCAGACGCGCACCTGGTACATGACCGAGGCGCACGCGTGCGGCGGCGGCGAGTACAACGCGACGATCGGCGGCCGGATCAAGATCAGCGACTGCTCGCAGGTCACCGACGGCGCGGTCGGCGTGATCCTGGCGACCGAGGCGTACGCCGCGGGCTGGGCCAGGCAGCGCGGGATGTCGCTCGACCAGCTGCCGCGGATCCAGGGCTGGGGCCACCGGACGGCGCCGCTGCGGTTCGTCGACAAGGTCGAGGCCGCGAAGGACTCGCCGTACGTGCTGCCGCACACGCGCCAGGCGGTCACCGACGCGTACCGCCGCGCCGGCATCGCCGACTGCTGGGCGCTCGACGGGATCGAGACCCACGACTGCTTCACGACGTCCGAGTACATGGCGATCGACCACTTCGGCCTGACCGCGCCCGGCGAGTCGTGGAAGGCGATCGAGGCCGGCGTGATCGACTTCGGCGGCAAGCTGCCGATCAACCCCTCGGGCGGGCTGATCGGCGCCGGCCACCCGGTCGGCGCGACCGGCGTGCGCCAGCTGCTCGACTGCGCGCGGCAGGTGACCGGCACGGCGGGCGGCTATCAGGTCGACGGCGCGCGCCGGTTCGCGATGCTCAACATCGGCGGCAGCGGCACGACGAGCGTCGTGTTCGTCGTCGGCCGCGACGCGTAGCGGCCGCGCAGCGGCGCGGCCGTCGGGGAGCGGGTGGCGCGGCGTGGCGTGGCGTGACGTGGCGTGCGATCCGCGCGCGTGCGCCGTGAACGCGCGCGCCGTGAGGACGCGAGCGAGAGCGGGCGGGGCCTGGCCCTCGCGGGGTGGCTCCGTCCGGCGCTCGGACTGCGCACCTCCCGGGCGCGGCGGGGCGGCGGTGGTATCCACCACCCGCCGGTGTGCAGTGATCGCGGGTGCTCTCTACGAGCGCCGGACGGACCACCCGCGCTCGGGCCACCCGCCCGCCTCCGAGTCGGCGCGCGGCGTGCGCGCGGTGGCGGTGGCGGTGGCGGTGGCGTGGCGGTGGCGGTGGCGGTGG
>WYBA01000002.1 GCA_011526095.1 Myxococcales bacterium | reverse complement strand
CGCGGCCCCGCCCGGCGCGCGCGCCGCGCGCCGCGCCTCCTCGGCCGCGGCGCGCACGCGCGGCACGACGTCCTCGGCGGTGTAGCGGATCAGGTGCTCGCCCTGGATCGCGTGGACGACCGCCCACGACACGCCCGCGCCGCCGCGCCGCGCACCGGCAGCGACGAGCTTCCAGTACAGCGCGCGCCGCGGCCCCTTGACGCCGAGCGCCCAGGTCGCGCGCGCGAGGTACTTCCACCACCCCGGCCGCAGCGACGGCGCGCTCGGCACCGGGCCGCCGGCGTCGAGCACCGCGCGGCACCGCGCGAGGTAGCCGTCGGGCGAGTACAGCTCGGCCAGCAGGTGCGCGTAGCCCTCGAGCAGCGCGACCTCGTCCATCTTCGGCGCGAAGTTGGGGCGGTCGAACTGGTCGCCGCTCGACCGCTCGCGCAGCCGGCCCTCCTTGCGCAGCCGCTTCCACAGCGCGGTGCCGGGCAGCGCGGTGAGCACACCGACCATCGCGGTCGGGATCGGCGCGGCGGCCAGGAACGCGCGCTGCGCCTCGAGCGCCGACGGGTCGTCGGAGTCGAACCCGACGATGAACCCGCCCATCACCTCGATCCCGGCGCGCGTGATCGTCGCGATCGCCTCGCGCAGATCGACCTTGAGGTTCTGGGTCTTGCCGGCGCCGCGCAGCGCGTCGAGCGACGGTGTCTCGATCCCGACGAACGCCGCGGTGAACCCGGCGTCGACCATCGCCGCGAGCAGCTCCGGATCGGAGGCGAGGTTGATCGACGCCTCGGTGTACAGCTCGAACGGCCGGCCGTGCGCGCGCTGCCACGCCTGGAGCTCGGGCAGCAGCCGCCGCGCCTCCTTGATGTTGCCGATGAAGTTGTCGTCGACGACGAACACCGAGCCGCGCCAGCCCAGCGCGCGCAGCGCCTCGAGCTCGGCGGTGACCTGCGCCGGCGCCTTGACCCGCGGCACGCGGCCGAAGATCTCGATCACGTCGCAGAACTCGCAGTGGTAGGGGCAGCCGCGCGAGGTCTGGACCGACATCGTCGTGTAGCGGTCGAGCCGCAGCAGGTCGAACCGCGGCACCGGCGCCTCGGCGATCGCCGGCCGCGGCTCGCGCGGCGCGACGCGGACCCGCGCGGCGCCGGTGATCGCCGCCTCGAGCTCGGCGAGCCGACCCTCGATCTCGCCGGGGAACACGACGTCGGCGTCGCCGAACAGCTCGGGCGCGGTCGTCGCCGCCGGCCCGCCGACGACGGTGCGCTTGCCGAGCGCCCGCGCCCGCGCGATCACCTCGCGCGCGGACGGCGCCTGCACGAGCATGCCGCCGACGAGCACGGCGTCGGCCCAGCCGAGCGCCTCGTCGGTGAGGCGCTCGACGTTGAGGTCGACGAGCCGGCAATGCCACGCCGGCGGCAGCGCCGCCGCGACCGTGATCAGGCCGAGCGGCGGCAGGGTCGCGCGCTTGCCGGTGAGCGGCAGCGCGTGCTGGAAGCCCCAGTAGGTCCGAGGGAACGCCGGCTGGACGAGCAGGATGCGCATGCCGCCAGCGTGGCGCCGCCCGGGTCAGGCCACGGTCACCGCGTCGTCACGCGCCGTGGATCTTCACGCCACGGACCGGCCCGCCCGGCCAGATGCCTACGGGCCCTGCTGCTCCAGCTCGCGGATCACGCGCTCGAAGTTCGCGATCTTCTCGGTGCGCTCGGGATCGTTCCACTCCGCGTCGGACAGCTCGTCGGCGCGGTAGGCGGCGGTGCGGTGCGGCGCCGGGTGGCTCCACCACACGTCCAGCTCCTCGCCCTCCTGGCGCTTGAGCCCGTGCAGGTCCTTGACGACGTACGGGCCGTCAATGCCGGCGTCGTGGAGCACCTTGCCGAAGAACACCAGGTCGGCGGTCTGCGGGCCGGCGACGAGCGGGTACGACAGCTTCGTCGTCGCGATCGGCGTCGTGCCGTCGGGCGCGAACAGGTTGGCGTAGAAGGTGTACACGCCGGCCTCGTGGACCTCGGCGTCGACGTGGACGACGAGCGAGCCGTCGCGCAGCTCGTCGCGCAGCGCGACGACCTCGAGCACCGGGCGCGGCGCGAACACGAAGTCGCGCACGAACATCCGCGGCTCGCCCGCGACCTCGACGTACGCGGTGATCCGCGCCTGGGTCGCGCGCGACAGCTCGTCGCGCTCCGACGGGACGAACCGCGTCGTCTGGATGAAGTCGCCGGCCTGGACGTCACCGCCCTGGCCGTCGTCGCGGAACGTCACCTCGAACGCCTCGCCGCCCGCCGGGCCGCTGGTGACCTCGACCGCCGCGCGGGTCACGCGCAGCGGCAGCGCCGCCTTCTTGCCGCGCTCGATCCGCCACGCCTCGATCCACGCGGTGTACGGCTCGCCCGGGAACACCCGCCCCGCCGAGCCATCGAACCGCACGAACATCGTCTGGGCGTCGTCGAGCGCCAGGTCGCCGGTCACGGCGTCGTTCCACCGCAGCAGGAACTCCATGTCCGGCGTCAGCGGGTACGACCAGTGGGGGTAGATCGACGCCCTCCTGTAGTCCTCGAGCTCGCGCTTGAGCCGCGACACCGGCGGCGCGCCCTCGGGCGCGACCTGCCGCATCCCCGGCGGTGGGTCACGGCGCGGCGACGCGGCCGCGCCCGCCTCGCGCGACGCGGCCGCCTGCGCGGGCGCCGGCGGGCGCGCGGTGTCGGCGTCGCCACGGCGCCCGAGCAGCCACCAGACGAGGACGGCCCCGGCGATCGCGAGGATCGCCAGGGCCGGGACGAGCTTGGAGTGTCGCGACGAGCCGGTCACTGATTGACGTAAGCACACTTCTGGGCGGTGTAGTCACCGCACTTGGTCGAGCTCGACGCCGAGCAGCTGCAGTAGCTGCCGCCGGGGTTGGTGCCGCAGCGGCCGGCGCACGACGTCGTCGATCCGGTCGTGCCGTAGGTCTGCGAGGTGTACGCGTCGACGTTGCTGGCGCCCGTGGCGTAGCCGTCGGCGTACTTGGTGCCGAAGTCGTTGTTGTTGGTGTTGAAGAACGCGTTGTCGCAGTTCGTGCTCGAGGTGCACACCGCCTCGCCGCTCGCGTCCGACCACGTCCAGTGGGCGTAGAGCGCCGAGCCATCGCGGATGTCGGCCTCGACGATCGCCTCGACCACGTCGGGCACGCCGAAGTGGTCCCAGCTCGCGCCGTCCGCGAGCGACGCGCCGCCGCACGAGATGTAGTAGGTGTCCGTGCGGTGCTTGGGGTACTTGTTCGACACGTTCTTCGACGTGTCCTTCTCGTCGGCGGAGCTGACCGAGCACATGCTGGTGCGCGAGGTCGACGCGCTGTAGCCGCCCGACGACGCCCACGGCACGACGCCGTCGTCGGTGCCCGCGATGTAGCTGCCGCCGCAGATCTTGAACAGGCCCGCCAGCTTCTTGCACACGTCGAGGTAGCCGTCGACGCGCCAGAAGTTCACGCCGACCTGATCGTGGATGTACGAGAACGTCGTGCGCATCGACGACCGGGTCAGGTCCTTGTCGACCGCCTCCTGCTGGCCGAGCAGCTTGGCCAGCCAGCCGGTCCACTTGCCGGTCGAGATCTCCGCGAGATCGGTGCCGCCGTCGGCGCAGCCCGAGCCCTCGAGGTAGAGCAGCCCGGACAGCGTGTTGGCGCTGCCGCCGACGCCGTTGCGGATGTTGTCGATCGCCTTCTTCGCGCGCGCGCACCCGGTCGAGTACGCGTGGATGATGCAGGTGTTGCCGGTGCCGGTCCCGCAGAACGTCCGGATCGCGTAGTTGACGCTGTTGGTGTTGGTCGTCGAGTCGGTCTCGGTGGAGACGATCCGCGCGTTGCCGTTGAACGTGAACGTCTTGTTGATCCAGGTCGTGCCCGAGGTGTTGGCCAGCGTCATGCGCGCGCCGTTGGCGTCGGTCTTCCACCCGGACTGGCTGCGGCCCTGGAAGTGAAGGATGTAGTTCGCCGCGTCCGCCGCGGGGGCGGCGACGGCGGTGGCGCTGAGCGCAAAGACCAGGGCGACGGCGAGACGCATGAGGTGGACCTCGTTAGCGGTGTGGCCGCCCTTACGAGCAATGCAGATGCCAGATGCAACACGCTGATATCCATGATGAACATCAACCTGGCTCGTGTTCACCGCCTGAGCGCCCCGCGCACGTCATGAACGGGTTGCGCAAGCTCTGAGCGATCCGCGCAGCCCCGCTCACGCCCGCCACCCCCGGCCCGGACGGCAAACCATGGCAAGATGGCCGGGCCCGGATGAAGTCGCCGTCGAGGTCTGACGACGAGATCACGTCCACCGCCGCCGCCGCCGCACCCGCTGGCGACGCGACGCTGGCGCTGCTCGTCGCGTGCGACGGCCGCGTCGTGATGCACGCCCTCACCGCCGACGAGCCGCTCACGATCGGCCGCAGCTCGAGGTGCGACATCGTCATCGACCACGCCTCGGTGTCGCGTCACCACGCGACGCTCGACCCGCTGGCGCACACGATCAGCGACGCCGGCAGCCGCAACGGCACGCGGGTGCGCGGCGAGCGGCTGGCGCCCGGCGAGCTGGCGGCGATCGAGCTGGGCGAGCCGGTCGAGCTCGGCGACGTGGCGATCACCCTGCACGTCCCGGCCGCGACCGCCGCCGCCCGCTCCTCCGCCAGCGGCGGCTGCGCGATCGAGCACCGCCCGCTCGAGGTCCGGCTGGTGGAGGAGTGCGCCCGCTCCGCCCGCAGCGGCGCCCCGTTCACCCACGTCCGGATCCACGTGCCGGCCGCGCGCACCGACGAGGCGCGCGACGTGCTCGTCGACGCGCTGCGCACCTCGGACGTGCTGTCCGAGCCGGCGCCCGGCGAGTACCAGCTGCTGCTGCCCGATCTCGACGCCGAGCGCGCCGCGCCGGTGCAGCGGCGCCTGGTGCAGCGGCTCGAGGCCGCGGGGCTCACCGCCGCCGCCGGCGTCGCCGCCTACCCCACCGACGGCATCACCGCGGTCCAGCTCGCGGCGCGCGCGGCGGAGCGGGTGCGGGCGCGCGGCCGCGGCGACGCCGCGATGGACGCGGTCCGCACGCTCACCGCGCAGGTCGCCGCCGGCGACGTGTCGGTGCTGTTCACCGGCGAGACCGGCGTCGGCAAGGAGCTGTTCGCCGAGCAGCTCCACCGGCTGTCGCCGCGACGCCGCCGGCCGTTCATCAAGCTCAACTGCGCGGCGATCCCGGAGGCGCTGCTCGAGAGCGAGCTGTTCGGCCACGCCCGCGGCGCGTTCACCGGCGCCGAGCAGGCGCGCGGCGGGCTGATCGAGGCGGCCGACGGCGGGACGCTGTTCCTCGACGAGATCGGCGAGATGGCGCTGCGGCTGCAGGCGACGCTGCTGCGCGTGCTCGAGGAGCGGACGCTGCGCCCGGTCGGCGCGACCGAGGCGCGCCCGATCGACGTGCGGTTCGTGTGCGCGACCAACCGCTCGCTGCCGGCGGAGATCGAGGCCGGGCGGTTCCGCCAGGACCTGTACTACCGGATCAGCGCGGTCGCGATCGCGATCCCGCCGCTGCGCGCGCGCGCCGGCGAGATCGATCACCTGGCGCGCTCGTTCGCGGCGCTCGCGCGGGGCCGCGCCGGCCGCGCCGCCCCGGAGTTCACCGACGACGCGCTCGCGGCGATCCGCGCCCACGCCTGGCCCGGCAACATCCGCGAGCTGCGCAACGCGGTCGAGCGCGCGGTGCTGCTCGCGGGCGACGGCGCGATCGCGCCGCGCCACCTCGGGCTCGCGCCCGCCGAGGACTCGGGCGAGCGCGAGTTCGACGGCCCCGAGCCGGCGACCCAGCCGATCTCGGTGCCGCTGCCGCCCGGCCGGCCGTCCTCGCCCGACGTCACGCTCGAACGGCCGCTGGGCGCCCGCGACAGCCAGCGCCTGCACGACGCCGTCGCGATGCTCGAGCGCGCGCGGATCATCGAGGCGCTCGAGCAGTGCGGCGGCAACCAGACGCGCGCCGCGAAGATGCTCGGCGTCGCGCGCAACACGCTGATCGCGCGCATCGAACAGTACGGGCTGCGCCGCCCGCGCAAGGACTGACGCGCCGCGTGGCGCGGCCGTTGCAGTGGCCCGCGCCGATGCCGCGGTGGTGGTCGCTCGCCTGCCTGCTGACCTGCTGCGCGTGCGTCACGTCCGAGCCACCGCCGAGCCCCGGCGCGCGCGAGGACGTGCGGCGCGTCGTCGCGGCGCTCGACGACCTCGCCGCCGACTACGCCGCGGCGATCGCGGCGAACGCGGATCATGACGACGGCCCCGACGCCGTCCGCCTGGCCGTGCTCGATCACCTGATGAAGGACGCGCGGCTGTTCGGCCGGCGGTTCGCGCCGCGCGAGGTCGCCGCCCTCGACGCCGTGCGCGCCGCGCTGTCGGCGCGCGCGCCGGCCGACGACGTCGTCCCCGCGGCGCGCGCGCTGCGGGCGAAGCTGCTCGCCGACCACCAGCTCGTCCTCGCCCCCGCCGCCCCACCGGCGCGCCCGCGCGCGGTCCAGCTCTACCAGGCCGCGTGCTGGGGCTGCCACGGCACCACCGGCGCCGGGGACGGTCCGCAGGGGCTCGAGCTCGAGCCCGGGCCCAAGGACTTCCACGAGCCGGACTACATGGCGGCGCTGTCGCCGGCGCGCACGTTCAGCCGCATCGCCGACGGCATGCCGGGCACCGCGATGCCGTCGTGGGGCATGTTCACGACCGCGGAGCGGTGGGGCCTCGCGTCGTACCTGTTCGAGCACCGCCACGACGCCGGCGCGGTGGCGCGCGGCCGCGCGCTCGCCGCGGCGCGCGGGATCCACCCGACGTTCAGCGCGATCGCCGACCGTCCGGACGGCGAGCTGGTCGCGGAGCTCGAGCGGGCCGGCCTGTCGCCCGACGCGGCGCTCGACGTGCTGGCCTACCTGCGGGTCGAGGTCGCCTACGCGCTGCCCGGCGGCCCGCTCGCCGCCGCGCGCGCCGCGCTGGCGCGCGGGGTCGACGCCCACGCCGCCCGGCAGTGGCGCGACGCGCGCGCGGCGTTCGCGGCGCTGCGGCGCGAGGTCGCGCCGGTCGTGGCGCTGCTGCGCGGCCACGACGCGGTCGCCGCCGCGCGGCTGGAGCAGCGCGCCGCGCGGCTCGACGACCTCGCCCGCGCCAGCGGCCTGCACGACGAGATCGCGCACGAGGCGGCGCACGTCGCGCGGTGGCTCGACCGGGCCGAGCCGGTCGTCCGATCTCCGGACGTCGCGACCACGCTCGGGCTCGCCGCGCGCGGCGCGCTCGCCGCCGCGATCGCGCTCGGGCTGGCCCTCGGGGCCAGCTCGGCGCGGTCGGACCTCCGCCTCGGCGGCGCCGGGCTGGCGCTCGGCGCGCTCGCCGGCGCGGCCGCGCCGCCAGCCACGCCGGTCGCGGCGGGCGTCGCGATCGGCGTCGTCGCCGCCGCGATCGTCGCGCTGACCGTGACCCGCGCTGGCGCCGCCGCGGCCGTGCTCGGGCTCACCGCGGCCGCGGTCGGCCGACTCGCGCTGGCCTGGTCCGGCGCGGCCGCGGCGCTCGCGATCGCGGTGATGCTCGTGAGCCTCGCCGCGATCGTCGCCGCCGTCACGTGGCTGGCGCGCAACGTCGCGACAGCGCGAGGGCTGACCGCGCCGTCGCTCGCCGTCGCGATCGCCGGCGTCGCCGGCGCCGCGGTGTGGTCCGTCGCCGACGCGCGCGCCGTCGCGTCACCGCTGCCGTGGCGCGTCGAGGTGCTCGGGCTGTTCCCCTCGCCGCACGCGATCGCCGCCGCCGTCGTCGGCGCGGCGCTCGTCGTCGTCGTGACACTGGTACGACCGATGCACCGCGGCGCGCCATGAGCCACCACCTTCTCGCGACGTCCCTGTTCACCCTCGCCGTCATCTCGGGCTGCAAGAAGGACGACGCGCCGGCGCAGAAGGCGCCGCCGGCCGTCGCGCCCACCGCTGTCGCGCCCAAGAAGGTCGAGGTCCCGCTCGACCCCAACAACATCGTCAGCATCGCCGTCGGCTCGAAGGACCACACGACGCTGGTCGCGGCGCTCAAGGCCGCGGACTACGTCACCTCGATCGCCAACCCCGGACCGCTCACCGTGTTCGCCCCGACCGACGCGGCGTTCGCCAAGCTCCCCGCCGGCACGGTCGAGGAGCTGGTCAAGCCCGAGAAGCAGGCGGACCTGAAGGAGATCCTCAAGTACCACGCGACGACGTCGGTCTACGAGGCGAAGGATCTCAAGGACGGCATGAAGCTCGGCATGGCCAACGGCAAGCCCGTGATGATCAAGGTCGGCGCCGACGGCAAGATCACGGTGAACGACGCCAACGTCGTCGCCTCGATCCGCGCGTCGAACGGCGTCGTCCACGTCATCGACGCCGTGCTGCTACCGCCGGCGCCGTGAGCGCCGCGAACGGCCTCGGGGTCCGACGAAGATCGGGCCGATCGATCGACAGCGGCCGGACCGGAGGTCTGGCCGTGACCCGTCACACCGGCCGGTCGCGCTCGAGCACGAAGTAGCTCGGCGTACCGAGCGTCCGGCCGCCGACCACCACGAGCGATCTCCCGAGCACCACGGGGCCGCCGGCCTCACCCCCGCTGTCGCCGATCGCGACCAGCGGGTCGCGGAGCGTCCGCAGCGCGAGCGACGCCCCGGGCACGCCGTAGTCGAGCACCACGCCGCGGGGCCCATCGACGACGACGAACGGGCCGAACGTGACCTCGGCGCCGTCCGGACCGCCGCCGCGGCGCGCGCGCCATGGCCGATCGAGCGCGTCCTGCTCGCACCGGATGTTCCAGCCGCGGCGCGCGCCGCCGGGCTCGCGCGTGAACGCCTTGGCGAACTTCGTCCACGTCACGCGCTCGAGCCACCGCGGCAACCCGAGGCTGATCCCGCGGTAGACCCAGCCGTCGAGCAGCGCCGGCTCGAGGCGCGCGCCGCCGCGCAGCCGCGCCGCGAGCGCGCCCTGCGACGCGCCGACCAGCGAGGCCGGGCTCACGCCGCCTCCGCGGCGCGGCGCGGGCCGGCGTCGTCGAGCCCCGAGTCGAAGCGGAACGCGCCGGCGCGCCACGCCGCCAGCGTCGCCGCCGGCGTCGCCGGCTGGCGCGCGCACCACCGCAGGTACGCAGCGAACGAGATGTCCGGGTCGCGCGCCTCGGCCGCCGATAGCTGCGCGGTCGGCCCGGCGGCGAGCGCGCGCTCGACCGCGGCGAGCAGCGCCTCGTGGTAGCCGACGTAGACCGTGAGATCGCGCAGCCACCGCGCGCGCGGCGTGTCGGCGGCGACGATCGCGCGGACCTCGGCGTGCAGCGCGTCGAGCGCGCCGTGGTGCGCGAGCAGCTCGAGGTCGTAGACGAACTGGTGCGCGTCGTGGTGCGCGCCGAGCAGGTGGCGGATCACGCGCGACGGCGAGCTCGCCAGCCCGGTGAAGTCGAGCGGCGCGATCGCGCGCTCGGCGAGCAGCGCCGGCAGCCGCGCCGCCTTGTGCGCGAGCACGCGCGCGCGCCACGACCGGCGCACCGGCGCGGCGCTGGTGCCGACGGTGTCGCCGCGCATCACGACGCGGTGCCACATCCGCAGCACGCCGAGCGCGAGCTGCCACGGCGTCGGCGCGACGTCGACGTGGCCGGCGGCGCGCATGCGCTCGAGGTTGGCGACGATCGCGCGCGGGCGGAACAGGACGAGGTGGACGTACCAGGGCACGGTCATCGAGCGCTCCTGCGGGGACGGGGCCGCGCCGGGCCGTCGCCGTCGCGGGTGAGCCGGGCGATCGTCGCGCGGTCGCGCTCGGCCAGGGTCGAGAGCAAGGTCGGGATCGTGGCGGCGGCGGGCCGGTCGAGCCACGCCAGCAGCGCGCGCCAGCCCGCGACGTTGCCGGCGGGCTCGGCGTAGACGGCGTCGCGCAGCGGCGCGCACCCGCGCACGACCGCGCTGATCGGGTTGAGCGCGACCGCGAGCACCGCGCTGCCGGTCGCGTCGACGAGCGCCGCGATGATCGCGAGATCGGCGTCGGCCAGCGCCGCCGCGCCTTCGCCGGCGCGCGCCGTGGCGTCGAACGCATCGACGGCCGCGAGCGCCGCGCGCCGCGCCGCCGGCGACGGCGGCCGCTCGACCAGCGCGTCGAGCACCGCGCCGGCGACGTGGCGGCGCAGCCGCAAGAGGTCCGCCGCGGCGACGGCGAGCGTCCCTTCAGCGACGGCGAGGTCGACCAGCCCGACCAGCAGATCCGAGCCGCCGGTGCGCTGGAAGTCCTGCACGACGTAGCCGCTGCCGTGCCGCACCGCCAGCATGCCGGTCGCCGACAGGGTCGCGAGCGCGGCGCGCAGGGTCAGGCGGCTGACGCCGAGCTGCAGCGACAGCTCGCGCTCCGGCGGCAGGCGGTCGCCCGGGCGCAGCCGGCCGTCGAGGATCGCGCGGCGCAGCGCGTGCTCGGCCGCGCTCGTCGCCGACGGCCGGGGCGCGAGCGGTTCGAGCGCGGCGCGGCGCGGGCGCGCGGCGGGAGAGCGAGCGGCGGCGGCCATGGTGAGTGGCTAAGTGGATAAGCCAATCGCCCCCTGCGGTCAAGCGCGCCCTTCCGGCAACGCCCGGCCTCGCCGCCAGCGCGCGCGAGCCGGCGCCGCGGCGGGCTGACGCACGCCGGCGCGCGGGGTGCATCTCGCGCCGGGCGGAGCACGGGCTGTCGGCACGGCGGGTGCAGTGTCATCTGGACAGCGATGCAAGCCGTCCAGATGACCACGTGTGGTCCCTTCGACATCGGCAGCGTGCAACCCCGCGCCGCCTCCCTCGTCGTGGACATCCTGTTCGACCTCTGCGCGGACCTTGGCTCGGAGGACCGCTACCGGCGGTTGCTCAAGGCGATCCGCGCGGTGACCGCGTGTGATTCCGCGGCGATCCTCGCCCTGGACGGCAAGGACCTGGTCCCGGTCGCCACCACCGGGCTCGTGCCCGAGGCGCAGATGCGCCGGTTCTCGCCGTCACAGCAGCCGCGCCTGGCGAAGATCTTGCGCAGTAGCGGCCCCGTGCGGTTCGGCGACGTGTCAGTCCCGGACCCGTTCGACGGTCTGCTCGACGGGTGGGAGCCACGGGATCGCGTCCATGCCTGCATGGGCGCAGCGCTGCGGATCCGCGGCGAGGTCATCGGCGCGCTGACCCTCGACGCCTGCAATCCCCACGCGTTCGACCACGCCGCCGACGAGGACGTCGCGCTGCTGGCCGCCCTCACCGCCGCCACCGTCCACACCAACCGCATGCTCGAGCAGCTCCGCGACAGCGCGGCGCGCGCCGAGCACGTCGCGAGCGAGCTGCTGCGCGGCCGGAGCACGGGCGCCGCGCCGCTGGTCGGCCAGAGCGCGGCGATGCGCGCGCTGCGCCACGAGATCGAGCTGTGCGCCCCCACGGATCTCGCGGTGTTGCTCACCGGCGAGACCGGCGTCGGCAAGGAGCTCGTCGCCCACGCGATCCACGCGGCGAGCCGCCGCGCCACCCGCCCGCTGGTCCACGTCAACTGCGCGGCGCTGCCGCCCACCGTCGCCGAGAGCGAGCTGTTCGGGCACGTCCGAGGCGCGTTCACCGGCGCCACCGACCACCGGGTCGGCAAGCTCGAGCTCGCCGACGGCGGCACGCTGTTCCTCGACGAGATCGGCGAGCTCCCGCTCGAGCTGCAGCCCAAGCTGCTGCGCGCGCTGCAGTCGGGCGAGATCCAGCGCGTCGGCTCGGACAAGGCGCTGCACGTCGACGTGCGCCTGATCGCCGCGACCAACCGCGACCTCGCGGCCGAGGTCGCCGCCGGGCGATTCCGCTCCGACCTGTTCCACCGCCTCGCCGTCTACCCGCTGCACGTCCCCGCGCTGCGCGACCGGCCGGGCGACGTCGCGCTGCTCGCCGGCCACTTCCTGCAGCAGGCCGAGCAGCGCCTGGGCGTCGGCGCGCTGCTGCTGTCGCAGGCGGCGCGCCAGACCCTCGACAGCCAGCCCTGGCCCGGCAACGTGCGCGAGCTCGAGCACGTCATCCTGCGCGCCGCGGTCCGCGCGGCGGGCGAGCCTCGCGCGCCCGGCGCCCCCGTCGTCATCGACGTCCCGCAGCTCGGCATCGATGCGCCCCGCGTGGCGCCGGCGACCAACGGCGCCGCGCACGGCCCGCTCCCGACGCGCCCGCTGCGCGAGGCGGTCGACGACTACCAGCGCGACCTGGTGACGCAGGCGCTGACCGAGTCCGACGGCAACTGGGCCGAGGCCGCGCGCAAGCTCGGCCTCGACCGCGGCAACCTCCACCGCCTCGCCCGACGCCTCGGGCTGGTGATCACCCCCGCGGCGGCGCGACGCGCGTAATTCCTTCGTCACGTCGTCACGAGCCTGCATTCCTTGCGCGATCCAGAGCGGCACCAGGGTTGCTCTTGTGCGCACCAGAGAAAGGACCCCCGAGAATGAACACGCGACACTTCTTCCACGCCGCCCTCGCGATCGCCCTGACCGCCTCCGCTTGCAGCAAGAGCGAGAGCCCGCCCCCGCCGCCGACCAAGCCGGCCGCCGGTGCCACGAACAGCGGCGGATCGACGCAGGTCGTCGCCGCCAAGGTCGACCACGCCGCCAAGGCGAAGGAGATCTTCGCGACGCGCTGCACGCCGTGCCACGGCGCCGAGGGCAAGGGCGACGGCGCCGCGTCGGCGAGCCTGACCCCGCCGCCGCGCAACTTCCATGACCCGGCGTGGCAGTCGTCGGTCGACGACGCCTACCTCGAGAAGATCATCAAGCTGGGCGGCGCGGCGGTCGGCAAGAGCACCGCGATGCCGTCCAACCCTGACCTCACCGACCCCGCGGTGATTTCGGCGCTCAAGGACTACGTCCGGGCGCTGGGCAAGACCCCGTGACCCTTTCAAGGAGGCTCGACATGATGCCCCGTTCTCGTCCCCTGCTCGCGCGCGCCGGATGGCTCGTCGCGGGCCTCGCCGCCGCCGCGTGCTCGTCGGGCAGCGGCAACCCCGGCGCCGCCCAGACCGCCGGCGGCGGCGCGGTCGCCGACCTGATGAAGGCGCGCGGCCTGTCCGAGGCCGACGTCACCGCCGCGCTCAAGACGTACACGCCCACCGGCCGCCACGACGAGTACCTGCTGTTCGGGTCGGGCGGCCACTCCGGGCAGGTCGTCGTCATCGGCCTGCCGTCGATGCGCATCCTCAAGTACATCGGCGTGTTCACGCCGGAGCCGTGGCAGGGCTGGGGCTTCGACGACGCGTCGAAGGCCGTGCTCGCCGGCGGCAACCGCCACGGCAAGGAGCAGACGTGGGCCGACACGCACCACCCGGCGCTGTCCGAGACCAAGGGCGACTACGACGGCCAGTACCTGTTCATCGGCGACAAGGCCGGCGCGCGCGTCGCCGTGATCGATCTCAAGGACTTCACGACCAAGCAGATCATCTCGAGCCACGTGATCGAGTCGGATCACGGCGCCGCGTTCGTCACCCCGAACACCGAGTACATCGTCGAGGGCAGCCAGTACCCGGCGCCGCTCGGCGGCGAGTACGCCGACGTCAGCCAGTTCAAGGAGAAGTACCGCGGCGGCGCGGTGTTCTGGAAGTTCGACCGCGACAAGGGTCGGATCGACCCCGCGAAGTCGTTCGTGATCGAGCTGCCGCCGTACGTCCAGGATCTGTCGGACGCCGGCAAGCTCGGCTCGGAGGGGTTCGTGTTCATGAACTCCATCAACACCGAGCTCGCCTACGGCGGGAACATGGAGGGCAACCCGCCGATGGAGTCGGGCATGTCGCAGAACGACATGGACTACCTCCACGTGATCGACTGGAAGAAGGCCGAGGAGCTCGTCGCCGCCGGCAAGACCAAGGAGGTGAAGGGCTTCAAGGTCCTGCCGCTCGAGGTCGCCGCCGCCGAGGGCGTGCTGCACTTCGTGCCCGAGCCCAAGAGCCCGCACGGCGTCGACGTCGCGCCCAACGGCGACGACATCGTCGTCGGCGGCAAGCTCGACACCCACGCCACGGTCTACAGCTTCAAGAAGATCAAGGCGCTGATCGACGCCAAGAAGTACACGAGCAAGGACCCGTACGGCGTGCCGGTGCTGTCGTTCGAGGAGACGATCCGTGGCCAGGCCGAGCTCGGCCTCGGCCCGCTGCACACGGTCTACGACGACAAGGGCTTCGCCTACACCTCGCTGTTCCTCGAGACGGTCGTGGCCAAGTGGTCGCTCGCCGACCTCAAGGTCGTCGAGAAGATCAGCTCGTCGTACAACGTCGGCCACCTCACCGCCGCCGAGGGTGACACCGTGTCGCCGGACGGCCGCTACCTGGTGGCGATGAACAAGTGGGCGCTCGATCGCTTCAACCCGGTCGGGCCGCTGCTGCCGCAGAACTTCCAGCTCGTGGATCTGACGACGCAGCCGATGCAGCTGCTCTACGACCTGCCGATCCCGCTCGGCGAGCCGCACTACGCGCAGATCATCAAGGCCGACAAGCTCAAGCCGCACGACATCTACTCCCCGATCGGCTACGACCCGATCGCCGACGCCAAGTCGCCCGACGCGGCCGAGGGCGGCAAGGAGCGCGTCGAGCGCCGGCCGGACGGCGTGCACGTCTACATGACCCTGATCCGCAGCCACTTCACGCCGGACATCATCCGCGTCAAGCAGGGCGACAAGGTGTTCATGCACGTGACGAACATCGAGCAGGCGCACGACGCGACCCACGGCTTCGCGATCGACTCGTACAACATCAACCTCAGCCTCGAGCCGGGCGAGCACAACGACGTGACGTTCGTCGCCGATCGCCCGGGCGTGTTCCCGCTGTACTGCACCGAGTTCTGCTCGGCGCTACACCTCGAGATGGCGGGATACCTGCTCGTCGAGCCCTGAGGCCATGCCCCGCGCCGCCCACACCACCGCCGCGTCGACGGCCCTCGCCGTCGCGGCGCTCGCCGCCGGGCTCGCCGGCTGCGGCAACGGCCACGCCGGCGTCCACGGCGAGACCGCGGCCGTGCCGGCGCGGCCCGACGGGTGCCGCGACGTCGCCCCGGGCGAGCTGGCGGCGGCGCTGGCCGCCGCGGCGCCGGGCGACGCGCTGTGCCTGGCCGTGGGCACGCACGACGGCGCGCTGCGGGTGCCGGCCGGCGTGACGGTGTGGGGGCCGCGCGACGCGATCATCCGCGCCTCGCAGCCCGGAACGATCGTCACCGTGGCCGGCGCCGGCGCGCGGCTCGCCGGCTTCACGATCGACGCCACGGGCGGGCGGTTCGAGGTGCTCGACTCCGCGGTCCACGTGATCGCCGACGACGTCGTCGTCGAGGGTCTCGTGATCGAGCGCGCGGTCTACGGCATCCTCGTCGAGCGCGCGCGGCGCGTCACCGTGCGCGGCAACCACGTCAAGGGCGACACCCGCGCCGCCCACGGCATGCGCGGCGACACGATCCGGCTGTGGGAGACCCACGACTCGCTCGTCGAGGGCAACCTCGTCGAGGACGGCCGCGACGTCGTCGTGTGGTACTCGCGCGGCAACCGCGTCACCGGCAACCGCATCCACCGCGGACGCTACGGGACGCACCTGATGTACAGCCACGACACCGTCATCGAGGACAACCGCTACTTCGACGGCGTCGTCGGCGTGTTCGTGATGTACAGCCGCCGCGTCACGCTGCGGCGCAACGCGATCGCCGGCGCCGCGGGCGCCGCGGGCCTGGCGATCGGCCTCAAGGACTCGGGCGACCTCGTGGTCGAGCACAACCTGCTCGTCCACGACGCGATCGGGATCTACATCGACCAGGCGCCCGGCGGCGTCAACGAGTCGCTCTACATCCGGGGCAACGTGATCCGCCAGTGCGACGCGGCCGTGTCGCTGCACACCTCGCCGCAGCGGACCGTGTTCGCCGACAACGACCTCGCCGACAACACCGAGACCGTGCGCGTCGCCGCCGGCCTCCAGCCGACGACGGCGGTGTGGCGCGGCAACTACTTCGACGACTACGCGGGCTACGACCTCGACGGCGACGGCACGGGCGATCTGCGCCACGAGGCGCGTTCGACCACCGCCGCGATGATCGGCGCGCGGCCCGAGCTGGCGTTCTTCCGCGGCACCGCCGCCCTCGGCGTCGTCGACGCCGCGACCACCCTGCTGCCCCTGTGGCGGCCGCAGGTGCTGCTCGTCGACGAGGCGCCGCGGATGGCGCCGCGCGACCCCCAGGAGGTGCTCCATGCGCGTTGAGCTGCACCAGGTCAAGAAGCGCTACGGCAAGCTCGACGCGCTCGCCGGCGTCGACCTCGACCTGCCGTCCGGCGCGCGCGTCGCGCTGATCGGCCCCAACGGCTCGGGCAAGACGACCCTGACCCGCGTCGTCGCCGGCCTCGTCTCCCACGCCGGCGCGGTCGAGCTCGACGGGGCCCCGGCCGACGTCGTGCGCCGCACGCGCGCCGCCGAGCTCGCCTACGTCCCGCAGATCGCGCCGCAGCTCGCGGCGCCGGTCGCCGAGGTCCTCCGCGCCGTCACGACGCTGCGCGGGATGGCGCCGGCCCGCGTCGCCGAGGTCGCCGCCGAGCTCGGGCTCGACATCGCCGAGGTCGCGGCGCGCCCGTTCCGCGGGCTGTCGGGCGGGATGAAGCAGAAGCTGCTGCTCGCGCTCGCGCTGGCCGGGCGCCCGCGCCTGGTCATCCTCGACGAGCCGACCGCGAGCCTCGACCCCGCGGCGCGCGCGCGGTTCGCCGAGCTCGAGCGCGAGTACCTCGCCGGCGCCACCGTGATCCTGTGCTCCCACCGGCTCGACGAGCTGCGGACGATGGTCGACCGCGTCGTCGCCCTCGCCGACGGCAAGGTCGTCCACGACGGCGCCGCCGACGCCTACGTCGCGTCGCACGCGCAGTCGGTCGTCGAGATCCTGCTCGATCCCGCGACCGACCCGGCGTGGCCGACCGACCGCGGGTTCACCCCGGCCGCGGCCGGGTGGTGGCGCCGCCCGGTCGGGCGCGCCGACAAGCTCGCGCTCGTCGCCGAGCTCGCGGCGCTCGGCGCCGCGCTGCGCGACGTCGTCGTGCGCGACCACGACCGCCTGGCGATCGGCGGCGGCGGTGGCGGCGCGGAGGTGACGTCGTGACCGCGCCGCGCCTGATCGGCCTGGCGATCGTGACCGCGCTGGCGCTGCTCGTCGTGTTCGTCGTGCGCGGCGCCGGCACGCTGCCCGACGAGCCGGTGCCCGTGGCGTGGGACCGCGACGTGTGCGCGCACTGTGGCATGCACGTCGGCGAGCCGCGCCACGCCGCCCAGCTCGTCACCACCGACGGCCGCGTCCACAACTTCGACGACGTCGGCTGCGCGCTCGACTACCTCGAGCAGCACCGCCCCGCGATCCACCGCCTGTGGTTCCACGGCGAGGGTGACGCGTGGATCCCCGCCGCGGAGGCGGGCTTCGTCGCCGCACCCTACACCCCGATGGGCTCGGGCCTGCTCGCGGTCGACCGCGCCGTCGCCGGCGCCCGGTCGTTCGACGAGGTCCGCGCCACCCCCCGCGCCGCCGGCGGCGGCGGTCCCGGCGCTCACCCCGGAGCCCACCCATGAGCTACCTGACCCAGACCGTCACCGCGGCGCGGCTCGACCTCGCCGAGGTCGTCCGCTCGCGCTGGCTGGTGTTCTGCGTCGCCGTCTACGGCCTGCTCGCCGCGGTGCTCGTCCTCGTCGGCCTGCGCGAGTCGACGCTGCTCGGGTTCACCGGCGTCGGTCGCGTGCTGCTGGCGTTCGCCCACGCGGTGGTCGTGCTGCTGCCGCTGCTGGCGCTGACCGCGACCGGCCTCGTCGTCGGGCGCGCGCGCGACGACGGCACGCTCGAGCTGCTGATGGGGCAGCCGCTGCGCCGCTCCGCCTGGCTCGCCGGCGTCACCGTCACGCGCTACGTCACGCTGCTGGCGCCGCTCGCGCTGCTGCTCGTCGGGATGGCGGTCGTCGCCAGCGCCCGCGGCCAGCTCGTGCCGTGGGGCTTCGTCGGCCGCGTCGTCGCGGTGTCCGCGGCGCTGTTGTGGGCGTTCGTCGGCATCGGGATCGCGATCTCGGTGATGGTCCGCCAGCAGACCCGCGCGATCACCTACGTCGTCGTGGCGTGGGCGCTCGCGGTCGCGCTGCTCGACGTCGGGCTGATCGGCCTGATGCTCAAGTGGCGGCTCGATCCCCACGCCGTGCTCACGCTCGCGGCGCTCAACCCCGTCCAGGACGCGCGCCTCGCCCTGCTCGCCGGCCTCGAGCCGGACCTCGGCACGCTCGGCCCGGTCGGGACCTACCTGTCGACCCGGATCGGCCAGGGCTCGCTGTACACGCTCGGCGTGGCGTGGCCGGCGGTGCTCGGCACCCTCGCCTGGCTGACGGCCCTGTGGTCGTTCCGCAAGGGCGACGTGACCTAGTCAGAGAAGGAGACTGCCATGCGCGACGCGCTCACCCGGTTCTATGCGTTCCTCGACCGCCCGATCTACGGGTGGGCCCGGATCGCGCTCGCGGCCCTGGTCATCCCGCTCGCGCTCGCGTTCACCGCGCCGCTGTGGAAGATCTCGATGAAGGCCCCGCAGTACCCCAAGGGCCTCTACATGGACATCTACGCCCACAAGCTCGACGGTGGGCACAAGGGCCAGGACATCAACGAGATCAACACGCTCAATCACTACATCGGGATGCAGAAGATCGACCGCCAGGAGCTGAGCGAGCTCGACTGGATCCCGTTCGCGCTGCTCGCGCTGATGCTGCTCACCCTGCGGTGCGCGGCGATCGGCAACGTGCGGATGCTGATCGACCTGGTCGTCGTGACCGGGTTCGTCGCGACGTACTCGCTGGCGCGGTTCGTCTACAAGTTATACGTGTTCGGCCACAACCTCGATCCCAAGGCCCCCTTGAAGATCGAGCCGTTCACGCCCGCGATCTTCGGCGAGAAGCAGATCGCGAACTTCTCGACCGCGAGCTACCCACAGATGGGCACGGTGTACGTCACGATCTTCGTGCTCGGCATCGTCGGGATCACGGCGTGGCACCTGATCGCCGGCCGGCTCGCCGCGGTGCGCGAGATGCGCGCGGCGAAGGCGGCCGCCGCCGCCGTGCCCAGCTGAGCCGAGCGAAGCGAGGCGACCTCCGTTCAGGCGCCGCGAGCCCGTCCGCGGGCGAGCGAGCCGATCGTCCAGCGGGCGTGAGGCTGAAGGCCTCGCGCCCGCTGAGCCCGGGCGCCCCACGCGGCGGCGCGGTTCGGATATGTTGGAGCCGTGCCGCAGCGGATCGGCGAGCTCCTCGTCGCGCAAGGCCTGGTCACCGACCAGGACCTGCGCGACGTGATGGTCTACGCGCGGCAGCGTTCGATGCGGCTGTGTTCGGCCCTGGTCGCCAAGGGGCGCCTGCTCCCTGACGACGCGTCGCGCGCGCTCGCCGACCAGCACGGCGTCCACGCCGCGCTGGTCAAGCACCTCGACGGCCGGGACCTCGCCCTGGCGACCTCCCTGCAGGCGCGCCTGGCGCGCGAGCTGGTGGCGCTGCCGCTGGCGCTGTCGCGAGACGGCGCGATGGTCGTGTGCGTGCGCGATCCCGGCCCCGGGACGATCATCAAGCTGGAGCAGGCGACCGGGCGGCGGATCATCCTCGCGGTCGCGGTCGAGTGCCTGCTGTCGCCGCTGGTGCAGGACGTCTACGCGCTCGCGCCGGGGCGCGGGCTGGTCGGCGACGCGCTCGCGGCGGAGCCCGACGGCTTCGACGTCGACCTCGACGACGACGTCGGCGAAGGGCACCCGCTCGACCTCGGCGGCGGCGCGCTCGTCGATCCGCTCGGCGGCGACGGCCTCCAGCTGGTCGACCTCGACGATCACGGCGTCAGCAAGGCCCCGGCCGAGGCTCAGAGCGGCGAGCGGGCACGCGGCGGCCCGGCGTTCTTTCCGGTCGGCACCGAGCCCGGCACGCTGCCGCCGCCGCCGCCGCCCGGTGACCCCCGCGCGCGCCGCCCCTCGGCGCCGCTGCTCGCGATGCCGCTGCCGGACGTCCCCCGCCGGCCGTCGCGCGCCACCGCGCAGCTCGCCGCGGTCAGCCGCGCCGCGCCCGCGGCGGCGGAGCCCGCGATCGAGCCCGAGCCGCCCGCCCGCACGCTCGGGCTCGACCCCGCCCTCGTCTCGCTCGCCGCCGCCGATCACCGCGACATGGTCGTCGACACGCTCGTCGCCTACCTGCGCCACCGGTTCGCCGCCGGCGTCCTGTTCGTCGTCAAGGACGGGATGGCGCTCGGCGTCGACGGGTTCGCGCCGGGGGTCGCGCCCGAGACGGTCCAGGCGCTGGTCGTCCCGCTCAACCAGCCGTCGGTGCTGCGCGCGGCCCACGACCAGGGCGCGAGCTTCGTCGGCGCGCCGACCCTGGGCAGCGTGATCCAGGACCGGATGTTCAAGATCCTCGGCGGCGCGCCCGATCGCTGCGTCGTCGTGCCGATCACGATCCGGGATCGGATCGTCAACCTGGTCTACGCCCACGACGCGCGGCGGTCGACGCTCGAGGAGGCCGCGGTCGAGCTCGGCACCGTCGCCGACGCCGCCGAGGAGGCGTTCGTGCGGATCATCCTCGAGTCGAAGACCTGACCGGACCGATCGACGGCGTCAGGTCGCGCGCGGCCGCACCCGCAGGTACGGCAGGCACATCACCGCCCCGAACGCGGCGAGCCCGGCGAACACGTCGAACAGCGTCAGCCAGCCGTAGGTGTCGGTGATGTAGACGAGCAGGAAGCCCTGGAGCACCTGCCCGATCGAGCCGACGCCGTTGATCAGCCCCGACGCCAGCGCGGCGGCGTGGGTGCCGCCGAGGTCCTGCGCGACCGCGCCGGAGATCAGCGAGTCCGCCGCGAACAGCGTGCCGCCGACCAGCGCGAGGCCGAAGATCGTCTCGAGCCGCCCGTCGTCGCCGATCTGGCGGTACAGCATCAGGGCGCCGACGAGCAGCACCAGGAACCCGAACGCGGTGGCGACCCGGCGCCGGCCGAACGCGCGATCCGCCAGCTGGCCGGCGACGATCACCATCACCAGCCCGCCGAGCTCGAAGAAGATCGAGGTGTCGAGGGCCTCGACCTTGGAGTAGCCGAGCGCGCTGTCGAGGTAGAACGGCAGCCAGAACAGGAACGCGTAGCGGATCAGCTTGCAGCAGAAGTACGCCGCGCACATCGACCACACCATCGGCGTGCGCAGCACGCGCGGCCACTCGGCCGCGAGCAGCCGCCGGCGCTCCTCCTTGTCGACGGTGACGCCGTCGGGATCGGCGAACCCCGCGGCCGACGGCCGGTCGCGCACGAGCGCGAAGAACGCCACCGCGACGACCGTCACCCACAGCGCCATGCCGACGTAGACGCCCTTCCACCCGAACGCGTGGAGCAGCCGCGCCGCGACCAGCGTCGCGACCAGCCCGCCGGCCTGGTAGCAGGTCGACCACAGGCCCATGACCTCGCCGCGCCGCCGCGTGCCGAACCACGACGCCATCACCTTGCTGTTGCCCGGCCACCCGGTCGACTGCGCGAACCCGTTGAGCCCCCACACCAGCGTGTAGACGCCGAGCACCATGCCGGTCACCGTGTCGGCGAGCGAGAACGCGAACACCAGCGACGCCGACAGCAGCATCCCGAACGACACCCACCGCCGCGGCCCCAGCCAGTCGGCGAGGAACCCGTTGACGACCTGGCCGAGGCAGTAGGCGACGTTGTACGCGGTGTCGATCGCGTTGAGGTCGCTCTTGGTGAGCCCGTGCTCCTCCTGCAGCGACGTCTTCGTCGCCTTGAAGGGCATCCGCGTGAAGTAGTACGAGAAGTACGACAGCCACGACGCCGCGAACACGCGAGCGAGCCAGGACCGCGGCGCCGGCTGGGACATCTGCGGGCCAGGCTACCTCGATCGATCGCGCCGACGTCACGCCCGGGTGACGTATCAGGAGCGAAGTTGTCGGGGATCCGTGTCCAACCCTGACTGCTGTCCAAGAGACGCGCCGTCCGTCTCCCAGATCCCGGATGGGGGTCTGGACGGTGCGAAGCGACGGGCGGCGGCTCCTGACGAACAGCCTTCCACGCCCGCAGGATCGCCAGGTTCCATCGACAGGCTCAGCTCAGAGCAGCGGGCTGCGCAGAGTGCGCCGACGACGGGAAGGCGCGCGCGACGATGGCGACAGCCGTGGCTCGCGGCGCCGCACACCGTTGAGGCCCCAGGTGCGCGGGCGTTCGGCGCTGCGAGCGCCAGCCCGACCAGCCCACCGCGGACGCGCGAGACGGCGGCGGCGTGGCGGTGCCAGGCGCCGTGGCGTGGCGCGCGTCCCACGACCGTCCGGGCGACCGCGAACACCGGCGCCGGGCCAAGTAGGGGCCCGGCGCCTCGATGCTCGAGCGATCGCCTCGGAGGTCCGGAAACCGGACAGCGCGGATGACCGCGCGTCGATTCACGCGCGAAGATGCACTTTGTGCTTGACGGGGCATGCGGTGACGCGCGAGCGCCTCGTCTGAGATCGACGTGAGGTCGCGCGCCAGACGCGTCGTGCGACGCGTGGCGCGGAAGAACGAGCCGCGAGGTCGAGATCGCGATCGCGGGTGCGTTCGCGGGCTCCTGGCGCAAACGGTGACACCGGAAATGTCGTGATAGACGTGAAGCTCACTGACGAGGAGTGGGCCGTGTACGAAGGTTCGAGCGTCCACGTGGGCGCACACGAGGTGATGACTCACACCGAGCGTGAGCGGGGCGACCTCGCGGATGGCCAGGACTGGCGTTCGAGCGTCGCGACGCCCACCACCGAGGACGCCTGGCTCGCCGAGGTCCGCGGCCGGACGATGCGCGAGATCGAGCACGCGCTCGCCGGGCGAGCCGAGGGAGATCATCCGGATGACCCGGTCGATCCGGACCTCGAGCCGCGCCGCCTGCCACTGGAGCTGACGCCCGAGGCGTACGCGCTCTGGCTCGAGGTCCGGCGCCGCCTCGAGACCGACGTCGGCGAACGACTCGATGACAGCGCCGTGATCACGGCGATGGCCCGGCGCGCGCTCGAGCCCGCCGGGGCGTCGTCGACGCCTGTGACGGCCGCGGCGCCGGCGACCTCACGCCCGCCGTACCAGCTCGCGATCACCCTCTGTCCGCGGTGCGACCGCGCCACCCAGGCCGCCGCCGGCGACGTCGTCGACGTCCGCCCCGAGACCGTCGAGCAGGCCTGCTGCGACGGCGTCCACCTCGGCCGCGTCGACGGCGAGCGCCCGGACGTCCCGACGCTCACCATCCCCTTGCGCACGCGCACCGCGGTGCTCGCGCGCGATCAGCATCGCTGCACCGTGCCCGGCTGCCGCTCGACGCGCGGGCTGGAGCTGCACCATATCCAGTGGCGCTCGCGCGGTGGCGACCACCGGGCAAGGAACCTCACGACCACGTGTTCCCATCACCACGCTGCGGTCCATCACGGCCACCTGCGTGTCACCGGCGAGGCGCCGCACGCGCTGCGGTTCGAGCGCGCCGGCGACACGCCCTACGCGACCGACGTCGTCGCCGAGGTCAGGGCGGCGCTGCGCGGGCTCGGCTTCCGCCCGGCGGACATCACGCGCGCCGTCGAGCAGGCGAGCGCCCACGTGGACGCGGACGCGCCGCTCGACGTCTGGCTCCGCGCAAGCCTGCGTGCGTGCCCGCGGCCGGCGTCGTCATCGCCAGGGTGAGCGTCTCCGTCTCCGTCTCCGTCTCCGTCTCCGCCTCCGCCTCCGTCTCCGCCTCCGTCTCCGTCTCCGACTCCGACTCGGTCTCCGCCTCCGCCTCCGCCTCCGTCTCCGCCTCCGCCTCCGTCTCCGACTCCGACTCCGACTCCGACTCGGTCTCCGCCTCCGCCTCCGTCTCCGTCTCCGTCTACTCGCCGCCAGCCGGCGCCGCCTCGGCGCCCTCGGGCTCCGGCGCGAGGCGCAGGCCTGCCGGCAGCGTGTCGCCCAGCGCGACGCGCTCCTCGCGCGCCTCGAGCGCGACGACCTGCTCGACCAGCACCGCGGTGCGCTCGCCGCCCGGCATCGTGCGCAGCACGGCCGCCAGGCGCGCGCGCAGGCCGTCGTCGAGGTCGCGCGCGCGGTCGCCGGTGCGCCGGCCGATCTGCGCCAGCGGGAACGCGGCCTTCTCCGGCTCGGGCCAGTCCCAGTCGAGGAGCTGGCGCAGCCAGTCGCCCGCGCGCGACGCCGGCACGACCAGGTTGAGCGGCCCGTACAGCGGCACGCGCGCCGCGACGCGGCCGATCGCCCACACGTGCAGCGCGTCCTCTCGGCCCTTGCGCGACTCCATCCGCCGCATCAGCTCGTCGCCGATCTTCAGCTTGTGCCCGACCGGCAGGCGCTCGAGGCTGGCGATCGTCCGCCACATCTCGGCCAGCTCCTGCTTGCTCGCGCGCAGCTCGGCCAGCTTCTTCTGCTGCAGCTTGTTGGGCAGCAGCAGCACCGCGAGGCGGTCGTAGAGCTGCGCCTGCTGCCCGGCCGACATCCCGCCGGCGATCCGCCGCCACGCGATCCACCACGCCAGCCGCGACGCCTCGGACTTGCCGGACGCCAGGCCCTCGTTGAACACGCCCCACATCTGCTTGATGCGCCAGGCGTCGAGCGGCGCGCCGGTGCCGGGGCGCAGGCAGAACCCGGCGAGGTTGAGCCAGCGCTGCTCGTGATCGGCCGAGCGCTTGCGCGCATCCGCGACGTCGCCGAGCGCGTCGAACAGCGCGCGCGAGGTCAGCATCGACCACTCGTCGCGCCGCGCCTCGAGCATCGCCTCGAGGTCCTTTGCGATCGCCGGCAGCTCGTTGCCGGCGCCGCGAAACGCCGCCGCCAGCCTCGCCTTGGCCTCGTCGGTGCGCGGGTGCGGCTGCGCCTGCGCGTCGTCGTCGCCACCACCGCCGCCGCCGCGCTCGCCGCCGGCGCCGCCCGAGCGCATGTCGAACGACAGCCGCCACCGCGCCGGCGCCGCGCCGGCCACGGCGTCGCGCTCGGCCGCGTGGATCTCCAGCGCGCCGAGCTCGGTGACGTGCACCTCGACCCGGACCGTGACCTCCTTGCGGCCCGGCGCGCGCAGCACCGTCACCAGCGGCGGCAGCTCGAGCAGGTCCGAGTCGCCGTCGCCGACTGTGTCCGCGCGCCCGTCGCCGACCGGGACGATCGCGCCCGGCGCGTCGGCGCGCGACGACGACGAGTACAGCGCGAACCGCACCGGCCGGTTCGTCAGCAGCACGAAGTCGCGCTCGAGCGTCACGCGCGAGCCGTCCTCGAGCCCCTTGCCGGCGACGCACATCGCGAGCCGCCCGCCGCCCGCGGCCGCCGCCGACCCGCTCGCCGCGTCGACGCCGACGTAGAACGCGCGCGGCGTGCCGCCCTTGATCCGCGTCGCCAGCCCGCGCCGGACCAGGCCGTAGTATGCCGCGCCCTGCGCCACCGCCATCTCGGGCAGCGCGGCCTCGAGCTCGCGCGGCGCCGCCGCGCCGGGCTGCCACGCCGCGAGCAGCTCGAGCACCCGCCGCCGCAACGCCGGCGGCGTCATCGCGCCGCCGTTGAACAGCACCGCGTCGACCCGCCGCGCGTCCGCGGCGCCGCCGTGGCGCGCCAGGAACGTCGCGAGGTGGCGCGTCACCGCCGGGTCCGACGCGTACGGCAGCCCGAGCTCCTGCAGGCCGCCGCGCGCGCGCGCCGGCGCGGCGTCGCGCGCCACGACCGGGAAGAACCCGTCGAACAGCGTGCGCTCGAGCTCGGCGCGCGTGACCTCGTCGCGCAGCGTGCCGCCGATCAGCTTGCTGCCGCGGCTCGCCACCGTGATCGGCACGCTGTCCGGCCCGCCCTCGGTGAGGATCGCCTCCTTGGCCATCCGGCACGCGTGGACCAGGCCGTGCCACTGCAGCGCGTCGAGCTTCTTGCCCGCCTTCGCGACCATCCGCTGCTCGACGAGCTTCGCCAGCGTGAGGTCGACGTTGTCGCCGCCGAGCAGCAGGTGATCGCCGACGGCGGTGCGCGCGAACCCGTCGCCGTCGTCGTCGACCGTGATCAGCGTGAAGTCCGTCGTGCCGCCGCCGACGTCGAACACGAGCACGCGGTCGCCGGGGCGGAGCTGCTTGGCCGCGCCGCGGACCTCGTCGACCCACGAGTAGAACGCCGCCTGCGGCTCCTCGAGCAGCACCACCGGCGGGTAGCCCGCCGCGGCGGCCGCCTGCAGCGTCAGCTCGCGCGCGGCCTCGTCGAAGCTCGCCGGCACCGTCACGACGACGTCCTGGTCGGCGAACCGCGCGCCGTCGTCACGGGCGTGCGCGTGGTCCCACGCGGCGCGGATGTGCGCGAGCACCGCGGCCTGCGCCGCCACCGGCGACAGCTTCGGCCCCTCGCCCTCGCCCCACGGCAGGATCGCGGCCTGGCGATCGACGCCGGCGTGGCACAGCCACGACTTGGCCGACGCGATCATCCGCGACGGCATGCGCGCGCCCTGCGCCCGCGCCAGCTCGCCGACGAACATCCGCGCGCCGGCGTCCCACGGCAGCGCGGTCTCCGCCGCCGACAGGTCGTGCTCGCCCGCCTGGTAGACGAACGACGGCAGCTGGCGGCGTGGCGCGACGTCGCCGGGCGCGACGAGCTGCGGCACCTCGAACACGCGCACCCGTGGATCCGCGGCGCGCGTGTCGACGTACGCCACGGCCGAGTTGGTCGTGCCGAGGTCGATGCCGATCAGGTAGCGGGCAGGCATGCGCGCCTACGTAGCCTACTGCCGCTCCCGCACCGAGTACTCGAGCTTCCACCGGCCGTGGCCGTCGCGCGCCGCGCACCACAGCTCGAGCGTGCCCACCTCCGTCACCTGCGCCTCGAGCGCGACCGGCACGACGTCGCCGGCGCGGCGCTCGCCGCCCGCCTCGATCTCCTGCTCGACCGGGTCGAGCTCGACCAGCTCGCCGCCGCCGCTGGCCGCGCTCGCCTCGTCGACGTCGACCAGCGCGCCGGGCGCGTCGTCCTTGCGCGAGGTCGAGGCGAAGAACCGGAACACGACGTTCTCGCCGACGACGAGGCCGAGCTCGTCGTCGGGCAGCGCGGCGCGCGTGCCCTCCTCCATCCCGAACGGCGCGACGCACATCGCCTTCACCGGCGGCGCGAACCCGGGGATCGCCGGCATCGCCGACTCGATCCCGATGTAGTAGCTGCGCGCGGTGCCGCCGCGGATGCGGATGCCCTTGCCGCGGCGCACGGTGCCGTAGTACGCGGCGCCGAGCGCGACGGCCAGATCCGGATCGTTGCCGGTCAGCGTGCGCACCGGGCGCCCGCACCAGTCGCCGAGCACCTCGGCGACGCGCCCGCGGATCGCCGGCGCCTTGGTCACGCCGCCGTTCCACAGGATCGCCGACGGCATCGCGTCGTGGCGGCCGAGGAACTCGGCGAGGTGGCGGGTCACCGCGGCGTCGTGCGCGTACGGCAGGCCCATCTCGCGCAGGCCGCCGGCGCGCCGCCGCTGCGGCCTCGCCTCGGCGTCGACCACCGGGAAGAACCCCTCGACCAGCAGCGCGGCGGCGTCGTCGCGGCGCAGATCCGCGCGGATCGTCCCGCCGATCAGCTTGCTGCCGCGGCCGAGCAGCGACACCGGCACCGTCTCCGGCGCGTCCTCGCCGAGCAGCTGCTCCTTGGCGCGGCGGCAGTGGTGGACGAGCGCGCGCGCCTGCAGCGGATCGAGCTTCTTGCCCTGCTCGGCCAGGCGCGCCGCGGTCGCGTGCGCCAGCGCGAGGTCCATGTTGTCGCCGCCGAGCAGGATGTGGTCGCCGACGGCGACGCGCTCGAGCGTGAGGTTGCCGCCGTCGTCGACGACCTCGATCAGCGTGAAGTCTGTCGTGCCGCCGCCGACGTCGCACACCAGCACGACGTCGCCGGGGACGAGCTGCTTGCGCCAGGCGTCGCCGGCCCGCGCCAGCCACGCGTAGAACGCGGCCTGCGGCTCCTCGAGCAGCGTCACCCGGCCCAGGCCCGCCTGGCGCGCCGCGGCCACGGTCAGCTCGCGCGCGACCGCGTCGAAGCTCGCCGGCACCGTCAGCAGGACCTCCTGATCGGCGAGCGGCGCGTCGCCGTGGGCGTGATCCCACGCCGCGCGCAGGTGCGCCAGGTAGCGCGCCGCCGCCTCGACCGGCGACACGCGCTCGGTCTGTTCGTCCTCCTCGAGCCGCTCGGTCCCGCGCCACGGCAGGATCGGCGCGTTGCGGTCGATCGCCGGGTTGCACAGCCACGACTTGGCCGACGACACCAGCCGGTGCGGCAGCTCGGCGCCGCGGTCGCGCGCGAACGTGCCGACCGCGAACGCGCGGTCCGCCGCCCACGGCAGCGCCAGCGCGCCCGCGGCGACCTCGTGCGCGCTCGGCATCAGCAGGAACGACGGCATCGAGGCGCGCGCCTCGACCTCGCCCGGCGCGACGACCTGCATGACCGGCACGTGCTGCAGCGCGGCGGTCTCGCCCGCGGTGTCGACGCACGCCATCGCGCAGTTGGTCGTGCCGAGGTCGATCCCGACGACGAACCGCGACGCGCCCGACGTCGCCGACATCAGACCTCCACCTCGGCCGGCGCGATCACCGTGCGGTCGACGCCCTCGGCCAGCCCCGGCAGCCGCGTGTCGGCGGCGCGCCAGCCGTGGTGGCGCAGCGTGCCCTTGAACGGCGGCTCGCCGCGCGCCTCGCCGATCAGCCGGATCTCCGCCGGATCGAACCCCCTGGGCACCGTGACGCGCTCCTCCTCCTGGCCGGGCATCATCGGCTCGAGGGAGAAGTGCTCGTCGATCGCCTTCTTGCACCCGCGGTGGACGTCGCGCGCGGCGGCGCCGATCGCCGCGTCGTCGTGGCCGTCGAGGCTCTCGCGCAGGAAGTCGACGAGCCGGCCCTCGCGCTGGAGGATCGCCAGCAGGGTGAGCGCGCCGTCCTTGTGGTGCTGCGCGGCGTTCTTGGCCCGGTCCTCCTTCGGCGGGGGCTCAGGCCTGGGCTCGGGCTTCGGCTCGGGCCTGGCCTCGGGCTCCGGCTTGGCCTTCGGCTCGGGCTTCGGCTCGGGCGCGGGGAGCGCCTTGAGCTGGTCGGGCAGGTACGCCGCGACGTCGGGGTGGAGCTTGCGGCCGAACAACAGCCGGAAGAAGCACGAGAAAGCCAGGACGAGGCGCATGGAGCCCTTGGATCTAAGGAGGAGCCGCCGCGGACAGTCGGGGACCGAGGGTTAATCCGCGATCCCAGGGCAGTCAAGCCTCGGAAATCTGAAGGGCTTGGGCCGTCCGCACTGTACGATCGGGCAGTTGCGCGCGCTGCCATGTGGCGCGCCCTTTGCTGAACCGGTCGGCAACTCGCGACTCGATTCCCTTCCCACCGAGGTGCCCATCATGAGCCGTCCATGTCGACCCTCCACCCTCTCCTTCACCGCGCTGCTGGTCGCGTCCGCCCTCGGCGGCTGCGTCATCTACGACGGTGACGACGACCCGCCGTGCTACGACGGGGCGCCCGAGCCCGGCTGGGGCCTGCGCAACCCGCAGACCAACGAGTGCGAGACGTGGGGCGGCGGCGGCGGCGGCGGGTGCTACGGCGACGACCGGCTGGCCGGTGACCTCGCGCTGCCGAACTGGGCGTCGTGCCCGACCGCGTGCGAGGGCCTCGACGAGCTGACCTGTCAGCGCACCGACGGCTGCCGCGCGACCTACTGGCTCGACTCGTGCCCGCCGTGGGCCGACTGCGACGCGCTGTTCACGCCGGTGTTCGACGAGTGCGTCGGCGCCGCGCCCGGCCCGGTCGACTACGAGAGCTGCGACGGCCTCGACGCCGAGCAGTGCTCGCAGGACGACGACTGCGCCGCGGTCTACACGTCGACCTGGGAGGACGAGGCGGGCGGCGGCAGCACGTTCTCGTACTGCCAGCCCGAGCCGTGGGCCCTGGGCTGCTACTCCGACGAGGAGTGCCCGGCCGGCTACCAGTGCACGTCGGAGACCGACTGCCTGCCGCCGCCGGGCTGCGAGGACGGGATGGACTGCCCGGCCGTGTGCTACGGCCAGTGCGTGCCGGTCGGCGCGTGCGCGACGGTCGACTGCGGCCCCGGCTACCACTGCGAGGAGCAGTGCTACGGCGGCGGCGGCGGCGACGGCGACGCCCCGGAGCCGTCGTTCTGCGAGGCGTTCTGCGTCCCCGACGAGCCGACCAAGTGCCTCGACGCGATGTGCGAGCCGGGCACCCACTGCGAGACGGTCTGCTACGACGAGTGCGATCCCAGCGGCGTGTGCACCGCGTGGTGCACCAGCCAGTGCGTGCCCGACGTGCCGAACGGCTGCGAGCTGATCGACTGCGCGCCCGGCTACCACTGCGAGGAGGTCTGCCCGGACTGCCCGCCCGACGGCAGCGACTGCGGCGGGACGTGCAGCGCGACGTGCGTCCCGGACGGCACGATGAACCCGGGCGAGTGCACCGGCGACGTGTTCTGCGACGCGCTGCCGCCGACCTGCCCGGGCGGCACCGTCCCCGGCATCCTCGACGGCTGCTGGACGGGGTTCTGCATCCCCGAGTCGGCGTGCGGCCCCGATGATCCGGGCCAGTGCTACCTGCCGGTGGCGTGCGACATGGCGCCCCCGAGCTGCCCGGCGGGCACCACGCCCGGCGTCGGCGACAACGCCTGCTACACCGGCTACTGCATCCCCGAGTGGGCGTGCGGCACCGCCGCGAGCTGCGAGTCGCTGACGACCGAGTGGGAGTGCGCGGCGCGCGCCGACTGCGTCCCGCTGTACAACGGCGCCGGCTGCACCTGCTACCCGGACGGCACGTGCGAGTGCCTCGAGTGGGAGTTCGAGCGGTGCGCCAGCGGCGGCGACACGCCGGTCGAGCCGCCGATGCCCGGGCTGTGAGCCGCGCGTGACGCCGACCTCCTGGTCGTGACGCGGGGCGCCCCGAAAGGGGCGCCTCGGTCGTTTCGGCGATATCCTGTCCGGCGCGTGCCATCGCGAGACGCAGACGTAGACGCGGGCGCCGGCGTCGACCGGGACCTGCTCGCCGACGTCGGCGACGGCGAGCCCCTCGACGGCGACGACGGCGCGACCGCGGCGGATCCGCCGCCGACCGAGCCCACGGCGGTCGCCGCGCCGGTCGCCAAGCGCCGCACCTCCGGCGGGATCTCGACGCCGCCGCCGTCGGCGCCGGTGCCGCTCGACGCGCCGCGGCCGCGGCTGCCCCGCCCGGCGGCCGACCGGGTCCACGACCAGCCGACGCAGCAGATCCCCGCGGCGCGCGGGCTGCCGAGCGCGTCGACCGAGGACACGCGCCAGTCGTCGACCGCGTCGAGCGGCACGACCGCGACCACCCCGGTCGAGGCGCTGCAGGCCGAGGAGATCGTTCGCACCCGGATGTTCCTCAAGATCGCGATCGCGATCGTGCTGGCGGCGCTCGCCGCGGTGTCGATCGCGGGCGGCGATCCGTTCGCGCGCCTCGTGATGACCGCGGGCTGCGCGGTCGTGGTCGCGACGTCGCTGTGGATGCTCCACGTCACGCGCGAGCCGGCCGGGTTCACGATCCAGCGGCTGACCGTGGCCGCGATGCTGATCGCGGTCGGCGCCTACGGCGGCGTCTACTACTGGGGGACGATGTCGCCGGCGACGGCGATCATCGTCTACGGCATCTACTTCTTCAGCTTCGGCGCGAGCGCGCGCGCGGTGCTGTGGCTGTACCTGTGGTGCGCGCTGCTGCACCTCGCGATCTCGACCCCGATCCTGCTCGGCTGGATCACGGACCGCGGGCTGATCAAGGCGACGCAGATGTCCGCGCGCGAGCAGGTGATGAGCCAGGCGGTCGTGCAGTTCCTGTTCGTCTGCGCCTACCTGACGGCGCGCGGCAGCCGCCGCACGCTGCTCGATGCGGTCGAGCAGCTGGAGAAGGCGGTGCGCGCGGTGTCGCAGCGCGAGGCGCTGCTCGCCGAGGCGCGCGCCGAGCTCGACCGCGCGCTGCGCGTCGGCGGGCCGGGGCGGTACAGCGAGCAGGTCGTCGGCTCGTTCAAGCTCGGCGCGCTGCTGGGGCGCGGCGGCATGGGCGAGGTCTACGAGGCGGTCAGCGTCCACGACGGCACCGAGGCCGCGGTCAAGCTCCTGCACAGCGGCGCGCTCGCCGACCCGCAGCACGTCAAGCGGTTCCTGCGCGAGACCGAGGCGGCGGCGAAGCTCGACAGCCCCAACGTCGTCGCGGTGCTCGAGGTCGGCACGACCACCGGCGAGATCCCGTTCCTGGCGATGGAGCGGCTGCGCGGGTTCGACCTCGCCCACATCCTGCGCCGGCGCCGGCGCCTGATGCCGGCGCAGACGGTGTCGCTGGTCCGCCAGGTCGGGGCGGGGCTGCGCGCGGCGAAGGCCGCCGGGATCGTCCACCGCGACATCAAGCCCCACAACCTGTTCCTCGCCGAGAAGGACCACGTGCTGACGTGGAAGATCCTCGACTTCGGCGTGTCCAAGGTCGGCGCGAGCGGCACGCTGACGCGCGGCCACGTCGTCGGCACGCCGGGCTACATGGCGCCGGAGCAGGCGCGCGGCGAGGAGACCGACTGGCGCGCGGATCTCTACGCGCTCGGCGCGATCGCCTACCGCTGCTTGACCGGCCACCCGCCGTTCACCGGCAAGGACGTGCCGACGACGCTGTACGACGTCGTCTACAAGATGCCGACCCGGCCGTCGGCGCTGGCCGAGATGCCGCCCGACGTCGACCGCGTCCTCGCGCTCGCGATGGCCAAGCGCCCCGACGACCGGTTCGCCGACGCCGACGAGCTCGCCGACGCGCTGACCGCCGCGGCCTCGGGCGCGCTGGCCGAGGGCCTGCGCCTGCGCGCCGACGCGCTGCTCGCGCGCCACGCCTGGGGCCAGCGGCTGTAGGCGAGAGCGCGAGAGGTCGCGCGGAGCGCGGCCCGGCGGAGGCGGAGACGGAGACGGAGGCGGAGGCGGGGACGGAGACGGGAGACGGAGACGGAGACGGAGACGGAGACGGAGACGGCGACGGAGACGGAGACGGAGGCGGAGACGGAGAAAGCTCCGCTCATCCTGAGCAGGGACGAGCGGGGGATCCCAGACGGAGACGGAGACGGCGACGGAGAGCTAGCGGTGCTTGCGGAACAGCTTGCTCTGGTGCGTCTCGAGCGACTGCACCACGCCGCCGATGATCACGACCTCGGCGCGGGTCGACAGCTCGAGCGGGTCGCCGCTCCACACGACGACGTCGGCGACCTTGCCCGGCTCGACCGTGCCGCGGTCGGTGACGCCGTAGATCGCGGCGGGCACGGTCGTGAGCGCCGCGAGCGCCGCCTGCCACGACATCCCCTCGGCGACGGCGTTGCCGGCGAGCTGGCGCAGCGTCCGCGCGGCGGACGCGTTGCCCATCGTCGAGATCGCGACCTGGACGCCGGCCGCGGCGAGTGTCGCGGCCGCGTCGTCGCGGACGTCGGGCGCCTCGAGCTTCCACGGCAGGTTCTGCGTCGGGTCGAGGATCACCGCGACCTTCGCCTTGGCCAGCTCGTCGGCGACCTTCCACGCCTCGGTGCCGCCGACGATCACCAGCCGCAGCTTGCGCGCCTTCGCCAGGCGCAGCGCGGCGCGGATGTCGGTCTCCGACTCGGCGCTCACGACCAGCGGCAGCGCGCCGCGCAGCACCGGCGCGAGCGCCTCGAGATCGCCGCGGCTCGCCGCCAGCTCGCGCGACTGGCCGCGATCGTAGGCGCCCTTGGTCTTGCCGTACGCCGCCGCGTCGTCGAGCAGCTCGCGCAGCATCGTGATCGCCCGGCCGCGCGAGCCGCCGCTGGCGGCGCCGGCGTCGTTGCCGAGCGCGGCGTGCATCGCCGCCGACGCGCGCACCGCGTCGTCGACGGTCAGGCCGTCCGCGAGCGAGATCCACGCCGACTGCCCGGCGACCAGGCCGCCCGACGGCACGGCGACCGCCGACGTCACGCCGCCGGTGCGCGCCACCGGGAGCGTGATCGCGTCGGCGTCGTAGGCGTCGGCCACGCGGTACGCGGCGTGGACCTTGTCGGCGTCCAGCGACAGCTGGCCGTCGTTGCCCGAGCCCTCCTGATCGACGAGCACCAGGCCGAGCTGCGAGTGCGCCTCGATCAGCCCGGCGGTGACGATCTTGCCGGCGCCGTCGATCCGCGTCGCGCCCGCCGGCACCTTCGCGCCCGCCCCGATCGCGGTGATCTTGCCGTCGACGATCACGACCGTCGCGTCGTCGAGCTGCTTGTCGGGCGTCACGTAGACCGTGGCGCCCTCGATCGCGATCGTCTCCGCCGCGCCGGGCGCGGGCGCCGCGAGCACCGCCGCGGCGACGAGGGTGGTCAGCGCGCGCATCACCGCGTCTCCTTCACCGCGCGCTCGCGCGCGCTGTTGCCGAGCTCGTAGTCGGTCGGCGCCGGGCCCGCCGCGCGGTCGTACGCGACCTCGCCGCTGATCACCACCAGCTCCGCCTTGCTGTACACGCTGAACGGGTCGCCGCTCCACACCACGACGTCGGCGCGCTTGCCGGCCTCGAGCGTGCCGGTGACGTCGTCGATGCCGAGCACCCACGCCGGGTTCGCCGTGATCCAGCGCAGCGCCTCGTCGTCGGTGATCCGCAGCCCCGCGGCGCGCGCCGAGGCCAGCGCCTTGGCCGCCTCCTGGTTGAGCCGCTGGATCCCGACCGACGAGTCGGAGTGGATCGTGGCGCGCCCGCCGCTCTCGGTGAACAGCCCGGCGTTCTCGGGGATCCCGTCGAACGCCTCGAGCTTGAACCCCCACCAGTCGGCCCAGGTGTTGATCGCGATGCCGTGGTCGACCAGGCGCTCGCGCACCTTGTACGCCTCGAGCGCGTGGTGGAACGACCGGATCTGGAAGCCGAGCTCCTCGGAGATGTCGACCATCTCGGCGATCTCGCCGGCGCGGTAGCAGTGGATCTGCACCAGCACCTCGCCGCGCAGCACCGCCGCCAGCGTCTCGAGCTTGAGGTCGACTGCGACCGGCTCGGGCGCCGCGACCGGCTCGACCGCGCCCCGCTTGCCCGCCGCCGCGTGCGCTGCGTCAAGCTCCGCGGCGCGCGCGCGCTTGTGCTCCCACGCCGCGCGCTGACGCCGGTAGGCCGCCTGCTTCGCGGCGTACGCCGCCGCCTCGTGGAACGCGGCGCGGAACGCGGCGTACTCGGCCATCCGCGTCTGCGGCCCGCCCTTCTCGCCGTAGACCCGCTTGGGGTTCTCGCCGCACGCCATCTTCACCGTCGGCGGGGCGCCGGGGAACGCGACATCGTCGGCGGTGACCCCGGGTCGCATCTGCACGGTGAAGCCGTGGCCGCCGATCAGGTTGGCCGAGCCCGGCAGGATCAGCGCGGTCGTCACGCCGCCGGCGAGCGCGCGCGGGATCTGCGGGTCCTGCGGCAGGTAGCCGTACTCGGCGCGGGCGTAGGCGGTGTTGGGCGCCACGGCCTCGTTGCCGTCGTAGTGGGCGTTCGCGCTCGGCGCGGGGTAGACACCGAGGTGCGAGTGCGCGTCGATGATGCCCGGCGTGACGAACTTGCCGGTGCCGTCGATGACCGTGGCGTCGGCGGGCACCTCGCCCGGGCCCGGCCCGACGTAGGTGATCGCGCCGCCGTCGAGCACGATCACGCCGCCGTCGTGGCGCGCGCCGCTCGCGGTCAGGATCGTCGCGCCGCGGATCACGATCGGCTTCGCCATCGGGTTGATCAGCGCCGCCTGGCGCGCGACCGGGGACCGCACGAGCCCGCGCGGGCGGTCGCCCTCGGGATCGGCCCACGCGTCGGTGACGTCGAGCCGGGGGCGGTCGTCGCCGGGAGGCGCGGCGGGAGTCGGGCGGGTGGCCGGACCGCACGCCAGGAAGGCGAGGGCGCATACGCTCGCGGCGAGGGGAGGACGGCGGAGCATGCGGCGTTCGTAACACGAGCGCGCGTTTGTGATATCGACGGCCCGGGGAGACCGCCCGCCGGCGGGGCTCTGCCAGGATCAGCAGAGGTAGCGATGTTACGCGGACGTACACGGTGGCTCGTCGTGGGCGCCATCGGGCTGTGGCTCGTGCTCGCCACGTCGCCGGCGCACGCCCAGACCCGCACGGTCACCGGGCTGGTCAGCGACGAGAACGGGGAGGGCATCGCCGGCGCGCAGATCGACGTCGACGGCGCGCCCGAGCTGACGACGCTGAGCACCGACCTCGGCGCGTTCACGATCGACAAGGCGCCGGTCGGCGAGCTGCTGCTGCGCGTCACCGCGCCGGACCGCGTGCCGGTCGCGGTGCCGGTGCCGGCGGGGCGGGGCGCGATGACCGTGAGCGTCACGCTCGTGCGCAAGAAGGTCGAGGCCGCGGCGACGCGCCTGGTCTCCGGGCTGGTGCGCGACGCGGTGTCCGGCGCGCCGGTGATGGGCGCGACCGTGACCGTCCGGGGCACGGACCTCGCCGCCACGACCGACGAGGACGGGCTGTTCCAGCTCGTCGGCGTCAAGACCGCCGACGTCACCCTCGACGTGACGTTCCCGTCGGACGCGTACGAGCCGGCGTCGGTGCAGGTCGCCGCGGGCGACAGCGTCGCCAAGATCGCGCTCGCGCCGACCGATCCGCTGGAGCCCGGCGAGGCCCCGGCGACCCGCGCGGTCCGCGGCACGGTCGTCGACGCCGACACCGGCGAGCCGGTGGCCGGCGCGGCGGTCGCGGTGGTCGGCACCAGCGTCGTCGCGATCTCCGACGAGACCGGGACGTTCGTGATCGACGGGCTGCCGGTGGGGGAGGTCGCGCTCGACGTCACCGCGGTCGGGTTCGCCGCCGAGCGGCTCGCCGTCCCGCCGCGCGTCGACGAGGTCGTCGCGACGCTGGGGCTGGCGTGGGCCGAGGAGATCGTCGTCGAGGCGCGCGCGCCGGTGATCGTCAAGCAGCACCTCGCCAGCGGCGCGTCGGTGGTGACCGCCGCGCAGCTCGCCGCGGTGCCGGCGCAGACGGTCGAGGTGGCGCTGCAGGGCAAGATCGCGGGCGCCAACCTCCAGACCAACTCGGGCGCGCCCGGCGGCGGCGCCCAGCTGCGGCTGCGCGGGATCTCGACGATCAACGGCCAGAGCTCGCCGCTGTTCGTCGTCGACGGCGTGATCGTCTCCAACGTCGCCGTCCCGACCGGGCGCAACGCCGTGACCGCCGCGACCGCCGGCGGCAGCCGCGCGTTCCAGGACGATCCGGTCAACCGCATCGCCGACCTCGACCTCGCCGACATCGAGTCGGTCGAGGTGCTCAAGGGCGCCTCGGCCGCGGCGCTGTACGGCAGCAAGGCGGCCAACGGCGTCGTCATCATCACGACCCGGCGCGCGCGCGGCGGCCCGCCGCGCGTCCACGTCACCCAGCGGTTCGGGCTGGCGTCGCCGTCGAACCGGCTGGGCTCGCGCCGGTTCGGCTCGGCGACCGAGGTGATGGCGGCCTACGGCGCCGGCTCGCCGCTGGTCGCCGCGTACACCGACGGCGGCGGCGCCGCGTACGACCACGAGGCGGCGATCACGCGCAGCGTGCTCGCGACCGAGACGATCGCGAGCGCCTCGGGTGGCACCGAGCAGGTCGGCTATCACGGCTCGATCTCGGTCCGCGACGAGCCCGGCGTCGTGGTCGGCACCGACTTCGCGCGCCAGGCCGGCCGGCTCGGCCTCACCTTCCGCCTGTTCGACCGGCTGCGCCTCGCCGTCAGCGCCCACATCATCCACGCCGCCTCGGACCGCGGCCTGTTCAACAACGACAACACGCGCGCCTCGACCTACATGGTGCTGTCCGGCACGCCGAGCTTCGTCGACCTGCGCCCGGGCGCCGGCGGCGCGTATCCGGTCAACCCGGCGGTGACCAGCGGCGCCAACCCGCTGCAGAGCGTGGCGCGGTTCGACAGCGACGAGGACGTGTGGCGGGTGATCGCCGGCGGCAGCGCGGCGCTCGACGTGCTCGACCACGGCGGCAGCGTCGTCCGGATCGTCGCCAACCTCGGCCTCGACAGCTTCGACCAGAAGAACACGATCCTCGCGCCGGCCGCGCTGCACTTCGAGGACGACGACGGCCTCGCCGGCACCGCGGTCGACGCGACGACGACCCACCTGGGCGTCAACCTCGGCGCCGGCGCGACCTGGGCGTACGCGCCGCGCGGCGGCGCGCTGCGCAGCGCGTTCGCGGCGGGCCTGCTGTTCGACACGACCGAGCTGGCGAGCGTCTACGCGACCGCGCGCGGCCTCACCGCCGGCCCGGGCAGCGTCGACAGCGCCCGGTCGATCACGCTCGAGCAGGCGCGGCAGCGCACGCGCGACCTCGGGCTCTACCTCCAGGAGGAGGTCGCGCTGCTCGACGACGACCTGACGCTGCTCGGCGGCCTGCTCGCCGAGCGGTCGAGCCTCAACGGCGACCCGTCGCGCTACTACCTGTTCCCCAAGCTGGCGGTCGTCTACGCGCTGCCGACGCTCCACCCGCACGTCGACCAGCTCCGCGTGCGCGGCGCCTACGGCGAGGCCGGCAACCGCCCGCTCTACGGCCAGAAGTTCACGCCGCTCGACGGCTCCGGCACGATCGACGGCGAGCCCGGGCTGGCGCTCGGCGACGGCGCCGGGGACCCCGCCATCGCGCCGGAGCGCCAGCGCGAGCTCGAGGTCGGGCTCGACGCGGTCGCGTTCGGCCAGCGCGCCGTCGTCGAGGTCACCTACTACCAGCGCGTCGTCACCGACCTGCTGCTGGAGCGCTCGCTCGCCACCTCGACCGGCTTCACCACCGAGGTGTTCAACGGCGGGCGGATGCGCAACCGCGGGCTCGAGCTCGCCGCGCAGGTCACGCCGGTCGTCGCGCCGGTCGACTGGACCGCGCGCCTCGTCTTCACGCTGAACCGCTCGCGCGTCACCGACCTGCCCGACGGCATCGAGTTCTTCGACGTCACCGCCGCCGGGTTCGGTACGGGTCTCGGCGCCAACCGGATCGAGGAGCACAAGAGCGCCACGCAGATCGTCGGCACCCGCGACCGCGACGGCACGATCGGCGCGCTCGGCGACGGCGAGCCGCGGTTCCGCGTCGGCCTCGCCAACGAGGTGCGGTGGCGGCGGCTGACCTTCACCTCGCTGCTCGACTGGCAGCAGGGCTCGCACGTCGTCAACCTCACGCGCCTGCTCTACGACGCCGGGCAGACCTCGGTCGACTTCGTCGACGACGGCTCGACCCCGGGCGTGATCGACTCCGGCGCCGAGCGGATCGCCGCGTTCGATCGCGGCGACATCAAGCCGTACGTCGAGGACGCGACGTACCTCAAGCTGCGCGAGGTCGCGGTGCGCTACGAGCTGCCGGCGGCGTGGGTCGCGGGGCTCGGCGCGGTCGACACCGTCCACGTCACGCTCGCCGGCCGCAACCTGTGGACCCTGACCGGGTACAGCGGGCTCGACCCCGAGGTCTCGAACTTCGGCAACCAGGCGATCGGGCGCAACTACGACGTCGCCCCCTATCCACCCAGCCGCAGCGTGTGGTTGTCGGTCTCGGCGGAGCTGTGAGGCGCGCGATGAAGCGG
>WYBA01000268.1 GCA_011526095.1 Myxococcales bacterium | reverse complement strand
GCACCTACCGCGACCGGCGGCGGCGGCGCTACGTCGAGGAGCTGGCGCGGCGCTACGGCGTCGCGATGCGGTTCGAGCCGCACCGGCGCGACGCGGCCGGGGCGGTGGCGGCGCCGGTGCCGCCGGCCGTGACCGAGCTGTTCGTCGGCGCCGAGGAGGCGGCGGCGTCCTCACCGTCAGCGGCGTCGGGCGTCACCGCGCTCGCGCTCGCCGGGCCGCTGACCGAGCTCGGCGACTGGCTGGCGTCCCACCGCGCGTACTTCACCTCGCCGACGCAGAACAGCCAGCTCGCGCTGGTCGCGTTCGGCGGCGCGCTGGCCACGCTGTTCTTCACCGGCGGCTGGCGCAAGCGGCGCGAGATCGAGCACGCGCGCGCCGCGATCCCGCTGACGATCGGCGGGTGGGGGACGCGCGGCAAGTCGGGCACCGAGCGGCTCAAGGCCGGGATGCTCGACGGGCTGGGCTTCGAGGTGTTCGTCAAGACCACCGGGTGCGAGGCGATGTTCATCCACTCGGCGCCGATGGCGCAGCCGGTCGAGATCTTCATCTACCGGCCGTACGACAAGGCGACGATCTGGGAGCAGCGCGCGCTGCTGCTGCTCGCGGCGCGGCTGCGCGCCGAGGTGTTCCTGTGGGAGTGCATGGCGCTCAACCCGCGCTACGTCCAGCAGCTCCAGCGCGACTGGATGAAGGACGACCTGGTCACGCTGACCAACTGCTACCCCGATCACGAGGACATCCAGGGGCCCGCCGGGTTCAACGTCGCCGACGTGATCACCGAGTTCATCCCGGATCGCTCGACGCTGGTCACGAGCGAGGCCAGCTACCTGCCGATGTTCCGCGACGTCTGCCGCCGCCGCGGCACGACGCTGTACACCGTCGGCGAGCGCGACGCGGAGCTGATCGCCGACGACGTCCTCGACCTGTTCCCGTACCGCGAGCACCCGCGCAACATCGCGCTGGTGACGCGCGTCGGCGTCGAGCTCGGGCTCGAGCCCGACCTCGCGCGGCTGACGATGGCGCAGAACGTCGTCCCCGACCTCGGCGTGCTCAAGGCCTACCCGCGGTGCCGGGTGCGCGGCCGCTACCTCACGTTCGTGTGCGGCAACTCGGCCAACGAGCGCACCGGGTTCATGAACAACTGGCGGCGGATGAAGCTCGACCAGCTCGACCTCGACCGCGAGCCGCACCGCCTGGTCGTGACCGTGGTCAACAACCGGGCCGACCGGATCGCGCGGTCCGAGGTGTTCGCGCGGATCCTGGTGCGCGACGTCGCGTTCGATCGCCACGTCCTGATCGGCACCAACCTCAAGGGCCTGCGCGGGTTCCTCGACGCCGCGCTCGGCGACTACCTGCGCGAGACCAGCCTGGTCGAGCCCGACGAGCTGCGGCCCGGCGCCGTGCCCGACGTCGTCGCGACCCGCGTCGCGCGGGAGCTCGGCAACCTGCGGATCCCGCGCCCGGCGGCCGAGGCCGCGCTGGTGCGGCTCGCGATCTACGCCGCGCCCGCCGGCGCCGTGGTCGACGCGACCCGGCGCGACGCGCTCGCCGCCGAGGTGACGCGGTGGCTGCGCGACGGGCTCGACGGCGCGGTCGAGCTGGCCGACGTCCGCAAGCAGGTGCGGGGCGATCGCGCGCTGGTCGACGCGGCGCGCGCGGCGCTGGTGGCGCGGACGACGCCCGAGCCGGACGACGACTGGCCGGAGACGCTCGAGTCGCCGACGGTCGACGACGCGATCGAGGCGTTCACCGCGGAGCTGGCGCGGATGGTCGTGCGGGCGCGGCTCGAGGACCGGCTGACGCGGCTGTTCGCCGCCCCGAGCGAGGCGGCGCGCGGCGCGTTCCGCGCGGAGTTCGCCGCGGCCTACCGCGCGATGTTCCTCGCCCAGGTCGAGGTGATCGAGGACGCGGGCGCGACCGGCGATCAGATCATCGAGCGCTGCGCCCGCAGCGTCCCGCCGGGATCCGAGGTCACGCTGATGGGGACGCAGAACATCAAGGGCACCGGCCTCGACTTCGTCTACCGGTGGCTGGCGCTCGATCTCGTCGTGCGCACGCTGCGCGAGCAGGCCAGCGGCCGCGAGGACCGCCGGCTCGCCGCGCTGATCGAGCTCGAGGGGTTCGAGGACCACGGGCTGGTCGACACCGGGCTGGCGCGCGCGATCCTGGCGCGGCTGCCGCCGCACCGCCCCGGCCCCGACGAGGCCGCGGCGCGCCAGCGGATCGCGGCCAAGGTCGAGGCGATCTGGCAGCGGCGGCGCGCCGCGCTGGTCGAGCAGAAGAAGGCCGGGCTGCTCGATCGCGTCGCGGCGTGGACCGAGGGCTGGCTCGACTGGATGGACAGCGTGCGCCGCACCCACGCCGCGCGCCGGATCGTCGACGATCTCGTCGAGCAGCGGATCTCCCACGGCCGCGCGTCGATCGAGATGCGCAAGCTCGTCGGGCGGGTCAAGGGCGGCTGGCTGGTCAAGGCGCTGCGCGGGCGATGACCGCGCGGCGTGGTTCCAGGTGGCGTGCACGCCGTCACGGCGGCGACGGACGGCGGCGCCGCGCGGCGGCGCGCGTGCTACCACGGAAGGGATGCGCGCTCGATCGGTCGGGGTGATCGTCACGGTGGCGCTCGGCGCGGCCGCGTGCGCGACCGCCGGCGCGGCCGGCCTCGACGACGGCGCCGATGGCGCGGCGCGCGCGACGGTGGCGAGCCGGCTCGCCCAGTACGGCGCGGACGCCCGCGCGCGGCTGGCGCCGGCGTTCGAGGCCGCGGGCGTCGCGTACCCGCCGGCGGCGGTCACGCTGCTCGCGATCAAGGACGAGGCGCGGATCGAGGTGTGGGTGCCCGGCCCCGACGGCGACGGCACGCTCCGCCTCGTCCGCGACTACCCGGTGATGGCGGCGAGCGGTGAGGCCGGGCCGAAGCTGCGCGAGGGCGACGGCCAGGTGCCCGAGGGCGTCTACGCGATCGACTGGTTCAACCCCAACAGCGCCTACCACCTGTCGATGCACGTCGACTACCCCAACGCGTTCGACCGCGCGCACGCCGAGGCGGACGGGCGCACCGACCTCGGCGGCGCGATCATGATCCACGGCAGCGACGTGTCGATCGGCTGCCTGGCGATGGGGGACCCGGCGATCGAGGAGCTGTTCACGCTGGTCGCCGACACCGGGCTGGCGCGCTCGAGGATCATCATCGTGCCGACGGACCTGCGGGTGCGCCCGGCGCCCGCGGTGGCCGGCGCGCCGGCGTGGACGGCGGAGCTCTACGCGCTGCTCGCCGAGGCCGTCGCGCCGCTGCGCGCCGAGGCGCCGCGCGCGGTGACCGGGCGTGAGGCGCTCGCGCCGCCTCGTCACGCGGTCTACGTCGAGGCGCTGGGCAAGGGCGGGTACTGGGGCCTCGGCTACGAGTACCGGCTGTCGCCGCGGCTGTTCGCCGGCGTCGCGGTCAGCGCGACGTGGATCGCCGACGAGCGGTTCCTGTCGCTGTCCCCGTACGTCGGCGCCGAGCTGGCGCGGCGCGGGCGACATGGGTGGTTCATGCAGCTCGGGCCGCAGCTCGTCCACCACGTCGTCGAGTCGCCGGTGCCGGAGTGGGAGGGCGAGCGCACGACCGACGCCGGCTACCAGCTCACCACCGGGTGGGAGGTCCGGTTCGCGCGGCGCTGGTTCGCGCGGACGTCGCTGTCGGTCGTGATCGGGCGCGACGACGTCGTGCCGTGGGGCGGCGTGGCGATCGGGGCGCGACCGTGAGGGCGATCGCCGCGGTCGCCGCGATGGCGGCCGCTGGGTGCGGGCCGGAGCTCGGCGCGCCGGGCGTGTGGCTCGCGCCGGACGAGATCGTCGACCCCGCGCTGCGCCCGGAGGTCGTCGCCGACGCGTACCCGCCGCCGGCGATGGGCGAGCGGCTGCGCGTGGTCAGCTTCAACGTCCACTTCGGCGAGGACGTGGCGGGCCTGGCCGACACGCTCGCGACGCACCCGGCGCTCGCCGGCGCGGACGTCGTGCTGCTCCAGGAGATCGAGGCGCACCCGGGCGAGGGCGGCTCGCGCGCGGCGCGGCTCGCCGCGGCGCTGGCGATGAACCACGTCTACGCCCCGGCGCGCCTCGAGCCCGACGCGGGCGATGGCGTGACGCACGGGCTCGCCGTGCTCAGCCGCCACCCGCTGGCCGACGTCGCCGTGATGGAGCTCGCACGCGCCGAGATCGGCTTCAACACGCGCCGTCGGATCGCGCTCGCGGTCGACGTCGTCGTCGGCGGCGATCCCGCGGCGACCGTGCGCGTCGTCGACGTCCACCTCGACCTGCGGCTCGGCGTGACCGATCGGCTGCGCCAGCTGCGCCCCACCGTCGTCGATCACGGGGATCCGGTGATCGTCGGCGGCGACCTCAACACGATCCCGTGGGCGTGGGCCGAGGGCGTGGTGCCGAGCCTGCCGGCGCAGGCGATCACCGACTTCGACGCCGCGGTCGCGATCGACGCGATGATGACCGGGCTGGGCTACGCCGCGCCGACCTCGGCGCTGGGACCGACCGACGAGCTGCCGGTCGTCGACGTGCGGCTCGACTCGCTCTACCCGCGCGGGCTCGACGTGCTCGGCGCCGCGATCGGCGATGACGTGACCGTGTCGGACCACCTGCCGGTGTCGGTCGACCTCGCGCTGCGCTGAGCCAGGCACCGTCGACTGTCAGCGTCCTCAGGAACCAACAAGTCTCGGAGTTCTCGTCGGGACCCTGGATCCGTGCGTCCTGAGCGGCCCGAGCGAAGCGAGGGCCAGTCGAAGGACCAGCCTGCCGAGCCCATGAACCGGAAGGCTGGCCCTTCGACTCGTGGGGGGGGGGGGGGGGGGGGCCCCCCG
>WYBA01000267.1 GCA_011526095.1 Myxococcales bacterium | reverse complement strand
GGCCGCGGCCGCGCCGCGCCCGAACAAGGCCGCGGCGCCGCCGCCGGCCAGCCCGGCCGCGGCGCCAGCGGGTGTCCGGCCGCGCGTCATCTCTGCCGCCAAGCCGCCCAACCCGGCGGCCGCGGCGCTCCGCCAGTCGGCCGCCGCGGGCGAGAACTACCTCAACGACCTGCTCACCGGAGGGCTGCTCGACGTGCCCGGTGTCCGGGTTCCGGACGGGGAGATCGACGTCAAGCCGGACCGGCGGTGGGGGCGGTCGTCGGGCCAGATGTTCATCGGCCTGTTCGTCTTGCTCGTGCTCGGCGCCGGCGGCGGCGTCGCGTACTACCTGTACAGCGAGCAGGCGAAGGCCGAGGCGATCGCGAAGTACCGGGGCGAGGCCGCCGAGCTCAAGGCCTCGGGCAGCTACGACGATCTCGACGCCGCGGCCAAGCGCCTGGCGATGGCGCTCGACAAGGACTCCAAGCACACGCCGACGTTCGCCGACGTCGCCGAGGTGACCGCGCTGCAGGCGGTGCTGTACGGCCTGCCCGGGCTCGCCACCGATCGCGCGATCGACGGCGCGGCGCGCGCGATCAAGAAGGACGGCCAGGACGGCTACGACGAGCTGGTGCGGGCGCGCGCCGCGTTCGCGCTGGCCCGGTTGACCGAGAAGCCGGACGCCGCGCCGAGCCTGGCCGCGGCGCGCGGCGAGCTCGAGACGTACCTCGCCGACCACGGCGACGACCGCTGGGCGCGGTGGCTGCAAGGTCGGATGATGCTCGCCGCGGGCGAGCGCGCGGCGGCGCGCACCGCGTTCGCCGCGGCGGCCGAGCCGGGCTCGGGGGGCGGTGACGGTGACGTTGACGACGGGCTGCTGGTCGCGATGATCGAGCAGGCCGATCTGCTCGTCGACGACGGCAAGTTCGACGAGGCGCAGGCGCTGTACGCGCGGGTGCTCGAGCGCGAGCCGGATCATCCGCTCGCGCTCGTCGGCCAGGTCCTGGCGCGCGCCGAGCGCGGCGCCGACGCGGTCGACGACAACACCGGCACGCTCGCGGTGCTCAACGTCAAGCTGCCGGAGAAGAAGAACCTCGGCGTGCGCGTCCGCGGCTACCGCCAGCTCGCGTTCGCGATGGCGCAGTACCAGACCGAGACGTACGAGGCGTTCGACACCGCGCTGGTGCAGGCGCTCGCCGACGGGCCGCGCGAGCCGCGGTACCTCGGGCGCGTCGCGATGGCGCGGCTGCTCGCCGGCGACTTCGAGACGGCGGTCAAGGCGCGCTCGTCGATCGCCTGGTTCGGCCAGGGCACGCCCGAGCCGGACCCGATCGTCAACCTGTTCGACGCCGCGCTGCTGGTCGAGTCGGGCCTGCCGGCGCGCGCGCTCGACGTGCTGGGCAACCTGCAGGGCACGCGCGCCCACCTGATCCGCGCCCAGGCGCTGCTCGATCTCGGCGTCGCCACCGGCGACGCGCGGCGGCTCGCCGACGCGCTGGCCGAGGCCGAGCTGGCCGAGGCGGGGGCCGAGAGCAACCCCGAGGCGAACGTGCTCGCGGCGCTGCTGCGCGTCGTCGTCGCCCCCGCGAAGTCGGCCAAGGAGGTCGCGGCGCGCGAGGCGCTGATCGCCAAGCTCGACAGCCTGGCGCGCGGCCTGGTGACCAAGCGCGGTCGCCACGCCCAGGGCTACGCGCTGTTCCTGATCGGCAACCGCGCCGACGCGCGGCTGCGGCTCGAGCAGGCGCTCGAGGCGATCGACCAGGCCAACCCGAACCCGATCAAGTACCGCACGCAGACCCTGCTGGCCCGGCTCGATCTCGGCGAGGGCAAGCTCGACGCCGCGCGCGGTCACATCGACGAGGCGCTCAAGGGCAACGGCGGGTTCTTGCCGGCGATGGTGGTGCAGGCGCAGATCCTGCTCGCCGGCGCCGATCCCGACGGCGCGCTGGCGTCGCTGCAGGCGGTGCTGGCCGAGCCGGAGGCCGTGACCGGCGAGGTCGAGCTCGTCCACGCCGAGGCGCTGATCGTGCGCAAGGGCGCCACCGCGGACGACCGCAAGGCGGCCGAGGCCGCGGTGCGACGCGCCAAGGACAAGGGCGCGCCGGCGGCGGAGGTCGGCCGCGTCGCCGCGCTGGTCAGCCCGGATCTTCCGGACCAGCTCGGCGTCCCGATGCCGGCGGGCGCGCCGGCGGCCGACGGCGACGCCAAGCCCGCGCCGAAGAAGCCCAAGCGCCGCCGGCGCTAGCCACGCTACCGACCCGCGTGGCGCGCGGTAGGATGGGGCATGACTGTCCGTGTCGTGATCGTCGAGGACGAGGCGATCGTCGCGCTGGACCTGCGGCGGCAGGTCGAGGACCTCGGCTACGTCGTGTGCGGCGTCTACGCCGACGCGCAGGCGGCCGTCGCCGCGTGCGACGCGTCGCGGCCGGAGCTGGCGCTGATGGACATCCGGCTGCTCGGCGAGACCGACGGGCTGGTCGCGGCGGAGGACCTCTACGTGTGCTCCGGGGTGCCGGTCGTGCTGGTCAGCGCGTACCCCGATCCCGAGACGCTGGCGCGCGCCCGGCGGGCCGGCGCCTACGCGTTCGTGCCCAAGCCGTTCTCGCCCGCCGCGCTCACCGCCGCGATCGAGCTGACGCTCGGCAAGCACGCCGAGGTGCGGCGCGCGTCCGAGCGCGCCCGCCTGCTGCGCTGCGCGGTCGAGCACTCGCCGGCGGCGATCGTGGTGACCGACGCCCAGCGCAAGGTCGCGCTGGTGACGCCCGCGGCCGCGCGCCTGCTCGAGGTCCGCGCGGCCGAGTTGCTCGATCGCGACCTCGGCGGCGTGCTGGTCGGGCTCGACGGGTGGGCGTCGCCCGGCGCGGTCGCGGCGCTCGCGCCCGGCGCCGAGCTGCGCGGCGAGGCGCGGCACGGGCCGGTGCGGGTCGGCGTCAGCGTCGCGCGCGACGCCGCCGACGAGCTGTGGGCGTGGACGATCGCGCCGGCGGCGGGGGAGAGATCGCCCGCCGGGCCGCGCGATGGATCGTGATCGGGCCGGCTCGGGCGCGTCGTCCTCGATGGCCGACGGCGCGCAGGTCGCGTACGAGGTCGACCGCGACGGTCGGCTGACCTGGCGTGGCCCCGTCGCGGCGCTGCTCGGCGCGGCGCCGGCGCCGGCCACACTCGCCGGGTGGCTCGACCTCGTCCACCCCGACGATCGTGCGCGCGCTGCCGACGCGCTCGCCGCGCGCGGCGCCGCGGCCAACCGCGTGTGCTATCGCGTCTTGGGCCTCGACGGCGACGTGGTCGAGGTGATCGACGCCGGCGCGCCGGCGCCGGGCGAGGCGCGCGTCGCGGTGCTGCTCGAGCTGTCGGGGCTGCTGGCGGCAGGGCGCGAGGCCGAGCGGGCCCGCGGCCGGCTGCACGACACCGAGCGGCGCGCCGCGCTCGGGCACTTCGAGCTCGAGCTGGCGACCGGCGAGCTGCGCGCGTCGGACGGCGTCTACCGGCTGCTCGGCGACGATCCGCGGGGGCCGACCTTGACGTTCGCGGGGCTCGGTCGGCGGCTGAGCGAAGGGTCGTGGCAGGCGCTGCGCGAGGCGCTCGCGGCGTGCGCCGCGGGGACGGCCGGGGAGCTGGAGCTCGCCGTGTCGCTGGCCGCGGCGCGCGGCGGCGCGCGGGAGCTCGAGCTGCGCGGCGAGCGCGTCGCGCGCGGTCCCGGCGGCGCGGTCGTCGTCGGGACGGTCCGCGACGTGACGGCGCTGCGGCGGACCGCGGAGGCGCTGCGGCGGCTCGAGACCACGCACCAGCGGGTCGTCGCCGCGCTGCCGCTCGTCGTGTGGTCGGTCGGGCTCGACCGTCGCGTCACGGCGGTGATGGGCGGGCGGCTGCGCGAGCTCGGGATCGAGGCGGCGACGCTGGTCGGCCTGCGGGTCGAGGACATCCCCGGGTCGTCGCCGGACGTGGGCGAGCGCGTCACGCGCGCGCTCGCGGGGATCGAGCTGGAGGAGACGACGGCGTTCCGCGACCGGATCGCGCGCGTCCACTGGTTCCCCGAGTACGGCCCCGACGGGACGGTGTGCGGCGCGACCGGGTTCGCGCTCGACCTCACCGCGCACGTCCAGGCCGAGCGCGCGCGCCAGGCCGCCGACGAGCACCTGCGGCTGATCGCCAAGAACGTCACGACCGTGGTGTGGGTCGCGTCACCGGCGCTCGATCACATCTACTACCTGAGCCCGTCGTTCGAGCGCGTGTTCGGCCGGCCGGTGGCGGCGCTGCAGGCCGAGCCGGCGCGGTGGGGCGAGCTGATCCACCCCGACGATCGCGGCCGCGTGCTCGCCGCGGCCGCGGCGTGCCCGTGGATGCAGGATCAGCGTCACCGGATCGTGTGGCCCGACGGCACGGTGCGGTGGGTCGCGGTGACGGTGCGCCCGGTGCACGACGAGCGCGGTGAGGTGAGCCGCGCCGTCGGGACGGCGGAGGACGTGACGAGCATGCAGGCGGCGCTCGACGAGCTGCAGCGCACGACCGCCGAGCTCAAGCGCTCGCTCGACGAGAAGAGCACGCTGCTGCGCGAGGTCCACCACCGCGTCCGCAACAACCTGCAGGTGATCCAGAGCCTGCTGACGCTGCAGCTGCGCGCCGTCGCGGATCCGGCGATGCGGCGCGTGCTCGGCGACAGCCAGCGCCGGGTCCAGGCGATGGCGCTGGTGCAGGATCACCTCTACGACGGTCGCGACCTGCGGCGCGTCGCGCTCGGCGCGTACCTGCGCCGGCTGCTCCAGGCGCTGGCGGTGGCGCACGGCGACGGGGCGGGGAGGGTGACGCTGCGGCTCGACGTGTGCGAAGCGGTGACCGACGTCGACACCGCGGTGCACGTCGGGATCGCGGTCGCCGAGCTGGTGTCGAACGCGTTCGAGCACGCGTTCCCCGACGAGCGCGGCGGCGCGATCTCGGTGCGGACCGTGGTCCGCGACCACCGCCTCGTGATCGACGTCGAGGACGACGGGGTCGGGCTGCCGCCCGGCTTCACGCTCGAGGGTGCGAGCTCGCTGGGGCTCACGCTGGTCCAGACCACCGTGCTCAACGCCGACGGCGCGCTGCGGATCGAGCCGTGCGGCGGCGCGTGCTTCCGGATCGAGGTGCCGCTTCGGCGCGGCTGACCTCGCCCGCGCGGCGGCGAATCAGGCGGCGACGGTCGTCGCCGGGACCAGGCCGGTCGCCTCGAGCTGGGCGCGGAGCTGGTCGAGCACGGCGGCCGGCGCGTCGGCCGCCGCCGCGGCCTGGACCAGGCGGTCGAGCTCGTCGTCGCGGCCGGCGAGGCCGCGCAGCAGCGGCAGCGCCGCGGCGAGCCGGTCGCGCGCGGGCGCGGGGGCCGCCAGCTCGCGGGCGACCCGGGCGAGGACGCCGCGGTCGTGCGCGACCAGCTCCTGGCGCTGGTTGATCGCGCGGAGCAGGTCCGCCGCGGTCTGGAGGTCCTGGTACAGCCGCAGGCCCTCGGCGTCGGACGCGCCGGCCCGCGCCCACCCCAGGATCCGGGCCTGGAGCTGGAGCAGCAGCTGGCGGTCGGGCGCGCGCAGCTCGCTGAAGTCAGGATCGCCGACCATCACCGCGAGCGACACCGCCGCGAACCGCAGCGCGCGCCGCACCTGGGCCGGCTCCGCCGGATCGCACGGCGGCAGCGACCGGCGGAACTTGGCGAACAGCCGCCGCACCGACACCGCCGTCTCGACCTCGACGTCGAGCCCGCCCAGCGCGAAGTCGCGGCCGAGCGCCGCGCCGATCGCCCCGAGCAGGGCGTGGACGGCGCGGCGCAGCTTGCGCCGCGCCGACTCGCACGCCGTGACCCGCGCGTCGTGGTCGTCACCCGGCGCGACCAGCCGCCGCTCGGCGCGGCGCAGCTCGGACCTCGCCGCGAACGCGAGGTTGCCGACCTGCTGCCACAGCTCGCTCGCGAGCGTGCTCGCGACGTCGGGTAGCTCGTGGGTGCCGGTGTGCTCGAGGTGGTCGCCCCAGTCGCCGGTGCCCGGATCGCCGACGTCGCACGCCTGCTCGATCGCGCCGACGCGATCGAGCGTCTCGGCGAGCGCCGCGCGCAGCGGGTCGGTGACGTCGCGGGCGAGCCGGGCGGCGTGCTCGGGGCGCTCGTGATCGCGCGGCACGAGCGCGGGTACGCGTTCACGGGGCGGAGTCCGGATCTCGCGTGAACGCGTAGGGGATCGACAGGGAGATCGAGTCGTGATCTAAGGTCTGGGTGAGCTCGACCGACGCGGAGCGCATCGCGCGCCTGGAGCGCCAGGTCGGGCTGCTGCTCGCGAAGATCGAGGAGCAGGCGGCCGAGATCGACGAGCTGAAGCGCCGGCTCGGGATCGGGATGCCGGCGGCGTCGTCGGCGGCGTCCGGGCCGGGGGCCAGGCTCGGCCTCGATCTGATCTCCGCGCTGGTCGGTCAGCTCGGGGGACCCTGCGGCGGTCGGGACCACCGGGCACGCGCTACGAGATCGAGCTGCGCGGCCCGGTCGTGGGTGGCTGACGGGCGCGCGCCCGGACGTCGTCGCGCAGATCTTCACGTGAGGCAGATGCGGTACCGTCGCGCCATGGGGACCGATCCGCGGCGCGCGCTCGCCGCCGCCGCCGCCGCGCTCGTCGCGGGCGGCTGCGGCACGTACTCGATGGTGCGCCCCGCGCGCACGTTGCCCGCGGGCGAGGTCGAGCTCGCCGCCGGCGTCGCCGCGTCCAACCTGGGCGAGGTCAACACGATCCTCCACGCCGCGGTCGGTGTCGGCGAGCGCGTCGAGGTGCTCGCCCAGAACGAGATCTGGAACACGTTCGGCGAGGCGCGCTACGCGGTGCTGTCGGACGCGCCCTCTCAGGGCCACGGCGACGGCGTCGGGCTCGTCGTCGGGGTCGGCGGGGGCCGGGCGGTCACGGTCGTGTCGGCGGTGACCGAGGGCGTCGACGAGGACGAGGAGACGGTCGACGGCGCGGCCGCGACCGTCAGCGTCGCGGTCGGCAAGAGCTGGGACGCGGTGTCGGTCACGCTCGGTCACCGCAGCTTCTTCCTCGCGTCCGGCTACCTCGCGGCGTCGACGCGCCTGGGCGTGCGGCTGCACCTCGGCTCGGTCGCGGGCGTGTTCCTCGAGACCGGCGGCACGGTCCACGCCGTGCTCGAGGCCGCCGAGGTCGGGTTCGTCATGGTCGAGGGCGCGGCCGGGCTCTGGGTCGGGTTCTGACGCGGTTTCGCCGCGCGCCGGACGCTGCTACCGTGGAGGTCCTGCCCATGCCCCGCGCCGTCCTGTCCGCCGCCCTGGCGATCACGCTGCTCACCTCCACCGCTTGCTCGACGATGTCGCGCAACAACCACCGCGGCGTCCGCTACCTCGGCGGCGCGGCGGCGATCGTCGGCCTGGTGATGGTCGCCGACGGCGCTCGCTGCGACGAGAACGACGACGCGATGCTGTCGTGCGAGGGCGAGAACAGCGAGCTGCTGTGGGGCGGGGTGATGCTCGGCGGCGGGCTCGCCGCGATCGCCGCGACGTACGTGCTGCTCAAGACGTCCGGCCAGCCCTGACCCGCCGGGCCGTCCCCCTCAGGCCGGGTCGGGCGTGCACGCGTTGCGCGGCGGCGGCTCGACGAACACCGTCGACGGCGGCTCGTTGACCAGCGTCCACGCCGCGCCGTCGGGCGGATCGAACGGCTGGGGCCCGCTGATCGGCAGCGCGTCGTCGGGCTGCTCGATGCCGACGTCGTACTCGTCGTGGGCGGGGCCGGGGCCGACCGGCGCGCGGTGGTTCTCCGTCGCGATCACCGCCGGCGCGTTGGCCTCGATCGTCGGGTCGCCGAAGATCATCGGCAGGCCGTACCACGACAGGTTCGGGGTCGCGGCGTAGTCCACGTCCTCGAGCCGCGGCAGCAGCTGGATCGTGAAGTCGCCGGCGGGGATGGCGCGGCCCGGCGCCGCCGTGGTGCCGGCGACGTCCTCGCGGTAGCCGAGGTCGTAGCGGCCGGGGTAGGGGAACGAGCCGCCCGAGGCGGTGCCGCACCAGCAGTCGGGCAGGTAGTTGAGGCACGCGTCGCCGCCGACGAACACGACGAGGTGATCGCCGCCGTCGTCGCCGGTGACGCGGTAGAGGTTCGCGCCGTCGACGCCGAGCTGGCGGCCGTGGAACGAGAACTGCGCCATCCCGAACGTCGGCTCGCCGCCCTCGGGCGCGCGGAGCACGACGTTGACGTGCTCCCAGTCGCCCTCGTGGTTGTTGGTGAACTTGTCGTACGGGTAGAAGAACCAGTACTGGATCGCGAGCAGCCGCTCGGCCTTGTCGAGCCAGAACAGGTGCGCGTACTGCAGCGGCGGGAACGGCGCGGCGGTCGGCGTGTCGCCCTGGATCCCGACCCACGCGGCCGTCCACGTCTCCTCGGTGTAGTGGTTGCCGAGGTTGTTGCCGGGGAAGTCGAGGAAGTAGACCAGCCCGCGGCCGCTGCCGCTGTCGGTCGTCGGCAGGTCGTGCCAGTCGTCGTTCAGCAGGTCCGGCTGCGGGGTGACGATCGTGACGGCGCCCTTGGTCTCGTCGACGTCGTAGCTGAAGTTGAGGCGCCCGTCGTGCGGCGCGACCATCAGCCCCTCGGTGCCGTGGACGAGCAGCATGTCGACCGACACCGCCCAGATGTCCGGGTGGGTGTAGACCATCGCCGGGTTGAACCGCTCGGCCAGCGCTTGTTGCTCGGCGAGCGAGTAGTCAGCCGGCGTCACCGGCTCGGGGGTGTAGCCGCACGCCTCGTCGGTCTGGTTGATGCACAGGGGCGTGGGCATCGCGTCGTGGTCGGCCGCGTCGGGGCGGGGGCGGGCGTCGGGCCCGCCGGTGTCGTCGTCCCCACCACACGCCGGGGCCGAGATCACCGCGAGCAAGGGAAGGACGAGGCGGCGCATGGAGGCAGAGTAACAAGAGTTGCCGGCGTGCTGGGGGCGATCGACAATCGCGCGGTGAACACTCGACTCGCTGTGTTGCTCCTTGCGGTGCCCATGGGGGGCGGCCTCGCGCTGGGCGCGGGCTGCGGTGACGACGACTACCCGATCGGCCCGGGCGACGACTCGCCCGACGCCGACCCGACCCAGCCCGACGCGGACCCCAGCGGCCCGGACGCCCGACCCGACGCGGACCCCAGCGCGCCGGACGCGCGCGTCGACGCCGCCGGCGACAGCCGCGGGCCGACGATCGAGGTGATCGCGCCGATCGCCGGCACGCTGATCCAGGGCACGGTCACGTTCATGGCGCGGGTCACGGATCCCGACGGGGTCGATCCGACCTCGGTGTCGGTGACGATCGGCGGCGACGGCGAGGTCGACCTGTCCCCGATGGGGACCGACACGTGGTTCGGCAGCTACGACACCTTCGCGCTCGCCGGGCTGGTGTTCCCGACGGTGGTGTTCCGCGCCGCCGACCTCGTCGGCGACGCCAGCCAGGTCGGGTTCCAGGTCGCGCTCGACAACGAGGGCCCGCTGGCGGCGCTCAACCCGCCCAAGGTCCGCGAGGCCCAGCTCAGCAGCGACGGCGCGCTCGAGTGCAGCGTCAGCTTCGATCCGGTCGGGCCCGACGCGCCCGACGACGGCGAGTCGGTCGCCCAGCTGATCGAGCTGCGCGCGCGCGTGCAGGACATCGGCAACACCGGCACCGCCACGTCGACCGTCTACATCCCGCACGCGGGCGTCGATCCCGCCTCGGTCCAGCTCTACGTCCTCGACGACACCACCCGCCCGCTGATCGTCGACGGCGACGGCGACGGGGTGTGCGACCGGATCAACCCCGAGATCGTGCCGTCGATCTTCCCGATGACGTCGAGCGAGGCGGCGGTCGTCGACCTGATCCCGCTCGATCCGTCCGGCAGCTCCTACTTCTCGTCCACCGTCGGCGGCACCGACCCGTTCGCGGGGACCAACGCCGCCGCCGGCTGCGTCGCCGGCGGTGACTCCGAGCCCCCGGCGCAGCTGTGCCTGGCGGCCGACGGCGTTCAGCGGGTCGCGGCGGCGCCGTTCACCGGGGCGCCGATGATCTACGCCCCGGGCCCGGTCACGACGTTCGGGTGCATGGGGCTGGCGTTCGACGCGGTCGCCAGCAACATCAGCGACGGCTGGGCGTGCGCCGCGGTCGCCACGCGGGACCTCGTGGGCAACGCGCGGGTCTCGCCGGTGCTGCGGATCTGCATCGACGCCGACGGCGACAGCGCGGAGTGCACGGACTGGGGCACGATCGCGGTGCCGGCGGTCCGCCCCAACTGCACCGGCACCTACGACCCGGTGAGCGGCGACGTCTCGACCACGCCGTGCTCGGCGCCGGCCTCGTTCCTCGACAACGGGCTGTCTGGGGACTACGAGCTGCTCCGGCTCGGCGACTGACCGATCGCGGCCAACCCCGCGGGATCGCGTGACGAGATCGTCCCGGCGCCCGATCTTTCACCGCCCCCATCCTCGGTTGGTCACAGAGGCCGGACCGCGACCTCAGCCAGCCATGTTCCCCTCGGCTCGCGTCGCGCTGGAGCGCCTGGACCAGGTCGACTGGTCGGCGCTGGGCCACGCGCTCGGGCCCGCGGCCGATCTGCCGGAGCTGGTGCGTCGGGCCGCCGCGCGTGACCCCGAGGTCCACCGCCGCGCGGTGGGCGAGCTGATGCAGCGCCTGGGGCCGCATCCGTCGCACGCGCCCGAGGAGGACGCGGCGCTCCACGCGGTCCCGTACCTCGCGGCGCTCGTCGCCGATCCGACGATCCGGGCGCGCCCGCGGCTGGTCGAGCTGCTGGCCGAGCTCGCGGTGGGGGACGCCGGGCCGTACCTGCACCACGGGCTCGACGCCGCGGCGCTCGGGGGCGAGGGCCCGCGGCGCGGGCGGTTCGACGCCGTCGTCGCCCACGTCGGCGCGTTCCGCCGCGGGCTCGCCGTCGGGGACCAGCCGCTTCGCCAGGTGATGCCGTACCTGCTGGCGTGGATGACGCCCCGCGCGGCCGAGGTCGCGCCGGCGCTGACGCGCCTGCTCCACGACGACGCCTCGCCGGCGGTGCGCGCCAGCGCCGCGCTCGGCCTCTCGCTCGTCACCTCGTTCGATCCCGCCGGCGCGCTCCCGACGCGGTTCGCGCTGCGCGAGGCCTGGGGGCGCGCGGCGACGCGGCTCGAGCGGCGGTGCGTCGGGCTGGCGCTGGTCCGGACCGGCGATCCCGCGGCGGCGCCGGTGGTCGACGCGCTGATCGACGAGCTGCGCGCGGGCGCGCGCCCGGTCGCGCCGAGCGGCTTTCCGTGGATCCGCGTCGACGCGGCGGCGCACCTGTTCTGCGCGCTGACGCTGGCGGTCGGCGACGATCGCGCGGCCGAGGTGGCCGCGGCCGCCACGGACGGGCTGCACCGGTGCGGCGATCCCGACGACGCGGTCGAGCTGGCGCGGTGGCTGGTGATCGCGCAGGTCCCGGCCGACACCGACGTCGCGGCGATGCCGCCGCTGGCGCGCCGGATCCTGCGGGACGTGGCGTCGAGCGATCTGGTCTGGCACTACCCGGACGCCGGGGACGCGCTCGCGGACAAGGGGCTGCCCGGCCGCCGCGACGCGCTGCGCGCCGCGCTCGCCTGATCGCGGCGGCGGGCCGGCGCGTCACCGCCCGTACGCGCGCGCGACCAGCGCGACCGCCGCGTCGACCAGGCCGGCGTCGGCCTCGGTCATGCGGACGCCGTGCGCCTCGCCGTCGACCAGCCGCATCGTCACGCGGTCGCCCCACGTCCGCTCGAGGTAGGTCGCCGCGTCCTCGGCGCCGCGCTCGTGGCTGCGCGCGACCAGCGCGACGCCGCCGAACGCGCGGGCGGCGGCGGTCGTGTCGAGGTCGCGGTACTTCAGGCCCGGGGACAAGAGCACCAGGCCGGGGACCGTCGGGTGCGCCATCGTCCAGCGCAGCGCCGCGCTGCTGCCGATCGACGAGCCGAACAGCACGCACCGCTCGCCCGCGGCCCCGCGCGCGTCGAGCGCGCGCGCCGCGGCGGTGACGTCGAACTCGACGGCGGCCCAGTCCTCGGACGTGAAGTCGCGCCACGCCAGCGTCTCGGTCCCCGCCGTCGTCGAGCCGCCGTGGCCGCGCAGATCGAGCGTCACGACGTGCACCGTGCCGCGCAGCGCCGCGACGAACGGCGCCCACTCGGCGCGGGTCGAGCTGAGCTGGTGGAGCATGATCACGCACTCGGCGCTGCCGGCGGGGCCGGGCCAGTAGCTGGCGGCGAGGGTGACGCCGTCGTCGGTCGTCAAGGTCAGCGCCTCGCTCCCGTCGTCGGCCGCGACGGGGGCACGGGCGTCGGCCTGGTCGCCGGGGACGGCGGGCGCGGGCGGGGCGGCGGCGCGCGGGCCGCACGCAGCGGCGGCCAGCGACAGGGCGAGCGTCCAGGTGCGCAGCATGTCGGGAAAGGTCGACGAGGCAGCTCGACGGCGCAAGGCGCCACGGCCGGCAATGAGCTTGGTATGCTGGCGTCGGATGTTGCTCGCCGCGTGGCTGCGCACCTGGCTGTGGCGCGTCGACGACTGGAGCGCGGTCTTGCTCGAGCGGTCGGCCGCGCTGCGCGCCGAGCAGCCCGTCGACGGCGGCAAGCTGCTCGACGTGGCGCGCGCGCTCGAGTACGTCGAGCCCGACCGGCGCCACGCGCTCGACGCGTACCTGGCGGCGTGGACGGCGGCGCAGGCGCGCGACGCGCTCGGCGCGGCGCGCCGGCTCGCGCGCGAGGTGCGGCGGGTCGCCGACGTCGCGCAGCTCGCGATGCTCGAGCTCGAGCGCACCCGCGACCCGGCGCACGCCTGGACCGCGGCGGCCGCGTGGATCGACGCCGGCGAGCCCGCGCTCGCCGCCCGGGCGCTGGCGCGCGGGCGCCCCGACGATCCGCGCGTGGCGTCGGCGCGCGCGGCGATCGACGGCGCGATCGCCGATCCGCGGGCCGAGGTCGCGCGGTGGCGGGAGCAGGGGGCGATGACGACGGGCGCGGCGGCGGCCGCGGCGCTGCTCCACGCGGCGCGGCTGGCGCGGCTGACCGGGCTCGGCGACGACGTCCACGCGCGCCTCTTGCGCGCGGCGTTCGATCAGGCGCCGGCCGACGACGAGGTCGCCCAGCGGGTCGAGGATCTGCTGGTCGCGCGCGGCGATCCCGACGAGCTGCTCACGTTCTACAAGCTGCGCCTCGCGGCGTGCGCCGCGCCGCGGGCGTGGGCCGACACCGTGCGCGCCGCCGCGACGCGGCTGATCGTGGACGGGGGCGCGCCGGGCCTGGGCCTGCGGCTGGTCCGGCGCGGCCTCGATCGCGCGTACGAGGCCGGGCTGGTCGACGTGCCCGGGCACCTGGCGTCGTGGACGCTGCTGCTCCGCCACGCCCGGCAGGCGCGCGCGACCCGCGAGCTGATGCCGCTGGTGGTGCAGGCGCTCGGGCTGCCGCTGGGCGACGACGATCGGCTGTGGATCGCCCGCGTCGGGCTGGAGATCGCGTGGAAGGACGCCGGGGACTACGACGTGGCGCGCCCCTACGCCGCGGTCGTCGTCGACCTGGTGCCGGATCACCCCGACGTCCGCGACTTCGTCGGGGACGCGATCGAGCACACCAGCCCCGGCGTCGACATCCAGTTCGACGACGACGCCCCGCTGGCGATGTCGCTGGTCTACCTCGACGAGCACGAGGAGCGCGCGATCGAGCCGCTGCCCGCGCCGGCGAAGGCGGCGGCGCCGGCGAAGGCGGCGATGGCGCGCGCCGAGGCGATCGCCGCGGAGGCGCCGTTCGAGCCGCCGGCGCTCGAGCCGCCGCCCGCGCCGCCGGCGCTCGAGCCGCCGCCTGCGCCGGTCGAAGCGGCGCCGCTCGCGCCGGCGCCGGCTGCCGCGCCGCCGCCGGACCCGGTGCCGGCGAAGCCCGCGTGGCTGTCCCGTCGCACCGCCGAGATGGCCGCGCTCGGGCAGGAGGCGGTCGCGCAGACGACCGAGGCCGCGGCGCCGCTGCCGGCGGCGGCGCCGGCCCCGACTCCGTCTCCGCCTCCGCCTCCGTCTCCGTCTCCGACTCCGTCTCCGATTCCGACTCCGACTCCGTCTCCGTCTCCGATTCCGCCTCCGTCTCCGATTCCGCCTCCGTCTCCGCCTCCGTCTCCGTCTCCGTCCCCGATACCGCCTCCGCCTCCGCCTCCGTCGCGCCCCGTCATCCGCCCGGTCATCCCGCAGAGCGCGCAGGCCGCGCTCAAGGGGATCACCGCGCGGATCGCCGCGCTCCAGCCGCCGCCCGGTCCCGCGACCGCGCGCGAGCGTGCGCCGCGCATCGTCATCCCGGTCGACGTCACCGTCGAGCTCCCCGACGGCTCCGTCCGCGCCGCGGTGGCGCGCGACATCAGCACGACCGGCCTGTTCCTGCTGCTGCGCGGCGCGCTCGCCGAGGACGCCGAGGTCGGCCTCGATCTCGAGCTCCCGACCGGCGACGGGCTCGCGGTGACCCGCCACAAGGTGTGGGCGCGCGTCGTGCGCAAGGCCTCCGACGGCTACGGGCTCGAGCTGATCGACCCCGCGCCCGACCTGATCGAGGTCATCGCCGCGCTCGCGCGCTGACGGTGTCCGGGCGCCTCGCTACCCGCGCCGGCTGGCCGCGCGCAGCCACAGATCGATCCACAGGCCGACGCCGTCCGACAGCCGCGTGAACTTGACGTCGAGCCCGGCCGCCGCGCCGCCGATCGCCGCGCCGCGCACGGCGGTGACGACGCCGTGCACGACCATCGGCGCCTGGCCGTCGGGCAACAGCGTGAGCTCGCACGCCGTGCCCGGCGCGTCGAGCAGCTCGGTCGGCACGAACAGGCCGTCCTTGCGCAGCTCGGTGATCGTCACGTCGACCGTGATCGCCTCGCTGGCGTACACCGCCATCACCGCCGCGGGCATCGCGATGTCCTCGGTGACGTTGCGCGAGGTCACCTGGCCGAGCCGGACCGAGGCCGCGTCCGCCGACCAGCGGTGACCGCACGCCGGGCACAGCGTGACGTCGAACCGGACGCGCTCCCTGCACTGCGGGCAGGTGTGGAACGCGATCTGCGGGCCGGCCGCGAGCACCGCGTCGTCCGGCACCTCGAACGTCTCGGTGATGTCCTCGTCGTCGCCGTCGGGGAGCAGGCCGAGCGCCGGCTGGGGGCGCGGGGTGTAGGCCGAGACCTCGTCGCCCGGCTGGAGCCGCTCGATCCGCACCGTGCGCGGCCCGAGCACCAGCTCGTCGCCGGCGGCGACGACCGACGGGGCGGTCAGCCGGCGCCCGTTGAGCAGGGTGCCGGTCGACGTGCTGCGATTCTCGACGGTGATCGTGTCCCCGGTGACGTGCAGCACCAGGTGCTGCCGCGACACGGTCGGGGCGTTGAACCGGATCTGGCACGCGACCGACCGGCCGACGACGATCTCGCCGTCGGGCAACGGGACTCGCTGATCCTGGTAGACGAGGACGAACCTGGCGCGCACGGGCGCGGCGACCATACACCGAGACGTGGGCGACAGCGCCGCGGCGCCGCGTTGCCATTCGCAACGTCGGGGCGGCCGGAGCCGGTGGGATTTCGCAACGTTGCGTCGGTCAGCGAGTGGCATTCGTGTTGCTGCCAGGTTTCGCATGAGGCGAACCCGGTCCTGGTCCCACCTCCCGGCGCCCGCGCTGGCCGTCGTCGCGTGCCTGGCCGGCGCCGCCTGTGCCACCAGCAACCCGCCCGGTGGCGGCGCGCCGGACGCCGACCCATCGCGGCCGGACGGCGGCCCGGACGATGACGCCCCCGACGCGGACGTCACCCAGGCCGAGCGGTCGTGCGCCACCCGGTTCGCGATCGCCCCCGCGGGCGACGTCACCGCGGTCGAGGTGGCCGGCGAGTGGGACTGGGACACGCGCACGCCGCTGACCGACGCGGACGGCGACGGCACCTACGACGCGGCGCTCGAGCTGGCCGAGGGGCTGTGGGCGTACAAGCTCGTGCTGACCCGCCCCGGCGGCGCGGTCGAGTGGATCCTCGACCCGAACAACCCGTACCGGACGTACTCCGAGGGCGTCGAGAACTCGGCGGCGCGCGTCGACGACTGCACCGCGCCGCTGCTCGAGCTGGTCGACCACCGCGTCACCGGGGACGGGAGCCGCACCGAGGTGCGCGTGCTGCGCGGCGCCGGCGGCCCGGCGGTGGGCGCGGCGCAGCTGCGGGTCGCGCGGCGGTTCGAGGCGACCGAGGTCGACGTGCCGGCCGCCGACGTGACGTTCGACGGCGCGACCGTGACGGTCGCGCTCGACGGCCTGCCGGCGGGCAAGCACACGCTGGTGATCGAGGCCGAGGGCGCGCACCCGGTGCTCGTGCCGTTCTGGATCGAGGGCGCGCCGTTCGACTGGCGCGACGCGCTGGTCTACATGGTCATGACCGACCGGCTGCAGAACGGCGATCCGTCGAACGACCCGGCGCCGGCCGCCGGCGCGGATCCCGGCGCCGACTACCTCGGCGGCGACCTGCGCGGCGTGACCGCCGCGATCGAGGACGGCGTGTTCGACGAGCTGGGCGTGCGCGCGCTGTGGCTGTCGCCGTGGGTCGAGAACACCCCGCGCGTCCACGACGACGGCGGCCACGGCGTCACCGGCTACCACGGCTACTGGCCGGTCACGGCGCGCGCGGTCGACCCGCGCCTCGGCACCGAGGCCGACCTCGACGCGCTGGTGACCGCCGCGCACCGCGCCGGCATCCGCGTGCTGATGGACTTCGTCATCAACCACGTCCACGAGGACCACGAGTACGTCGACGCCCACCCCGGCTGGTTCCGCACCGGCTGTCAGTGCGGCACGCCGGGCTGCGACTGGACGACGCGCCGGCTCGACTGCTCGTTCCGCCCGTACCTGCCCGACGTCGACTGGACCCACCGCGACGCCGGCGAGCAGATGATCGCCGACGCGCTGTGGTGGATCGAGCGGTTCGACCTCGACGGCCTGCGCGTCGACGCGGTCAAGCACGTCGAGGACCTGGCGATCATCAACCTGTCGACGCGCGTCCACGAGACGTTCGAGCGCGGCGGCACCGAGTACTTCCTGCTCGGCGAGACCGCGATGGGGTGGGCCGGGCACGACCTGTCGGCCAACCTGCCCGAGTACGCGACGATCGCGCGCTACATCGGCCCGTTCGGGCTGTCGGGGCAGTTCGACTTCGTCCTCTACCACGCGACCGCGTACCGGGTGTGGGCGGACGATCAGTACGGGATGCTCCACCTCGACTACTGGACGCGGCAGAGCCACGCCCAGTACCCGGCCGACGCCGTGATGACGCCGTTCGTCGGCAGCCACGACAGCGAGCGGCTGATCACGCTCGCGACCTACGGCTCGGGCAACCCGATCGTCCACCGCAAGTGGGCGTCCGAGGGCCTGCCGGCGGCGCCGACGACCGACGCGCCGTTCGACCGCGCGGCGATCGCGCTGACGTGGATGCTGACCGTGCCGGGCGCGCCGCTGCTCTACTACGGCGACGAGTACGGCGAGCACGGCGGCGCCGATCCCGACAACCGCCACATGTGGGTCGCGCCGGGCGGGCGCAACGCGCGCCAGAACAACCTCCACGCCCGCGTCGCGCGCGCCGGCCGGCTGCGCCAGGAGCTGCTGCCGCTGCGCCGCGGCGACTACCGCCCGCTGACCGTGACCGAGGACGTGCTGTCGTTCGCGCGGACCGCGGGCGACGAGGTGGTGATCGTCGTGATCCGCCGCGCCGGCACGGGCGACGCGGTCGTCACCGTGCCGCCCGAGCTCGGCCTGTCGGGGACGCTGGTCGACCGCCTGGACCCGGGCGGTCGCACGGTCACGGTGACCGGCGGGCAGGTCGTGGTGCCGATGGCGGGGCGGTCGGCGGCCGTGCTGGTCCCGGCTGCGGCCACGCCGTAGTACCATCGGTCCCCGTGGGGGGACCCAACGCGCTCTCGCTCGCGCTGTTCGCGCCGGCCGCCGGGCTGGCGGTGGCCGCGGGCGCGCTCGGCATCGCGACGCCGGCCGGCGTCGGCTGCGCGATCGCCGCGGTCGGCTGGACCGTCGCCGACCTGTTCGCGATCGAGCCGCGGCTCGGCCAGGGGCGCGGCTCCGGCGACGACGCCGCGACCGCCTTCCTGAGGAAGGCGCTGCGCGCGGCCTCGATCGACGACGTCGCGCGCGACCTCGCGCAGGCGCTGCGCGACGGCCTGCCGCCCGCTGGCGCGCCGGCCGCGGCGCTGCTGGCGCCGGGCGCCGACGGCGCGGTCCGGATGATCACGCTGGCGGGCCGGGTCGGCTCGCTCGGCGACACCGCGGCCGCGCTCGACTGGCTCGGCGCGGTCGGCGAGCCGCTCGACCGCGCGATGATCGCGCAGCTGTTCGACGCGCCGGCGGAGGAGGGCGGGGGCGACGGCGCGCGCGCCGCCGCCGCGCTGCTCGACGCGGCGCACTGCGACGTCGTGCTGCCGCTGCGCCACCGCGGCCTGCTGCTCGGGGTCGTGCTGGTCGCGCGTCCGCCCGGGACCGCGGCCGACCCGGCGACGACGCGCCTCTTGCGCGCGCTGCGCGCCTACGCCACCGCCGCGATCGCGCGGACGATGCTCGGCCACGAGGTGTCGCAGAAGGGCAAGCTGAGCAAGACGGTCGATCTCGCCACCGCGATGCAGGAGGCGATGATGCCGGTCGAGAAGCCGGTGCGCCGCCCCGGCTTCGAGCTGCGCGGGCTGTTCCGTCCGGTCGCGGAGTGCGGCGGCGATCTGTGGATGTGGCGCGAGCTCGGCGACGGCAAGATCCTGCTGCTGATCGCCGACGCCACCGGCCACGGCGCGGCGCCGGCGCTGCTCGCGGCGGTCGCCAAGGGCACGGTCGACGCGTGGTGCCAGCAGGGCGGCGCGGACATCGATCCGGCCGAGCTGCTCGCGCAGCTGTCGCGCGTCGTCTACCGCGCCGGCAAGCGCCGCTACCTGATGACCGCGTTCGCCGCGGTGGTCGACGTCGGCGCACGGACGATGCGGTTCGCCAACGCCGGCCAGAACTTCCCGTACCACGTGCGCGCCGGCAAGGACGGCGCGCCGCCGACGATCGAGGCGCTGGTCGCGCGCGGCGACACGCTCGGCTCGGCGCCGCGCACGCGGTACGAGACGCACACCCGCGCGCTCGGCGCGGGCGACCGGCTGGTGCTCTACACCGACGGCGTGACCGACGCCGGGACGCCGCACCGCGACGCCTACGGCGAGAAGCGGCTGCGCGCCGCGCTGACCCGGATGGCGAGCGAGCGCGGGACCAAGGTGCCGGAGCTGGTGTGGGCCGAGCTCGAGCAACACGTCGCGGGCGCGCCGATGGGCGACGACGTCACGTTGCTCGTGCTCGAGCTGACCGAGCCCGGCGGAGGCGCGGCGTGATGGGGCTGGCGATCGGCATCGCCCTGGCGCTCGTGCTCACCGTGATGTGGGCGATCGTCTCGGTGTCGCGCGCCCAGCGCAAGACCGGCTCGCCGGTCCAGGACGCGCTGGTCGACTTCGCCGAGCAGTCGCTCGAGCTCGGCTCGGTCGTCGAGATCCTCGGGTTCGCCGGCGACGCCGCGCGCGTCGTGTTCGGCGCCGAGCGCGCCGTCGCGATCCTGCCGGTCGACGGCGAGTGGGAGGGGCACGTGATCGGCGCCGACGGCGTGTCGCTGGGCAAGGTGCCGGCGGGCGCCAAGGGCCTGTTCGGCTGGCTCAAGCACAACCCGGTGGTGATCCTCGCCGAGGACCTCGGCGAGGCCCGGTTCGGCGCGATGCGCCAGCCGCTGCGCCAGCTGATGGACTTCGCCGGCGGCGACGCGATCCTGCCGGTCGTCGACCGCGGCGAGGTCTCCGCGGCGCTCGCGGTCAAGCGCAGCAAGGCGTTCCACCTCGACCGTCCGGTGCTGGCGCTGTTCCAGGAGCAGACCCAGACCGCGTGCGCCAACGCGCGCCTGCACGTCGAGGCGAGCCACGCGTTCTCGCTCGCGCGCGAGGTGTCGCTGGCGAGCGCGTTCCACGACTCGCTGGTCGCCTCTGCCCGCGCGGGCGAGGTCGGGGCGGTCAAGTGGGCGGGCGACGTCGAGGTCGCGGGCGAGGCGGGCAGCGACTTCTGGTGCGTCTACCCGCTCGCCGGCGGGCGCGTGCTGATGGTCGTCGGCGACTCGGTCGGCAGCGGCCTGGCCGGCTCGATGACCTCGGCCGTGGTCAAGAGCGCCTGCGACCTGCTCGCGACCGGCGACCGGCCGCTCGAGGATCCGTCGGCCCTCTTGTCGATGCTGTCGAAGGCGCTGTCGCACGCGTCGGCCCCGGTCCACGCGCGGTGCTTCGCGGCGCTGTTCGATCCCGAGCGCAAGATCGTCCGCTACGCCAACGCGGGCCTCCAGCTGCCGTACCACCTCAGCGGCGGCGAGCTCGGCGTGCTCGCGGGCGGCGGCCCGATGCTCGGCGACGCGTTCGACGCCGGCTACCGGCTGTACGAGGTGGCGATCGCGCCGGGCGACATGCTCGTCCTGTCGACCGACGGCCTGGTCCGCGCCGAGGACGCCGCGCGCAAGCCGTTCGGCGATCGCAAGCTGCAGAAGGCGATCACCCCGCTGGCCGGCAAGTCGGCCGGGGACGCGCTGACGGCGCTGCTCGAGGCGGTGCGCGCCCATCGGGGCGATCGCCCGCTGGCGGACGACGCCGCTGTGGTCGTCGTCACGATCGGCTGATTCTCGGTTAACGCGCCGGCGCCGGGTCCGTCCTTCCTGCGAACCCTTCGCTGGAGGCCCCGATGACCCGATCCCGCAAGCTCCTGGCCGCCGCCGCGCTCACGCTGGCCGGCGGCTGCCACGCCGCCGCCCCGCGCGCGCCCACCGCCACCCACGTCCGGATCGCCGCCGCGACCACGACGTCCCCGGACACGTCCGTGACGTCGATGGTGGTGACGCCGCCTCCGTCTCCGCCTCCGTCTCCGTCTCCGTCTCCGTCTCCGTCTCCGTCTCCGTCTCCGCCTCCGTCTCCGTCTCCGTCTCCGTCTCTGACTCCGTCTCCGTCTCCGTCTCCGCCTCCGTCTCCGTCTCCGGACGCCGTCCTCTCGCCCCCCGGCGGCCCGATGTGCGACGCCGATGGCCGGCCCCTCGCTGGCAACGTGCGCAAGGGCCCGGCGCCGCGCTGCCAGCTCGCCGCCGCGAGGCCCTCCTCGTGACCGCTCAGCTCGAGCTCGAGTGGCTCGGCGGCGCGCCCGAGGCGCGGCTGCGGCGGCGCCGCCCCGGGATCGACGCGCTGCCGTGGGGCACGCTCGCCGCGGCGGAGCTGGCGCCGGAGCTCGCCGCCGCGGCGCGCGCGTCGTGGACCGACGGCGCGTTCAGCGAGTACGCGAGCGCGGCGGCGTTCACCGCGCTGACGGCGGCGCTGCTCGAGGCGGGCGCGCCGATCGACCTGGTCGCGATGGCGGCGGACTTCGTCGTCGACGAGATGGTCCACGTCGAGCTCAACGCGCGCGTCGCGGCCGAGCTCGGCGGCGCCGCGCCGTACCTCGTCGACCTCGAGCGCGTCGCGCCCGTGACCGAGCCCGGGCTGCCGGCGATCGAGCGCGCCGCCGAGCTGGCGCTGCGGACCTCGTGCATCGGCGAGGCGCTGAGCGTGCCGGTGCTCGCCGGCTCGACCCGCGCCGCGGCGCACCCGCTGACGCGCGCCGTGCTCGCGCGGATCGTCCGCGACGAGCGCCCGCATGCCCGCCTGGGCTGGCTCGTGCTCGACTGGTGCGGGGCGCGGGTCGACCGCGCGCGCCTCGGCCGCGTCGCGGCGCGCGCGCTCGCCGCGTACGCGCCGCTGTGGGCCGGGCCGCCGTGCGCCGAGCCGCCGGCCGCGCACCGCGCGCTCGTCGGCTGGATGGCCGAGGACGCGCTGCGCCAGGCGTTGCAGGCCGCGGTCCGCCACGACGTCCTCGCGCCGCTCGCGGCCCGCGGCATCACCGTGCCGGCGGCGTGAGCGCGTCATGGCCGCGACCTCGACGACGTGGACGGCGGCGGCGCTTGAGCTCGGCGTCGCCACGGGGCAACGTCGGGGCGCGGTGAGCCGGTCCGGGCCGATCGAGGCGAGCGTCGAGGCGAGCGTCGAGGCGCTGGTCGTCGCCGCGCGCGGCGGCGACCGCGCCGCGTTCGCGCGGCTCTACGACCGGTTCGCGGCGGCGGTCCATGCCGTGGCGCTCGCGCGCGTCGCGTGGAGCGAGTGCGGCGACGTCGTCCAGGACGTGTTCCTGCAAGCGTGGCAGCGCCTGCCGTCGCTGCGCGAGCCCGCCGCGTTCCCCGGCTGGCTGATGGCGATCGCGCGCCACCGCGCGACCGACGTCGCGCGTGCGCCCCGCGCCGCCGCGCGCCCCCCGCGCCCCGGCGACGACGGCGAGCTCGAGGGCGTCGTCGCGCCGGTCCCCGCGGCCGAGGTCCGCGAGGCGCTCGCCGCGATCCGCGCGCTGCCCGAGGCCTACCGTGAGACGCTGGTGATGCGGCTGGTCGAGGGGCTCACCGGCCCCGAGATCGCCGAGCGCACCGGCATGCAGCCTGGATCGGTGCGGGTACACTTGCACCGCGGCATGATGCTCCTGCGCGCGCGCCTGGGGATCACGGACGGAGCCGGCGGCGGCGCGGTCGACGGGGAGGGCGAGCCGTGACCGCGCCGGGCGATCGTCGCGACGGCGGCGACCGTGAGGACGCGGGCGATGTCGACGCGCTGTGGGACGGCCGCGGCGCGCCGGATCCGGACGTCGCGCGCCTGGCGCGCGCGCTCGCGCCGCTGGCGCACCGCCCGCCGCCCGGCGGGCTCGACGTCGCGGCGCTGCCGGCCCAGGACCCGGCGCCGGCCGGGCGCCGGCGGTGGCCGGCGGTGATCGCGGGCGTCGCCGTCGCCGCCGCGGTGGCCGCGGGCGCCGCGATCTGGCTCGCGACGCGGCCGGCGTCGCCGGGCGCCCCGCCGCTGGCGTGCGGCGCGCCGGGGCCGCGCGGCGCGATGGCGTTCGCCGCGACCGCGGGACAGCCGCGGTGCGGCGGCGACGTCGTGACCGCCGGGTGGCTGCCCGTCGGCGCCGCGCTCGAGACCGGGGAGGGCGACGGCGTGCGGGTCGAGGTCGCGGACATCGGCCAGATCCAGCTCGCGCCGGGCTCGCGGCTCGCGCTGGTCGCGACCGGCGCCCGCGAGCACCGGCTCGCGCTCGATCGCGGCAAGCTCCACGCCCGCGTCACCGCGCCGCCGCGGCTGTTCGTGATCGACACGCCGGCGGCGACCGCGATCGACCTGGGGTGCGAGTACGACCTCGAGGTCGCCGCCGACGGCTCGAGCTGGCTGCGCGTGACCTCGGGCAAGGTCGAGCTCGCCGGCGCCGGCCGCACGGTCCTGGTGCCGATGGGCGCCGAGACGTCGAGCCGCCAGGGCCAGCCGCCGGCGACGCCGTGGGCGATCGACGCCTCGCCCGCGATGCGCGCCGCGGTCGCCCGCGTCGATCGCGCGCTCGCCGCGGCTGACGCCGCTGCCGTCGCGCCCGCGCTCGCCGCGGTGATCGACCTCGCGGGCGCGCGCGACACCGTGACGCTGTGGAACCTCCTCGGCGCGCCCGGCCTCGACGGCGCCGCGCGCGGCCGGCTGTTCGACCGGATCACCGTGTTCGTACCGGCGCCCGACTGGGTGATGCGCGACGACGTCGTCGCCGGCGACGCCCAGACGCTCGACGAGCTGCGCCGGACGCTCGAGGACGTCTGGTTCCACCCCGAGTCGCTCGACTGACTCCGCCCCGGGAGACGGAGACGGAGACGGAGACGGAGACGGAGACGGAGACGGAGACGGAGACGGAGACGGAGACGGAGACGGAGACGGAGACGGAGACGGAGACGGAGACGGAGACGGAGACGGAGACGGAG
>WYBA01000266.1 GCA_011526095.1 Myxococcales bacterium | reverse complement strand
GCGTGGTGGAGGTGGCGCTCGATGTCCTTGATCGTGCGCAGCACCTGCTTGACGCCGACCAGCGCGAGGTAGTCGCACGTCACCGGGATCACGACCTCGTCGGCGTACGACAGCGCGTTCTGGTTGAGCAGGTTGAGCGACGGGCCGCAGTCGACGACGACGTAGTCGTAGCGCCGCGACACCTGCATCAGGTTCAGCCGCTTCGTCATGATCCGCGAGCGGTGCTCCGGGCTCTGCCGCGCCAGCCAGATCTCGGCGGCGGCGAGCGTCGCGTCGGAGGTGATCACGTCGAGGTGCTGGCGCACCGGCACCGCGACCTCGGTCGGGTCGACGCCCTCGACGAGCACGTGGTACAGCGACTGCTCGCCGTTGACGCCGAGCGAGACGCCGACGTTGCCCTGCGCGTCGGTGTCGATCAGCAGGACGTTGTTGCCGCGCTCGGCCACGCCGGCCGCGAGGTTGACCGCGGTCGTCGTCTTGCCGGTGCCGCCCTTCTGGTTGAGGATCGCGATGCGGCGCGCGCGGCGCGCGCGGAACGCCTCGTCGCCCAGGCCACGCTTGCGGCACTCGAGCGAGCAGAAGTGACGTCGCTGGCCGTCCGCCGTGACCGCGACCTGATAGACGAAGGCCGGGCGGAACGCCTGGCCGCATGCGCTGCAGGGCTTCTCCATGCGCTTATGGAAGGGGGCAGCGGCGGTCCGGGGCAACTTTTCGGCGTATAGTGACGGCCTCGTGGGGTCCGGTGTCGATCCGATCGCCGATCCGATCGTCCGACGGGCATGCGCCGTCGCGGGCGAGCCTCGCCGCGCCGTCGCGGAGCTCGCCGAGCGCCTCGCCAGCCCGGCCGCGTCGTTCCTCGTCGCGTTCGCCTCGGCCCGGCTCGATCCGGACGTCGTGGCGGAGGCGCTCGCGGCGGCGTTCCCGGGCGTGCCGATGCTCGGCGGGACGTCGTACGGCGAGCTCGGCCCCGACGGCGACCTCCAGGGCTCGATCGCCGCGATGGCGATCACGTCGCCGGGCCTGCGCGCCGGCGTCGGGCTGGCGGCGGAGCTGGCGTCGTCGGCGCTGCGGGCGAGCCGCGCCGCCGTCACCGAGGCCGCCGCGGCGCTCGGTCACACCCCGGAGCAGCTCGACCCGTCGCGCCACGTCGGGCTCGCCCTCGTCGACGGCAAGTCGGGCTACGAGGAGAGCTTCTGCCTCGGGACGGCCGCGACCGCGCCGCAGCTGCGGTTCGTCGGCGGCTCGGCCTCCGACGAGGAGCCGCGCGGTCGTCACGACGCGCCGCGGGCGCGCGTGTTCGCGCGCGGCCGCGCGTGGCGCAACGCCGGCGTCGTCGCGCTGCTCGAGACCGACCTGCCGTTCGCGGTGATCGAGTCCGAGCACATGGTGCCGACGGCCGATCGCGTCGTCGTCACCGCTGCGGACCCCGAGCACCGGCGCGTGCAGGAGCTCGACGGCAAGCCGGCGCGCCTGCGCTACACCGAGCTGCTCGCGGCGCACGGCGCGCCCGCGCCGGATCCGGTGCTGGCGTCGAGCTTCCCGTTCGCGCTCTACGTCGGCGGCCGGCCCTACGTGCGGTCGATCGCGGACCTCGACGGCGACGCGCTGGTGTTCGCGAGCGCGGTCGATCCGGGCGCGGTGCTGCGGCTGATGCGGCCGGGCGACCTCGTCGGCACGACCGCGCGGGCGCTCGACGTCGCCGCGGCGGAGGTCGGGGGCGCGCTGCGCGCGGTGATCGCGTTCTCGTGCCTGGGCCGCCACCGCGAGTCGACGACGACCGGGACGCGGGCGGCGCTCGCCGCGCTCTACACCGGCGTGCCGCTCGTCGGGTTCCACAGCTTCGGCGAGCAGGTCGGGCCGCTGCTGGTCAACCACACGCTGACCGGGCTCGCGCTGGGAGGGTCGCGTGCCTGAGCGCCCGCGCAAGCGCAAGAGCACGCCGCCGGTGGCCACCGAAGGGGGCGCGGAGGCGGCGCCGTCGGCGGTGGCGCCGCCGTCGACAGGCGATGGCGTGGCCGCGGGCCCTGCGGGGGCCGCCGACGCGACCGCGGCGCTGACCGAGCGCGTCGCGGAGCTCGAGGTCGAGCTGGCGGCGGCGCAGCGCACGATCGACGTCCTGATCGACAAGGCCGAGCGGCGCGATCGCGAGGTCACGACGCAGGCGGAGCTGTTCGAGGCCGCGGCGCGGATGGAGCAGCTGATCGACCAGCGCACGCGCGAGGTCGAGGAGCAGCGCGCCGCGCTCGCCGCCGCCAACGGCGAGCTGCGCGCGCTGACCGCCAACCTCGATCAGATCGTCCGCCAGCGCACGCGCGCGCTCGCCGAGTCCGAGGCGCAGCTCCGGCTCAAGAACGCCGAGCTCGAGCGCCAGGGCAAGCTCAAGGCGGAGTTCATCTCGATCGTCGCGCACGAGCTGCGGACGCCGCTGACCAGCATCGTCGGGTACCTCGACATGCTCGGTGAGGGACGGTTCGGCGAGCTGACCGAGGCGATGGGGCGGCCGGTGCGGTCGCTGCAGCGCAACGCGCACCGGCTCAAGCGGCTCGCCGACGAGATGCTCGACGCCTCGCGGCTCGAGGCCGGTCGCGTCGTGCTCCGCCGCGTCCACGTCAACCTCGGCGAGGTCGTGTCCGAGGTGATCACCGAGCTGGGGCCGCTGGCGCAGGCCAAGCACCAGTCGGTGTCGGCCTCGATGCGGGCGTCACGCGCGATCGTCGCGGACCCGGACAAGGTCCACCAGATCGTCGTCAACCTCGTGTCGAACGCGATCCGCTACACGCCGGAGCACGGCACGATCTCGGTCGTCGTCGACGAGGCTCCGGCGGACGTCTACCCCGGCGACTGGGCGCGGCTGCGCGTGCGTGACAACGGCGTCGGGATCCCCGACAACCTGCGCCTGCGCATCTTCGAGCCGTTCAGCGACGTCGAGCCCGCCAAGCACCACACCTCGTCCGGCCCCGACAGCGCCGGCCTCGGGCTGTACATCGCGCGCGGCCTGATCGAGCTGCACGGCGGGCTGATCACGGTCGAGTCCGAGGTCGACGTGTACACGGAGTTCACCGTGCTGCTGCCGCTGGCGCGCGACCTGGATCGCGACGCTGCCGCGCACAAGCCGGCCGCGGCGCGCGAGCGCCGGTCGTGACCACGGCCGCGGTCCGCGCGAGATGACGGCGGCGGTCGCGCGCACGACGCCGTGGCGGCGCCGCTAGGCACCGCCGCCACCGCCACCGCGCGCCTCGGGCGCGCGGCCCGGCTACTTCTTCTTGGCGGGCTTGGCCGGCTTCTTGGGCGCGGGCTTGGCCGGCTTCTTGGGCGCGGGCTTGGCCGGCTTCTTGGGCGCGGGCTTGGCCGGCTTCTTGGGCGCGGGCTTGGCCGGCTTCTTGGGCGCGGCCTTGGCGGGCTTGGCGGGCTTCGCCGGCTTGACGGGCTTGGCCGGCTTGGCCGCCGGCTTCGCAGCGGGCTTGGCGGCCGCGGCGGCCTTGCCCTTGGCGGCAGGCGCGGGGGCCGCCGCCTTGCCCTTGGCGGCAGGCGCGGGGGCGGCCGCCTTGCCCTTGGCGCCCGCGGCGGGCGCCGGCGCGGCCGGTTTGGCCGCCGCCTTCGCGGCGCCCTTGGCGACGGGCTTCGCCTCCAGCGGCGTCGCCGCGTCGACCTTGGCCTGGGCCGCGCCGCGCGCGAGCTCGAGCGCCTCGGCGACCGAGTGGCGCGGGCGCACGTCCGCCTGCGCCTCGTCCTTGCCCGGCTTCTTCGCGCGCTTCTTCTTCTTGGCCTCGCGCGGCGGCGGCGTCTCGCTGATCCCCGGCATCCGCGACGCGAGATCGCCGCGGTTGTGGACGAGGATGCGCGGCCCCTCCTTGAAGGTGATCTCCACCTTGTTGTCGGGGAGGAGCTCGGTCACCGTCCCGATGTCGAACTTCGGGTGGGAGACCAGGTCTCCCTCCTCGTAAGTGTCGCGGATCGAGTACGGCCGGCAGTTGGCCAGGTCGGCGTCCGAGGCGCGCTGGAGCGCGTCCTCCCACGACGACTTGGGCGCGGGGCGGCCCTTCGGAGCGTCCGTCGCCGAGCCTTCCTCGGGAGCGTCGCCGCGGGGCTTGCGGTAGGCGTGGACATCGCCACAGACCACGCACTGCACGCGACGAACCTCGTCCTCGTACATGCTGATGATCGTGTGGGTCGTGTCGGCCTTGCAGCGAGGCGAGGGGCAGTACGCCTCGATCTCGCCCCCCACTTCGTCCACGTCTTCATCGAAGATGGAGTCCATCCCAGGCCTCGTGGTTCGGCTATTACCCTGTAACAATGCGACATCACGAACCATCCGGAACCCCCCGGACTTCCGTGCGCGCTTAGTTAGCCTCCTAACACAGCTGGCGATTGCGAGCAACGTTGCGGGCTTACGAGTTGCTCCCGAACCTCCACTTGGAGCGATCTCTGGGGCTTGCGTGGCCGTCACCGTGCGCACGGAGTAGGATCGAGCCGCGCCATGCGCCGGCTCTTCGTCGCAAACCTGTTGGTTTTCGCGGTGTTGGCATCTGCCGCGGCGCTCGCCTACTACGGCTGGAGCTACACCGCCGAGGTGTCGAGCCGCGAGCGCATGCAGATCGAGGACACGATGCGCGAGCTCGCCGACGAGAAGATCGCGGCGATCGAGAGCCAGCTCGTCGAGGCCGACCGCAAGGTGTTCGCCGCGATCGACATCGGGCGCCTGCCCGAGGTCGCCGCCGAGATCGATCGGGCCAAGGCGCCGATCGTCAACGTGTTCCTGCTCGACGCGGACCTCCAGCCGATCCCCAGCGGCTACTTCAGCAAGACCCCCGACGCGGCCGAGGCGACCGCGTTCCGCGATCGGTTCCTGTCGACGATCCTGCCGACCCTGCCGCTGCGGGTGCTGCCGCTGCAGGAGCGCGGCCACGTCCACGGCACGTGGGACGGTCAGCAGCACCTGTTCGCGTTCACCCGCAAGCGCGGCCCGGTGCGCGACTACTACATCGTCGTCGAGACCGATCTCGCGCACCTCACGTTCAGCGTGTTCGACCAGTTCTTCGTCCGCGGCTCGCCGCGGCTGTACCAGGTCGTCGACGAGAACGGCGAGCTGATCTACGGCGAGCCGTTCCGCGGCACCGAGGGCGTCGAGGTCGAGCTGCCGTTCGTCGAGACCGTCGACAAGTGGCGGCTGCGCGTCGCCCAGCGCGACGCCGGCAGCCAGACCGCGCGCGGCCGCCGCAAGCTGATCGACATCGTCCTGATCGGCGTGGCGCTCGCCGGCATCGTCGCCGGCCTGACGATCCTTCTCGTCGCGAGCCGGCGCGAGCGCCGCGCCAACGAGCTCAAGAGCGAGTTCATCACCAACGTCTCGCACGAGCTCAAGACGCCGCTGTCGATCATCAGCATGTTCGGCGAGATGCTGGCGCTGGGCCGCACGCGCTCGGCCGAGCAGGCGACGGAGTACGCCGAGATCATCTGGCGCGAGAGCGTGCGGCTCGCCCGCCTGATCGACAACGTCCTCGACTTCGCCAAGATCGAGCGCGGCAAGGACGTCTACGAGTTCGCCGAGGGCGACGTCGCCGAGGTCGTCGGGCGCGCGCTCGAGCTGTCGGCGCACCGCCTGCAGAAGGCCGAGCTCGAGGTCGAGGTCGAGATCGATCCCGAGCTGCCGCTGACGCTGATCGACGCCAACGCGTACACGCTCGCCGTGCTCAACCTGATCGACAACGCGATCAAGTACGCCGCCGAGGGCAAGAAGATCATCGTCCGCGTCCGCCACGATCGCGCGCGCGACCGCATCGTGCTCGAGGTGCGCGACTTCGGCCCCGGGATCGAGGCCGAGGAGCACGCCCGGATCTTCGAGCGGTTCTACCGGGCTCGCGCCGTCCGGCTCAAGCCGATCCGCGGCTCGGGCATCGGGCTGGCGCTGGTCGAGCACATCGCCGGCGCGCACGGCGGCGGCGTCGGGCTGACCAGCAAGGTCGGGGAGGGCACGACGTTCTCGGTGTGGATCCCGGTGCGTGCCGAGCCCGGCGGCGCAGGCGGCGAGCGCTCTGTGGTATGACAGCCCCCGCGCAGGACCTCACGTGAGCGACGCCAAGGACGGGCAGAAGAAGATCCTCGTCATCGAGGACGAGCCGGACATCGTGCGCGGCCTGCGGGATGCGCTCGAGTTCGAGGGGTTCTGCGTCGAGGCGCGGTCGAGCGGCGCGGAGGGCCTGATCGCGGCGATGGACCTGGGGCCGGACTGCGTCCTGCTCGACCTGATGCTGCCGGACGACAACGGCTACCGCGTGTGCGAGACGCTGCGGTCGCGCGATCCGGTCGTCCCGATCATCATCCTGACCGCCAAGGCCCAGGAGGCGGACAAGGTGCGCGGGCTCGAGGCGGGCGCCGATGACTACGTCACCAAGCCGTTCTCGATCGCGGAGCTGATCGCGCGGATCAACGCGATCTTCCGCCGCCAGGCGCGGCTGGGCGCGAGCGACGAGACGTTCCCGATCGGCACGTGGACGATCAACAGCCGCAAGCACACCATGGCGCGCGGCCGGACGGTGAAGCGGCTCACGTTCTACGAGCTCGAAGTGCTCAAGCTGCTGCGCGAGCGCGCCGACGAGGCGGTGTCGCGCGACGAGCTGCTCGAGAAGGTGTGGGGCGTCCAGCCCTCGCCGACGAACCGCACGGTGGACAACTTCGTGGTCAAGCTCCGGCGCAAGCTGGAGGAGGACCAGAAGAATCCCAAGCACATCCTCACGGTGTACGGGTTCGGCTACAAGCTCGTGCCGTGACGCCGCGCGGCCGCGGCGCCGGCCCCTCATCGCCAGGAAATCGCGTCCGCCGCGGCGCGACGGTATCCTGAGCCACGACCATGGACTCGCAGCAACCGACGGGTGGGACGGGCGACGCGCCGGCCTCGCCGACCGGCGTCGTCACCTCGGTGCAGTGCCCGGCGTGCGGCGTCGCGGTGGCGGTCGGATATCCGAGGTGCCCCAAGTGCCGCGCGCCCGTGCCCCAGCCGGCGCGGCGCGGTCGGCGACAGACCGCGCGTGAGGATCTGCTGACCGGAGGCACGTCGGTCGAGCCCGAGCCGGCGAGCGCGGGCTCGTGGCTGGTGATCGGCGCGGTGGTCGTCGGCGCGCTCGCGCTCGTCGTCTACGCCGCGACGCGAGACGACGAGCGCGCCCGGCCCGCGGCGAGGGACGGCGAGGGCGGCGCGCCCGCCGCCGATGACGACGAGGCGGCGGCCGCTGGCGCCGACGACGCGCCGGGCGAGGCCGCCGGCGGCGGCGGCGCGCGGCCCCAGCCCGGCGCGCCGCCGGGCGAGGCGCTGCGCGACGTCATCCGCGCGCTGGACGCGGAGCTACGCACCGACCGCGTGTGGTCCAAGGTGACGCTCGAGGGCGACGTGGTCGTCGTCGAGTCGGCGATGTGCGCGGATCCGGCGATGCCGCCGGTGCTCAACGCGCACCTGGCGGACCTCGCGGCGGGCGGGGCGGCGACCCTGCGCTGTCAGGAGCCCCATGGCGCCGTGGTCTTCGAGACCGATCTGTAGCAAGCTGCGCCGCCCCGATGGAACGCTCGTCGAAGCCGCACCGCCTGATCCTGCCCCTCGGCATGCGCGTCCTGGTCAACGTGATCAAGGACGGCGACCGCACCGACGCCGGGCTGTACCTGCCCGCCGGCGCCAAGGAGGCGCAGGACGAGGCGCTCTACGGCGAGGTGATCGAGGTCGCGCGCGATCGCCCGACGACCGACGACGTCGCCGAGAACGTGTCCGGCGTGCCGCTCGGCGCGCGCGTGCTGTTCCGCAAGGACGCGGGCGTGCGCGTGCCGTGGGACGAGCGGCTCCGCCTGCTCGACGTCAAGGACGTGCTGGCGACCGTCGAAGAGTTGACCGACGACGACGCGCACTAGCAGCCGCGCCCGCGGCGCCCGCGGCGCGGCGCTTGCCGCGTCGTGGCGGCGCGCGCAGCCCCTCGGCGACCTCCGCGAACCGCAGCGCGTCGCATCCGGGCTGCTCGAGGTGGACCCGGCGCTCGTAGTCGGCGACGAGGTCGCGGGCGAGCGCGGCGCGCTGCGCGTGGGCGGCGTCGCGCGCGGCGCGCGGCGCGGCGTCGGCGCCGCCGATGAACCGGCGCAGCGCGAGGTAGCACGCGGCGGCGCGCCCCTGGCGGTGGCGCAGCGCCGCGAGGTTCCACAGGTGGGTCGGCCACGTCGGCGCGACCGCCGCCGCGTGCTCCAGGTGCGCCGCGGCGGCCTCGAGCTCGCCGGCGGCGAGCAGGCACAGCCCGAGGCCGGAGCGGGCGTCGGCGTCGTCGGGGCGCTCGGCGGCGCACCGCTCGAACAGCGGGCGCGCGCGATCGTGGTCGCCGCGCCCGAGCAGGTCGGTCGCGCGCCCGAGCAGCGTGACGTGCGGGTCCGGCGCGCGCGCCGGCGCGACGTGCTCGTCGCCCAGCTCGAGCAGATCTCGGCCGAGGTAGTAGGCGCCCGGCAGCAGCACGCCGCGCGCGACCGTGCGGCGCGCTGCCTCGGCGACGATCGCCCGGGCGGCGGCGTAGCTCGCGGCGCCGATCGGGAGCGGGGCGTAGCCGTCGGCGCGCAGCGGCGCGACGATCTCGGCGTCGAGATCGAGCGTGGTCTCGTCGCGGTGCATCGCGTCGCCGATCGTGCCGTCGGCGCGCACGAACACGCCGAGGCACCGCCAGCCGCCGTCGCTGCGGCGCGACACCAGCAGCACGGCGCGGCCGGTGTCGTCGCGCAGGTGGTGGAGGCGGGGCGGCCCGAGCGGCGCGTCGCGCAGCGGCTCGACCGCGTCGGCGAGCAGCGCGAGCGGGGCGGCGGTGCGGTGCAGCTCGGCGCGCAGACCGCCGTCGAGCTCGGCGCGGACGAGCAGCTCGCCGACGAGGTGGCGCGCGCGCGCCGGTGCGGTCGCGATCATCCCGTCGACGAAGTCGAGCAGCTCGTCGCCGTCGAGCTGCTCGAGCAGCAGGTCGGCGGCGAGCGCGACGTCGGGCGCGGTCGTGAGCAGGTCGGCCAGCTCGGTGACCGAGCGGCGGTGGACCGCGGCGGGATCCGTGAACTTCGGCGCCGGGGCCGCCTCGCCCAGGTCGGCGAGCACGCCGAGCGCGGCGACCTTGGCGGCGTCCGAGGCGCCGTCGGCCGGCTCGACCAGCGCGCGGAGCTCGCCGACGACGCGATCACGATGGCCGCGGCCGATCGTGGTCAGGAGCGCGGCGGCCCATCGCCGTCGCGTCGGGTCCGTCGAGGCAAGCTCCCGCAAGCACAGCGGAATCGCGACGGGACCGAGGGCCTCTGCGTCGTCGCGCAGCGCCCGCGTGCGGCGCCCGACGCCGGCAGACGCAGGCCCGCATTCGCCGAAGCTGCGAGCGAGCCGCTGCAGGGCGGCGAAGGTGCCGTGGCTCCGGACACCCCGGGACATGCGTGACGCTACGTTAGGTATATCGTCACGACGGTGTCAACCTGCGTGATGGGGGCGGTGCGCGGCGAGAGGGGCCGGGATCGGCAAGCCAGCGGTCGGCCCGCTCCGGCAACCCCTCACCTGCACACACATCTTTGGGTGGCGGCGATGCGTCGGCGCGACGAATGAAGTTGGCCCCTGACAGAAGGGCGGTGTTGAAAGGCCGTGCCCCGGGCACCTACGTTGCCGGCTCAGGGGACCCGGATCGTCATCACCTCGGAGGCAGTCTTCATGGCGACGGAGAACACGGCGGTCAATCGGCTCGTGGAGCTGGCCCAGCAGAAACCCCTGGACGACGGGGACGGCGTGTTCGACGACCTGTTCGTCGACTCGACCGCCCGCGCTGCCCGCGACGTCGCGCGCCGCGCCGCCGCGGCCCCGCCCGCGCCGGCCGCGGCCATCGGCCGTCCCGGCTTGCCGCCACCGTTCCGCTCGGCTGGCGGGACCCCCGCGCCGCAGCTGTTGCCGGCCGCGCCGCCCGCGGCGCTGCCGCGCG
>WYBA01000029.1 GCA_011526095.1 Myxococcales bacterium | reverse complement strand
GGCGCGGCGCGCGGCGCGCGCGCCGGGCGGGGCCGCGGCTGCTGCGGCCGGCAGCGGCGCGGCGCGCGCGGTCGCCGCGCCGGCGTGAGCGGGGAGGGCGCGGCTCAGAGTCAGATCGGCTCGAGGCAGACGCTGTCGATCAGGACGTGGCGGTTACCACCAGGCGGGGCCACGAAGTTGAAGTACAGCGGCGTCGGCGTCGCCGTGGCCGTGTGCGTAACGGTGTCGAACACGTACCATTCGCCCGCGGTCGCGACCTGAGGGAACTGGAACGAGGTCGCGGCCCCGCTTCCCAGGTAGCCCTGGATGAACCCCGCGCCCTCGGACCCGTCGTCGAGACGGGCCGCGGCGAACTTCAGCCGGTACGTCACGCCGACGTCGACGTTGAGCTCCGTGCTGATCGCGCCGTTGCTCTCGTCGAACCGCAGCGCCTGGCTGAAGTGTCCGGGATAGGCGAACGGCTCGACCTCGGGCAACCCCGACGCGGGGCGGACGAGCGAGACGGGCGGGTTCAGCACCGTCCACGCGAAGATCTCCGGGTCCGGGTCGCTCGCCCCTGGCGCGAGCTCCGGCACCTCGAACGAGCCGTTGAACACCGACACCGGGTCGCTGCACAGCGAGTTCGGCGCGGCGTCGGGCGGCGCGGCGTCGGCGATCGCCGCGTCGGCGCCCGCGTCGGCGCCCGCGTCGGCGATCGCGGCGTCGCCGTCCCCGCCGTCGAGCCCCGGCGCCGCGTCGACGGGCGCGGCGTCGACCGGATCGGGCGAGCGCGCGTCGAGGCCCGAGTCAGGGATCTTGACGTCGTTCTCGCACGTCTCGCAGCCGGACGCCGCGAGCGCGACGCCGACGCACCACAGCGCGCGCGCCGTCATTCGGCGATCACCCCGAAGCACTCGCCGCTCTCCTGCCGGAACTCGATCGTCACCGTGTCCTTCACCGTCTGGCCGTCGAAGTCGCCGGTGGCGGTCACGCTGAGCGTGCCGCCGCCCGGCGCGCCGTTCGGGCACAGCGTGATGCCGTCGAGGATCAGGTCGACCGTGAACGGGTTGGCCTCGCCGCCGTCGACCGACACGGTGCCCGATCCCGACGTGTCGCTCAGCGTGAACTCCGCCGCGAGCGAGACGTCGCCGCACGGCGCGCCGGTCACGTCCATCGAGCCCTGGTAGGTGTCGCCGGACTTGCTGCCGCCGCCGGTGACCTGGCAGCACTGCTCCGGCGCCGCGGCGCAGTCGGCGCCGGCGACCGCCGGGACCGCGCAGTCGAAGGTCGCGGTGTCGCCCTCGACGACCACGCAGCCGTCGTCGGTGAGGCCGGCGCGCGACACGACGCGGGCGGCGACGCGGGCGGCGGCGTCCGACGGCGCGACGAGCTGGACGTAGGGCGCGACGTCGAACAGCGCGAGCACGTCGTCGTCGCTGGCGTTCGCGGGATCCCCGATCACGTCGCCGATCGTCGCGACGTGGCCGAAGATGTCGCCGATCGCCTCGGCCTGCTGGTTCGTCGGGCGCTCGGCGGTGGCGAGCTCGAGCAGCTCGCAGCCGGCGGTGAGGGCGAGCGTGGCGGCGAGGGCGGGGACGACGACGAGGGTGGGCTTCACGGGGCGGCTCCTGGTGCGCATACCGGCGTGACCTCAGCAACCGCGGTGCCACGGCGCGCGCGAGCGATGTCGCGGGGTTCGCCGCGGCCGCGGAGGAGGCCGGCGGCGTGACGTCCCGGGACGTCACGCCAGGTCACGCTCGGTGGGCGGGCGGCCGCGGCGACAGCTGGCGCGCGGCGTCAGCCGGCGCGCGGGATGCCGAGCGCGTCCATCCAGCGGTAGATCTGGCGCCGGTCGCAGCCGTAGTGGCGCGCGACCGCGGCGACGTTGCCGTCGAGCTGCGCGAGCAGCGCGCGCAGCTCGTCGGCGGCGGGCGCGCGGCGACGCGGCGCCGGGCCTGAGGGCTGCGACGGCGCCGCCGCCCCGGCCGCAGCGTCGGGCCGCGGCGCGGTGAGCCACTCCGGCAGCGCGTCGTACGGCACCGGCCGGCCGGCCGGCACCGTGACCTCGAGGTGGTGGATCAGCCGGTCGAGGCCGCGCAGGTTCTCGGGCCAGTCGTGGAGCAGGATCGCCTCGGCCGCGTCGGCGCTGAGCGCGAGCGGCGCCGCGGTCGTGCCGCGTCGCGCGTGCCACGCCGCGCGCAGCCGCTCGATCCACGTCACGAGGTCGACGCGGCGCTCGCGCAGGGCAGGGACGCGCAGCTCGAACAGCGCGAGCCGCGCGTACAGATCCCGCCGGAACCGCCCGGCCTCGACCTCGCCCGCCAGATCGCGGTTGGTCGCGGCGACGACGCGGACGTCGACCCCGACGGTGCGCGTGCTGCCGACCGGCTGGACCTCGTGCTCCTGCAGCACGCGCAGCAGCTTCGGCTGCAGGCTGTCCGGCAGCTCGCCGATCTCGTCGAGCATCAGCGTGCCGCCGTGCGCCGCCCGGAACAGGCCCTCCTGGTCGGTCGTCGCGCCGGTGAACGCGCCGCGGACATGGCCGAACAGCTGGCTCTCGATCAGCTGCGGGCTGAGCGCCGCGCAGTTGACCGCGACGAGCTGACCGCGCCGCCCGCTCAGGCGGTGGACCTCGCGCGCGATCCACTCCTTGCCCGCGCCGGTCGGGCCGATCAGCAGGACCGGCGACGGGTCCGGCGCGGCGCGCGCGACGGCGCGGCGCAGGTGATGGACGGCGATCGAGTCGCCGGGGATCGCCGCGATCGCGGCGGCGTCGGCCGCATCCGGACCGGCGGCGTCGACCTCGCCGCGCTCGTACACCAGCACGACGTCGCCGGCGGCGATCACGACGCCGTGCTCGAGCGCGAGCCGCTGCTCCGCGCCGACCGCGCGCCCGCCGACCCGGACGCCGTTGCGGCTGCCGAGATCGACGAGGACGTGGCTGCGCCACACCGCGCTCCACTCGATCGCGAAGTGGCGGCGGGACACCGTGTCGTGCGGCAGCGTGGCGCCGCCGTCGCCCGGCTGGCGGCCGATCACGACGCGGGCGTCGTCGACGACGAGCTGCCACGCCAGGCCGCGCGGGTGCACGACGGTCAGCCGCCCCCGCGCCGTGGCCGCGGCGGCGCCGCCCTCGCCGCGCGGCGCGGTGCTCAGGGTGCGCGCGTCGATCATGGCGCCGCGCTCCCGACCGGCGGGACGACCTCGCCGTGCGCGCGCAGGTACGTCGAGATCCGGTCGATCAGGAACTGGTGGTTCAGCGCGTGGGCCTCGCGCCAGCACTCGGCGGCGAGGTCGAGCGCCCGCGCGCGCTCGCCGTGCTCGTAGTAGAGGCGGGCCAGCAGCGCGCGCGCCTCGGCGGTGGACACCGGGTCGCCGTGGCGGGTCCACGCCGCGAGCGCCGCCTCGGCGTCGGCGATCGCCCGGTCGTAGTCGCCGGCGAGCATGTCGACGTACTGGATCCAGTAGCGCAGCGTCAGCGCCGGCGGCGAGTCGCGGTCGTGCGCCGGCGCCATCGCCGCGATCCCGTCCTCGAGCACGTCCTTGGCCTCGGCGAGCGCCGGGTAGTTGAAGTAGTAGGTCGCGGCGTCGATCCGCTGCTGCACGACCCGGGCGTGGGTCGGGCCGAGCGCGCGCGTCGCCTCGGCGAGCGCGCGGTCGGTGCGGACGACGTGGACGCTCAGCTCGAGCGCGCGGTGCGTCGCGTCGCCGGCGATCGGGCGGGTCGCCGCGGCGTCGTCGCGCGCCACGACGAGCGCCGCCGCGACGCCCGCGGCGATCACCGCCGCCGCCCCGGCGAGCGCGAGGCGCCGGCGCCGCGCCAGCCCGCGCTCGAGCGCGGCGATCAGGGCGTCCATCGACGGGTAGCGCGCCGCGGGATCCGGCGCGAGCGCGCGCCCGACGACGCGGGCCAGCCAGCCGGGCACGGCGTCGCGCCGCGGCAGCGCGGGCGGCCCGGCGAGCTTCGACGTCGCGATCTCCGCCAGCGTCGCGCCGCCGAACGGCCGCGCGCCAGCGGCGCACTCCCACAGCGACACCGCGAACGCGAACTGATCGCTGGCGGGCGTGGCCGCGCCGCCGAGGTGCTGCTCCGGCGCCATGTACGCCGGCGTGCCGGCGACCGCGCCGGTCGCGCCGGTCTGGGTGACGTCGCCGGTGACGGCGCCACCGGGCGCCTCGGCCTCGGCGGTATCCGCCGGCGCCCGCGCGAGCCCGAAATCACCCACCTTGATCACGCCCGCGCTCGACACGAGCACGTTCGCCGGCTTGAAGTCGCGGTGGACGAGGCCGGCGGCGTGCGCCGCGGCCAGCCCGCGCCCGGCGGCGATCATCGCTCGCACGACCTCGCGCCACGGCCGCTGCGCGGCGCGCGCCCACGCGGCGAGGTCGACGCCGTCGATCAGCTCCATCGCGATGTACGCCTGGTCGCCCGCGGTCCCGGCGTCGTGGACCGCCACGACGGCGGGGTGCGACAGCCGCGCCATCGCGCGCGCCTCGGCGATCAGCCGCGCGCGCTCGTCGGCGTCGGTGGCGTCGCGCCCCGCGCCGAGCAGCTTGAGCGCGACGCGGCGGTCGAGGACGCGGTCGTGTGCCTCGTAGACCGCGCCCATCCCGCCCTCGCCGCGAAGCGCGATGATCTCGAACCGGTCGATCGGTGATGCCGGCGACAGCGGCGACAGCGGCGCGCCGGGCGAGCGCGCCGCCGCGCCGCGCTCGCCGGCCGCGGTGGTCGCGAGCGCCGTCTGCTGCCGCGCCGACGCGGCCCCTGTGTCGTCCCGGGTCACCCTGAACAGAGACTAGTACCGATCCGGGGTTGCACGCGCAAGCCGTCACCGGCGTGCGAAGCTGCCGCGCATGGCTCGCGACCTGGGGACCGAGGACACGGTCGGCGTCTCGCCGCTCGCCCACGGCACGCCGGCGGTCGGCGGCCGCCCCGGCGACGCCGCGGGCCTGCGCGTCGTCGCGCCCGAGCGCTACGGCGATCATGCGCCGCTGGCAGAAGGTGGCATGGGGCGGATCGTCACCGCGGTCGACCGCCACCTGCGACGCAGCGTCGCGATCAAGGAGCTGCGCGCCGACACGCCGGCGCTGCGCGCGCGGTTCGAGCGCGAGGCGCTGCTGACCGCGCGCCTGCAGCACCCGTCGATCGTGACGATCTACGAGGCGGGGACGTGGCCGGGCGGCGAGCCGTTCTACGCGATGCGCCTGGTGCCGGGGCGGCCGCTCGACCAGGTGATCGCCGCGGCCGGCTCGTTCGACGCCCGGCTCGCGCTCTTGCCCCACGCGATCGCCGTCGCCGACGCGATGGCGTACGCGCACGAGCAGCGGGTCATCCACCGCGACCTCAAGCCCCAGAACGTGCTGGTCGGGCGGTTCGGCGAGACGGTGGTGGTCGACTGGGGGCTGGCCAAGGACCTCGACGGCGAGCCGGGCGACGACGCGGGCGCGGCGGCGGGCCCCGCGATGACGGCCGCGATCGATCCGGTCGCCGCGACGCTCGCGCCGGGCGCCGCGGCGCCAGACGCCGGGCTCGCCACGCTGCCGGTCGGCTCGGCGCCGGGCCCGACGGCGGCGTCGAGCGCCGCGGCAGCGGGCCTGACCCGCGCCGGCGCGGTCATGGGCACGCCCGCGTACATGCCGCCCGAGCAGGCGCGCGGCGAGCCGGCCGACGAGCGGGCCGACGTCTACGCGCTCGGCGCGGTCCTCTATCACCTCCTCGCCGGCCGCGCGCCGTACGACGGGCGCACGCCCGACGCGGTGCTGATCGCGCTCGATCGCGGCCCGCCGCCCGCGCTGGCCGAGCTCCAGCCCGAGGCGCCGGCCGACCTCGTCGCGATCGTCGCCAAGGCGATGGCGCGCGAGCCGGACCAGCGCTACCCCAGCGCGCGCGAGCTGTCCGACGACCTGCGCCGGTTCCAGGCCGGCCAGCTCGTCGCCGCCCACCGCTACACCCGCGGCCAGCGGCTGCGCCGGTGGCTGCGCCGCCACCGCGCCGCGGTCGCCGCGACGACGATCGCGGCGGCGGTGATCGCGGTCGTCGGCGTGGTCAGCGTGCTGCGCATCGTGGACGCGCGCCAGCGCGCCGAGCGCGCGCGGGTCGCCGCCGAGGACAGCCACGCGCGGGCCGAGGAGCTGCTGCGGTTCCTGCTCCACGACCTGCGCGACCGGCTCGAGCCGATCGGCCGGCTCGACGCGCTCGAGGCGGTCGCGCGCAAGGCCGAGGCCTACTACACCGAGGTGCCGTCGCGCTCGGCCGACCAGGACCGGCGCCGCGTCGTCGCGCTCGAGACGCTCGGCGGGGTGCTCGAGGATCAGGCGGACCTCGACGGCGCGGCGCGCCAGCTGGAGGTCGCGCTCGCGCTGGCCGAGGCGCGTGGCGCGGAGGCCCCGGCCGATCTGGGCTGGGTGCGGGCGCGGGCGCGGCTGCGGCTCGCGCTCGGAGGGATCGCGCTCGCGCGCGGTGATCTCGCCGGGGCGCGCGGGCACTTCGAGGCGGCGGGCGCGCTCGGCGAGCGGCTCGCCGCGGCGGAGCCCACCGACCTCGAGTCGCTGCACCCCGCGGCCGACAGCCAGCGTGGGCTCGGCGACGTCGCGCGCGCCGAGGGCGCGCCCGACCGCGCGCTCACCGCCTACGCCGCCGCGCTCGCTGCGCACGAGCGCCGTCGCGCGCTCGCGCCCGACGACGCCGACGTCACGCGCGCGATCGCCCAGCTCCGCGCGCGGCTCGGCGCGGTGCGGCTGGCGCGCGGCGAGGTCGACGCGGCGCTCGCCGAGATCCGCGGCTCGCTCGCCGAGGTCGAGCGCAACGTGGCGCGCGATCCGGGCGACGCGCGCGCCCAGCAGGACCTCGCGGTTCGCCACGAGCAGCTCGGCGACGCGCTGGTCGAGACCGGCGACCTCGCCGGCGCGCTGGCGGCGTTCCGCGAGGCGGTGGCGATCGACGAGCGGCTGATCGCGCGCGACCCGGCGAACGTCACGTGGCAGCGCAACCACGCCGTCCACCGCAGCCGCGTCGGCGACGTCCGGCGCCGCCAGGGCGCGCTCGACGACGCGCGCGGCGAGTACGAGGCCGCGCTGGCGATCGCGCGCGACCTGATCGCGCGTGGCGCCCGCGGGACGGCCGTGGCGCGCGACGTCATGGCCTACGGCACGAGCCTGGGCGAGCTCGCGCTCGCGCGCGGCGACACCGCCGCGGCGACCGCGCAGTTCGAGGCCGCGCTCGCCGGCGCCGAGGCGCTCGCGCGGATCGCGCCCGACGCCGCGACCCACCTGATCGACCGCGCGACCCTGCGGTTCAAGCTCGCGGACGTCGCCGGCCGTGACGGCGACCTGGCGCGCGCGGCGCGCGAGATCGAGGCGGGCTTCGCGCTGACCGAGGACGCGGCGTGGCGCGCCCCGGACGACGCGGCGGCGCAGTTCCGCCTGTCGCAGGCGCACCAGCGAGTCGGGCGCCTGCGCCGCGCCACCGGCGAGCTGGCGGCGGCGCGCGACGCCTACGCCGCGGCGCTCGCGCTGGCGCGGGCGCTCGCCGAGCGCGAGCCGTCGTCGACCCGCTACCAGCACAACCGCGCGGTGTGCCACCGTCAGCGCGCCGAGGCGGTTCACGCACACGGCGAGCACGCCGCGGCCCCGGGCGAGCGCGCGGGCGGGCTGCCGCTCGTGCGCGCGCACGGCGCCCCGGACGCCACCCCCCCCCG
>WYBA01000265.1 GCA_011526095.1 Myxococcales bacterium | reverse complement strand
GATCGCGCTGGGCGGCGGGCGCGTCGCGCACGCCGCGCCGGACACCGCGGACGCCGCGGCCGCGCCGGGGCTCGTCGACGAGGGCCGCCTCGCCTACCAGCAGGCGATGGCCGCGGTCCAGCCGTCGGCGCGCCAGGCCGCGTTCGCGCGCGCGGCGGCGGCGTTCGCGGCGGCCGCGGAGGCGCGGCCCGACAGCGTCGAGCTGCTCACCGACTGGGGCAACGCGGCGCTCGGCGCGGGCGACTTCGGCGCCGCGACGCTCGCGTTCCGCCGCGCGCTCGCGATCGACGGCGATCACGCGCGCGCCAGCAAGAACCTGGCGTGGCTGCGCGGCCGGCTCCCCGACAACCTCCAGCCCCGCGCCGCGGGCGCGACGTCGCGCCTGCTGTTCTTCCGCGCGGCCTGGACGCGCACGACCAAGCTGGTCGTCGGCGCCGCGGCGTTCGCGGTCGCGATGCTGCTGCTGGTGCCGTGGACGCGGCGCGGCCGCCACCCGGCGCAGGTCCCGCTCGCGGTCGCCGCGCTGCTGGCGTGCGCGATGATGAACGTCTCGGTCGTGATCGACGGCGGCGCCGGGGCCGACGGCGTGGTGATGCAGGCCCAGCCGCTGCGCTCCGCCGACGCGGCCGGGGCGCCGGTGGCGTCCGCCGCCCCGCTGCCGGCGGGCGCCGAGGTGACGATCCTGGAGCGCCGCACCGGCTGGACCAAGGTCCGCACCGCGGGCGGCCAGGCCGGGTGGCTGCCCGACATCGCGGTCGCCCCGGTCTCCACCCCGTGATCTCGCGGTTGCAGACGTGCGACGCCCGTCACGCGTGCTAAGAGAGTGCCGATGACCAAGCTCGCCGCCCTGTTCGCCATCGCGTCGCTCGCCCTCGCCGGGTGCGAGGCCCCGTCCAAGGAGCGTCGCGAGCGGTGGGCCACCACCGAGAACACCAACGTCGACATCAACTGGGACAAGGTCAACAAGGCCTACGAGCAGGCCGAGGGCCCCGAGGACTTCGAGCGCCGCGTCAACGAGATCTACGAGGGCGACGAGCTGATCAGCGTCGCGGTGCAGGACCTCGAGGACGGCACCCAGGTGGTGACCGGCTTCTTCGACAAGGACACCAGCGGCACGGTCCAGGACGCGGAGAAGATCTTCACGATCCGCCGCGAGATCACCGGCGAGGGCGCCGGTCAGTACCAGACGTCCGGCTACGGCCACTACGCCGGGTACCACTCGCCGATGCTCAGCATCGTCAGCGGCATGGTGATGGGCGCGATGCTGTCGAGCGCGCTCAGCCCCGGCTACTCGCCGCGCTACAGCCAGCCGTACACCACCTCGGCGGCGCGCCACGCCGAGCTGAAGAACCAGCGCACGCAGCACCGCGCCGCGAACCCCACCCGCTACAACAAGCCCAAGCCGTCGAAGACCGGCCGGTCGTACGGCGGCGGTGGGCGCAGCGGCGGCGGGCGCAGCGGCGGCCGGTTCGGCGTCCGCGCCGCGCCCGGGCGCGTCCGCCCGGTCCGCCTGACCGCCTGAGCCGCCGGCGCCCGGGCGTCGCGATCATCCCCGCGAAGATGCCGATGATCACCTCGATCGCCGAGCTGCCGTTCGCGGAGCGGCCGGTGCTGGAGCTGCTGCGCCTCGACGATCCGGCGCGCACGGCGCCGGATCTCGACTACGCGGGCTTCGGCCACGCGCGCGTCGACCGCGTGACGCTCGCGGGCGCGGGCGGCGGCGAGGTGCGCGACGCGCGGCTGCTCGCGCTCCACTCTGCCGACGACGGCGAGGCGCTCGCCGACGACGTCGAGCTGGAGTTCGTGCTCGACGACGGCTCGGTCGCGGCGCTGCTGTCGGCGTTCCTGGCGCGGTGGCTGCCGCGCGTCCGGGGCGACGAGCGCGCGCTCGTGCTGGTGATGTGCAACCCGCACCGGGCGACGCTGGCGCTCGCGCTCGACGTCCCGGTGTACTACGCGCTCGGCGACGTCACGTCGTGGCTGTCCGACGACGGCGAGCTCGAGCTGATCGCCGAGACGTGGAGGAAGATCGGATGAGCCCGCTGTCCCCCGAGACCCGCCGCCTGCTGCCCGACGCCGACCAGAAGAAGGCGCTGGCGTCGATGGTGCTGCTCAAGAAGATGGATCTGAAGCCGGAGGACGGCGGGATGGTGTTCCCGGTCGTGCTGCCGTCGGAGCTGTCGCCGCTCGACGAGCTGCTGCAGGACCTCGCGGTCGAGGACCTGATCCGGATCGACGCCAAGCGCGGCCGCTACGAGCTGACGCCGCAGGGGCTCGAGCACCTCGGCCGGCTGATCGAGGAGGCCGAGGAGCTGATCGACGACCTCGACGAGCTCGAGACCGACGAGGCGATCGCGGCGCTGCGCGAGCGCCGGCACGACGTGTTCCGCGCCCGCTTCCTGTGGGGCTGGTTCGAGGGCGAGCTCGACGACCTCGTCGTGTTCCAGGAGCAGCGCGGCGTGTCGCCGGTCGAGCGGATGTGGGCGTTCTACCTGCTCGACGACGCGTTCTACGAGGAGCTCGCGCGCGACCTCGAGGTGTAGAGTCCCCCCGTGTCGACCCCGACCCGGCGCCTGTACCACGACGACGCGTTCCTGCGGCAGTTCACCGCCACGGTGGTGGCGCACGGGCAGTGGAGCGGGGCCGCCTCGGTCGTGCTCGACGCCACCGCGTTCTACCCCGAGGCGGGCGGGCAGATGGCCGACCGCGGGACGCTCGGCGGCGCCGCGCTCCGCGACGTCCAGGTCGACGACGCGGGCGTGGTGCACCACCTGGTCGACGGCGCGCTGCCCGAGATCGGCGCGGCCGTCGCCGGCGAGGTCGACTGGGCGCGGCGGCGGGTGCACATGGCGCAGCACACCGGCCAGCACATGCTGTCGCGCGGGCTGCTCGACGTCGCGCGCGCCGCGACGGTGTCGTCGCGGCTGGGCGAGACCGCGTGCACGATCGACCTCGACCGCGACGGCCTGGGCGAGCGCGCGATCGCGGACGCCGAGGCGCTCGTCAACGCGGTGATCGACGACGACGTCGCGATCCGCGCGTGGTTCCCCGCGCCCGACGAGCTCGCCGCGCTGCCGCTGCGCCGCGATCCCAAGGTCGACAGCGACGTCCGCGTGATCGAGATCGGCGCGTTCGACGTCTCGCCGTGCGGCGGCACCCACTGCGCGCGCACCGCCCAGGTCGGGCAGGTGCGCGTCGTCGGCGTCGAGCGCCACAAGGGCGGCACGCGGGTGACGTTCGTCGCCGGGCGCCGCGCCCGCGAGGTCCTCGCCGCGCACCACGACACCCTCGTCGCGCTCGGCCAGACGTTCCCGTGCGGCCCGGCCGACGTGCCCGCCGCGGTCGACAGCCTGCGCCGCGCGCTCGCCGACACCCGCGAGGCGCTGCGCGCCGCCCAGCGTCGCCACGCCGAGGCGCTCGCGGACCGCGCGCTCGCCGAGCCGGGCGCGCGCGCCGTGCTCGCGGTCCCGGGCGGCGACGCGGAGCTGCTGCGCGTGCTGGCGAAGCGGCTGACCGCCGCGGGGCGCGACGCGGTGCTCGCCGCGCCGGGCGGCGACGGCACGCCGATCCTCGTCGCGCGCGCCGCGGGCTCGGCGCTGGACTGCGGCGCGCTGGTCAAGGCGCTCGCGGCGGCGGCGGGCGGGCGCGGCGGCGGCAAGCCCGAGCACGCCGAGGGTCGGCTGCCCCCCTCGGTCGACTGGCCGGCGGTCGTCGCCGCGGCCGGCGCCGCCCCGTGACCCCGGCGGGCGAGGGCGACGCGCGGGCGCGCCGCGACGGCTGGCTCGCCGGCGTCACCGCCTACGCGCTGTGGGGCGTCGTGCCCGTGTACTGGAAGCAGCTCGGCGCGGCGCCCGCGGTCGAGGTGCTCGCGCACCGCGCGGTGTGGGGGCTCGGCGCGTTCGCGCTGATCGCCGCCGCCGCCGGCCAGCTCGCGGCCGTGCGCGCGGCGCTGCGCGACCGCAAGGTCGTCGCGACGATGGCGCTGTCGGGCGCGCTGCTCGCGGTCAACTGGGGCACGTTCGTCTACGCGGTCGAGACCGATCGCCTGCTCCACGCCAGCCTCGGCTACTTCATCAACCCGCTGGTCTCGGTCGCGCTCGGCACCCTGGTGCTGGGCGAGCGGCTGCGGCGCGGGCAGCAGGTCGCGATCGCGCTCGCGGCCGCGGGCGTCGCGGTGCTGGCGTGGCAGGCCGGCACGCTGCCGTGGATCGCGCTGGTGCTCGCGGCGACGTTCGGCGCCTACGGCCTCGTCCGCAAGACCGCGCGGGTCCCGGCGCTCGCCGGCTCGGCCGTCGAGACGCTGATCATGGCGCCGATCGGCGCGGCGTACCTCGTCGCGCTCGCGGCGCGGGGCGACGGCCTGCTCGGCCACGCGCCCGCGTCGACGACCGCGCTGCTCGTCGGGACCGGCGTGATCACCGCGGTGCCGCTGGTGCTGTTCACCGTCGCCGCGCGGCGCCTGCCGCTGTCGACGATCGGCTTCCTGCAGTACCTGGCGCCGACCGGGCAGCTCGTGCTCGCGGTCGCCGTCTACGCCGAGCCGTTCGATCCCGGCCGGCTCGTCGCGTTCGGGCTGATCTGGGCGGCGCTCGCGGTGTTCACCGCGAGCGCGTGGCGGGCGCGCGCGCGGCGCGCGTGACCGCGCGGGCAGCGGGCGAGGGTGCCGGCGCGGGCGCGGGCGGCGCCTCGACCAGGGTCAGCACGTCGGTCAGCGGCAGCTCGAACCTCCGCTCGCCCACCAGCTCGCGTGCGGCGAGCCGCGTCGCCGCCGGCACGACCATCGGGGGCCGGCGGCGCGGCCGGGCGAAGCTCGCCGCGAGCCCGGCGTGGTCGCCCGCCTCGGCGGCGGTGAACCCGGTGAACGGGCCGCTGCCGCCGAACGACCTCACGCGCGCGGCGAACGCGTCGATCGTCGCGGCGTCGGCGGCGTCGGCGGCGTCGGCGGCGTCGGCGGCGGGCGTCGCGACGAACATCGGCCAGCCGACCTCGCGCAGCGTCATCACGACGCGCAGCCCCGACGGCAGCTCGACGCCCGCGGGCACGACCGCCGCGGCCGCCTTGTCGACCTCGACCAGCGCGAGCGCGCTGCGCGGATCCGACGCCGTGACCAGCTTGTCGAAGTACGCCGCGTCGACCTCGCCGCCGAGCAGCGCGTTGGTGACGAACGCGGCGTCCTTGCCGCCGGTCGCCGGCAGCGCCAGCCGCTCGCCGCGCAGGTCGGCGAGCGTGCGCACGCCCGCGCCGGCGACCAGGCGCCACGCGGCCTTGCCGCCGCCGTCGCGGGTCGCGGTCGCGAGCGCGCGATAGGGCAGGCCGGCGCCCGCCGCGTAGGGCGCGTCGACCACGGCGAACTGGACGTCGCGCGCCTTGATCGCCGCGGTCAGCGCCGCGGCGGTCGCGTAGACCTTGCCGACGACGCGCGCGCCGCCGGCGTCGCCGGCGAGGTGCGCGGCGAGCGCGTCGACGAAGCTCACGCGATCGCCGGCCGAGTCGAACGGCGCGGTCGGCGCGTACAGGCCGATCGTGATCGTCCGGGTGTCGGCCGCGGCCGCGCGCGGCGCGACGAGCAGCGCGAACGCCGCGGCGATCGCCGCCGCGACGAGCGCCCGGGCGTGGCGCGCGGCGCGCGCGGGCCGGGTCATCGGGGCGCCTCCCACGCGCGCTCCTTGGCCGCGATCCACGCGTCGAGCGGCGCGAACCGCACGCCCGCGGCGCGCGCGCGGCGCCACGCGGCGAGCGCGTCGATCGGGCGACCGTCGCGCTCGTACGCGACGCCGAGCGTGATCCAGGCGTGCGGGACCGCCTCGGTCAGCGCCTCGAGCCGCGGGATCGCCGCGGCGGCCTTGTCGCCCACGACGTCGAGCACGAGCAGGTCGTGCGCGAGCTCGGGGCTGCGCTTGTCGTGGGCCTGCGCGGCGACGAGCAGCTTGCGCGCGGCCGGCAGGTCGCCGTCGTCGTAGGCGGCGACCGCGCCGCGGGCCGCGACGTCGCGCGCCGCGCCCCGCGCCAGCGGCTCGACCACGCCCGACGCCCGCCGGGCCAGCCGGTCGAGCTTGGCCACGGCGCGCTGCGCGGCGACGGCGGTCCGCGCCGCGGCGCCCTCGTTCCACGCCACCAGCAGCGGGACGGCCAGCTCGTCGGCGGGTGGCACGAACGGGCACCGCGCGTCGGCACGGTCGAGCCGCGCGAGGTGGTCGAGCGCGGTGTCGTGCGCGCCCGCGCCGGTCGCGGCGAGCGCGAGGTCGCAGCGGATCGCCGTCCGCTCGACGTCGTCCGTCGCGCGCGCCTCGACCCCGCGCAGCACGCGCAGCGCGCCGGCGAACCGCCCCGCGCGCAGCGCCTCGGTCGCCGCCGCGCGCGCCGCGGTGACGCGCGCGCCCGCG
>WYBA01000264.1 GCA_011526095.1 Myxococcales bacterium | reverse complement strand
GGTCCGCGACGCCGCCCTGCGCAGCCTCGCCGCCGGCGCGCGGGCCGGGGTCGCGCCGCCCCCGCCCGCCGCCGCCGCCGCCGTCGCGCGCGAGCTCGCCGCGTTCACCGCCCATGTCGCCGCGCGGCTGCCCGCCGGCGCGCGCCCGGCGCTGCGCGAGGCCGAGCTGGCGCGCGGCGCCCGGCGCGCGCTGCGACGCCTGCTGCTCGCGGTCGCGCTCGAGACGGCGGCGGCGGGCGGTGACCCGTCGCCCCTGACCGCCGCCGAGCGGCGGCTGGCGTCGCGCAGCGAGCCGACGCGCCGGCGCGCGCTCGACGTGCTGCAGGAGGTCGCGCGCAGCCGCCCGCGCCTGCTCGACGCGGTCGAGCGGTGGCTGCGGCCCGCCGCCGCCGGGGGCGACGCGCCGGCGACCCTGGCCGCCCTCGCCACCCACGACGCCTGGCTGGCCGGCCTGCTCCGCGGCGAGCGCGCCGACGACGAGCCGCGCCTGGCGGCGCTGCGTGCGTGCGCGTTCTTCGACGAGCTGGCCGGCCGCCACGCCGCGGCGCTGGCGTCCGACGCCGAGCTGCTCGCGCGCGCGGCCGGCGAGGTGGTGATGACCGAGGGCGAGCCCGGCGACGCGATGTACGTCGTCATGACCGGCGAGCTGATCGTCGCCGCCGGCGGCGTCGAGCGCGCGCGCCTCGGCCCCGGCGGCGTCGTCGGTGAGCTCGCCGCCGTCGACGACGCGCCGCGCGCCGCCACGGTCACGGCCGCGACCGACGCGACGCTGCTGGCGATCCGCCGCGACGCGTTCCAGCGCGCGCTCGACCGCTGGCCCGATCTGGGCACGGGCCTGCTGCGCACGCTGGCAGCGCGGCTGCGGTGAGCGGGAGACGGAGACGGAGACGGAGACGGAGACGGAGACGGACGGAGACGGAGACGGCGACGGCGACGGCGACGGAGACGGCGACGGCGACGGCGACGGAGACGGAGACGGAGACGGAGACGGAGACGGAGACGGAGACGGAGACGGAGACGGAGACGGAGACGGAGACGGAGACGGAGACGGAGACGGAGCTTGCCTACTGCCCCAGGTGCTCGCGGAAGAACCGGACGCGCGCGCGCGCCAGCGCCAGCGCGATCTCCGGATCCGGCGTCATGTGCGTCGCCGCCACCGGCAGCAGCTCGACCGGCTTGCCGGCGCGGAACAGCGCCTCGACCAGCGCCATCGCGTGGGCGAAGTGGACGTTGTCGTCGGTCGTCCCGTGGATCACCTGGAGCGGGCGCGTCAGCGCCGGCGCGTGGGCGACGACGCTCGCCGCTTCGTACCCCGCCGGGTTCGCCTCGGGCGTCTGCATGTACCGCTCGGTGTAGAACGTGTCGTAGAGCGCCCAGTCGGTGACCGGCGCGCCCGCGCTCGCGGCGCGGAACACCTCGGGGTGCTTCACCACCGCCATCGCCGCGAGGTAGCCGCCGAACGACCAGCCCATGATCCCGACGCGGTCGAGGTCGAGATCGGCGTGGCGCGCGCCGAGCGCGCGCAGCGCGCCGACCTGGTCGGCGAGCGGGACCGTGGCCAGGTCCTTGTGGATCGCGCGCTCCCAGTCGCGCCCGCGCCCCGGCGTGCCGCGGCCCTCGATCGACACGACGACGAACCCGGCGTCGGCGTACCACTGATCGAGCAGGTAGCTGCGCGGGGTCGCCAGCACCTTGCGCGCGTGCGGGCCGCCGTAGACGTGGAGCAGCACCGGGTAGCGCCGCGCCGGCTCGGCCGCGCGCGGCCGCGTGATCACCGCGTGGTGCTCGCGCCCATCGACGGTCACGGTCTCCCACGTCGACGTCGGCCACCACGGCGGCGCCTCCGCCACCGCCGGCAGCGTCCCGACCGCGGCGCCGTCGCGCCACACCGTGAACGCGACCGCGCCGTCGTCGTCGGAGGTCACGACCACCGCGCCGCCGCCGCCGGTCGCGACGTAGGCGTCGTGGACGCCGCGCCGCCCCGTCACCTCGCGCGGCGCGCCGACCAGCGGCACCTGCCACACCCGCTGCTCCGGCTGGGTCGGCGCGGTCGTCACCCACGCCACCTCGCCCGCCTCGTCGATCCCGCTGATGCCCAGCACGTCCCCGGCGCCGACCACGCCGCCGTCGCCGCCGAACAGCACGCGGTCGAGCGCGCCGTCGGCCTTGCGCAGCTCGAGCTGCCAGTGCCCCGAGCGCTCGGACATCCACCAGAATCCCGAGCCGTCGCGCCGCCACCGCGGCAGCGCGCCGCCCATCCCCATCCCCGGCATCAGCTCTAGGTAGGCCGGATCCGTCTCGGTGAGCAGCACCGACGTCGTGCCCGCCGCGACGTCGGCCGCGAGCACCGCCAGCCCGGTCTGCGCCTCGTTCATCACCACCAAGGTCAGCGGCGCACCGGCCTGCCACGTCACGCGACACAGGTAGGGGTAGCGCGCGCGGTCCCACGCGATCCACGTCGGCTTGCCGCCGCCGACCGGGACCACGCCGAGCGTGACCTCGGCGTCGGGCCGGCCAGCGCGCGGGTAGCGGAACGGCGTCGGCGCGCGATCGGGGCGCGACGGGTCGGCGACCCACAGCGTGTCGACCGGCGCGACGTCGGTGCGCTGGAACGCCAGGTGCGCGCCGTCGGGCGACCACCAGTGGCCGCGCGTCCGCCCCATCTCCTCCTGCGCGACGAACTCGGCGACGCCGTGCTCGGTCGTGTCGGCCTCGCGCGTCGTCAGCCGGGTCACCTTGCCCGACGCGACGTCGATCACGCGCAGGTCGCCGTCGACGACGTAGGCGACCTTGCGCGCGTCGCGCGACAGCCGCGGGTCGTACGGGTAGCCGTCGCCGGTCGGCAGCTCGCGCGCCGCGCCGGAGCCGCGATCGACGACGAACAGCCGATCCGACACCGGCACGAGCAGCGTCGCGCCGTCCTCGGACAGCTGGTAGCCGCTGATCCCGCGCGTCGCCTGGCGCAGCCGCTCGCGGCGCGCGCGCTCCTGCGGCGACAGCGCCTCGTCGTCGCCGCCGATCAGCGCGGCGGCGGTCAGCACGGTCCGCACCGCGCCGGTGGCCGCGTCCCACTCGTACAGGTCCGCGACGAACCCGCGCGCCTCGGTCCGCGTGAACAGGACGTCGCCGTCGGGGGCGAACGCGATCTCCTTGGGCATGCCGAGGCGGAACCCGAAGGTCGCGGCGTACTGGGCGATGAAGCCCTCGTCGAGGGCGGGCCATCCGGCAGGGGACGAGGGGACGGCGGGCGAGCGGGGCGTCTGGCTCATGGGGCATCCGGGGCCGCCGACGGCGGCGACGAGGGCGAGCGTGAGGGGGAGCGCGCGGGCGCGGGGCACGGCGCGCAGCATATCCGCCTCCGCGCGCGCGTCACGCCGCGGCGGACGGTTCCGCGATCACCAGCGGCGCCGCCGCGGTCCCGGCGAGCCGCAGCCGCGTCGGCGGTCCCTCGCGGTAGCCGGTCGCGACGCGGATCGTGCCGGCGTCGAGATCGCGGCGCGCGAACCCGGCGACCTCGACGACCTCGCCGGGCACGAAGATCGCCTCGGCGACGAACACGTCGACCGGCTCGACCACCAGCGGCGGCAGCCCGAGCCGGATCAGCACGGGCTCGATCCGCGGATCCCCGGGCGCCAGCCGGGCGCCGATCCGGCGCGCCGCCGAGGTCGCGAGCTGGACGTGGGCGGCGTCGACGACCGCGGTGGTCCGCCCATCGACCAGGCGGAACGACACGCCCGCGGCCTCGCGCCCGAGCTCCGGCGCGCCGATCGTGCCGAGCTCGACGATCAGCTCGTAGGCGACGCACGCCCGCCCGGTGATCGGCGCGGCGATCGTCGCCTCGGCCTCGATCCGGCCGGCGACGCGGACGAACGCGCCCTCGGGCGCGTCGGCGAGCGCCGCGCGAGCCGCCTGCTGCAGCCGGCGTCGAGAGGCTCGCCGACGTCCGACGGTGCCGGCGAAGCCGCCGCCGAGCACGGCGACCACGATCACGAGCACGACGACGTCCACGCTGGCCAGGCTAGCGCCGCCGTGCCCGCGGCGCTTTTGCCTTTACCGCGTAAAGTTTACATCGTACGTTCTTTGCCGCCGTGCCCCGCCCCGCCCTGATCGCCGACGACATCGCCGCGTTCCGCCGCCGCGCGGTCGACGCCGCGATGCGCCTGTTCGCCGAGCACGGCTACGCCGCCGTCACGATGCGCGGGCTCGGCGCGGCGCTCGGCGTCTCCGCGATGACCCCGTACCGCTACCTGTCCGGCAAGGACGAGCTGTTCGTGCTCGTCCGCGCCGAGGCGTTCCGCCGGTTCGCCGACGCGCTCGAGGCCGCGCTCGCCGCCGCCCCGGCCGACCCGCGCGTGCGCCTGCTCGAGCTCAAGCGCGCGTACGTCGCGTTCGCGCTCGCCCAGCCCGACGCCTACCGCATCATGTTCGAGCTGCGCGGCGGGGACGCCGCGGCCGCCGGCCCCGCCGCCGCCGAGCTCGCCGCGCAGAGCAAGCGCGCGTTCGGCTGCCTGCACCGCTCGGTCGTCGACGCGGTCGCGCACGGCCTGCTCGACGGCGATCCGCTGACGCTCGCCCACCTGTTCTGGGCGAGCACCCACGGCCTGGTGTCGCTCCACCTCGCCGGCCAGCTCGCGATGGGCCGCACGATCCACCAGCTCGCCCGCGAGCAGCGCGAGCTCCCCACCCCGACCGCCACCCGCACCAAGCAGAGGAAACGATGAGGCTCGGACGCTCCTACAAGCAGCACGGCATCCCCGACCCCGGCCCTGGCGGGTGGGACGCGATCGTCATCGGCTCGGGGCTCGGCGGCCTGGCGTGCGCCGCGATGCTCGGCCGCCACGCCGGCCAGCGCGTGCTCGTGCTCGAGCGCCACTACACCGCCGGCGGCTTCACCCACACGTTCCACCGCCCCGGCTACGAGTGGGACGTCGGCGTCCACTACGTCGGCGACGTCCACCGCCCGGGCACGCTGCTGCGCCGCGCGTTCGACCACCTCACCGACGGCCAGCTCGCGTGGGAGGACCTCGGCGAGGTCTACGATCAGATCATCTTCCGCCACGGCGACGGCGGCGGCGCCGACGTCTACGACTTCGTGCGCGGGCGGGAGGCGTGGCGCGCGCGCATGCACGACTACTTCCCGTCGCAGCGGGACGCGATCGACCGCTACCTCGACGAGGTCCGCGCCGCGGTGCGGTCGAGCAAGCGGTTCTTCCTGGAGAAGGCGCTGCCGCCGACGGTGGCGCGGTTCGTCGGCGGCCGGCTGCGCCGCCCGGCCGAGCCGCACGCCCGCGCGACCGTGCACGAGGTGCTGTCGCGGCTGACGCCGGACGCGCGGCTGCGCGGCGTGCTCGCCGGCCAGTACGGCGACTACGGCCTGCCGCCGCGCCAGGCCAGCTTCTTCATGCACGCGCTGCTCGTCGGCCACTACCTCGGCGGCGGCGCCTATCCGGTCGGCGGCTCGGCCCAGATCGCGGCGACGATGCTGCCGGGGATCGAGCGCGCCGGCGGCGCGGTCGTGACCTCGGCCGAGGTCGAGCGCGTGCTCGTCGAGAACGGCCGCGCGGTCGGCGTGCGCCTCGCCGGCGGCGAGGCGCTCCGCGCGCGCAAGGTGATCAGCGACGCGGGGCGCGCGCTCACGTTCGGGCGGCTGCTCGCGCCGGAGGAGGCCGCCGCCGCCGGCCAGGCCGCGACCCTGCCGGGCGTGCCGCCGTCTTTCGGCCATCTGTCGCTGTACGTCGGCGTCAAGCGGACCGCCGCCGAGCTCGGTCTGCGCCGCGCCAACCAGTGGGTCTACCCGGACCACGATCACGACAAGAACGTCGCGCGCTACGTCGACGATCCCGAGGCGCCGCTGCCGGTCGCCTACCTGTCGTTCCCGTCGGCCAAGGACCCCGACTTCGAGCGCCGCCACCCCGGCCGCGCCACGATCGAGGTGATCGGCGTGGCGCCGTGGCAGTGGTTCGCGAAGTGGGACGGCTCGCCGTGGCACAAGCGCGGCCAGGACTACGAGGCGTTCAAGGCGCGCCTGGCCGAGCGCCTCACCGCGGCGCTGCTCGACCGCTGCCCGCAGCTCGCCGGGCAGATCGACCACGCCGAGCTGTCGACGCCGCTGACCACCAAGCACTTCGCCGGCCACCCCTCGGGCGAGCTCTACGGCCTGTCGCACTCGCCGGCGCGGTTCGCCGCGCGGCAGCTGCGCGCGCACACCGGGGTCAAGGGCCTGTACCTGACCGGGGCGGACGTGTGCACCGCCGGGATCGGCGGCGCGCTGATGGGCGGGCTGCTGACCGCGACCGTCGTCGGCAAGCGCAACATGATCGGCGCGGTCGTGAAGGCCTGACCGCGACCCTGCCGCGGCGACATGTGATGACAGGCCGTGTCGGCGCGCGCCGGGCCGCCGCCCGGACTATCGTGCGGCCATGACCCGACGCCTGGCGGCGCTGCTGTGCGCCGCGCTGCTCGCCGCCTGCGGCGGCGGCGACGACGACGACACCCCGCCCGATCCGCCGACCGAGGTGACCGACCCGCTGCCCTACGTCGACCCGACGATCGGCACCGGCGGGCTCGGCTTCGCCCACGGCGCGTGCTTCGTCGGCGCGGTCGTGCCGCACGGCCTGGTCAAGCTCGGCCCCGACACCAGCGGCCCGTTCGGCACGATCGGGTTCCAGCACTTCTCCGGCTACTTCTACGACGACGACCGGATCCAGGGGTTCTCGCACCTGCACCTGCACGGCGCCGGCGCGACCGACCTCGGCGTGCTGTCGGTGATGCCGACGACCACGTTCGCGCCGTCGCTGACGTCGGTGATCGACCACGAGGCGCGGTTCGCCAAGGCCGACGAGTCGGCGCGCCCCGGGCGCTACGCCGTCACGCTCGCCGACGGCACGCTCGTCGAGCTGACCGCGACCGCGCGCGGCGCCCACCACCGCTACACGTTGCCCGGCGCCGGACACCTGGTGATCGATCTCGCCAAGGAGCTGGGCGACGACGGCGGCGTCACCGACGCCGAGGTCCACCTCGACGCCGCGACCCAGACGATCACCGGCCGGCTCCACCACGGCGGCGGCCTGTCCGGCCGCTACGGCGGCTACGAGCTGTGGTTCGCCGCGCGCACGCGCCAGCCGTGGACCGAGGGCCTGGTGTGGGCCGACGGCGCCGACGCCGCGGTCGGGACCGACGCCGCCGGCGTCGGGGTCGGCGCCGCGCTCGGGTTCGACGGCGACGCGCCGGTCGAGCTGCAGCTCGCGGTGTCGCTGGTCTCCGCCGAGGGGGCGCGCGCCAACCTCGACGCCGAGCTGCCGGCGTGGGACTTCGAGGCCACCGTCGCGGCCGCCGAGGCGGCGTGGCGCGACCGGCTCGACGCCGTGCGGCTCACCGGCGGCACCGACGCCGAGCGCCGCACGTTCTACACCAGCCTCTACCACGCGTTCCTCATGCCGACGGTGATCGAGGACGCCGACGGCGCGTACCGCGTCGCCGGCGTCGCCGCGCCGCTGACCTCCGACGGCTGGACGATGCTGTCGGACCTGTCCTTGTGGGACACCTACCGCACGGTCCACTCGCTCTACGCGCTGGTCGCGCCGGGCTCGGCCTACGACAGCGCGCGCTCGCTCGCCGCGTTCGGCGACGCGCTCGGCGAGGTGCCGCGCTGGCCGATCCTGATCGGCGAGGGCGGCTCGATGCTCGGCGCGCCGGCCGAGATCGTGCTCGCCGACGCCGTCGCGCGCGACGTGCCCGGCGCCGACGAGGTCGCGGCGGCGGCGTGGCCGCGGCTGCGCGCCGCCGCGATGGACGAGGTCGCGCCCGCGGGCGGCCGCGGCGGCCGCGACCACGTCGAGGCGTACATGCAGTACGGCTACGTCCCGGCGAGCGTGGAGTCGTCGGTGTCGCACACCACCGAGTACGCCCACGCCGACGCGGCCCTGGCCGACCTCGCGGCGCGCCTCGGCCACGACGGCGACGCCGCGACGCTGGCGGCGCGCGCGCGGGGCTGGCGCGCGCTCTACGATCCGGCGGCGGGCTTTCTGCGCAAGCGCGCCGAGGACGGCAGCTTCGAGCCGGTCGACGACTTCGATCCGCACGACCAGACCGACGACTACGTCGAGGCCAACGCGTGGCAGTCGCTGTGGATGGCGGGCGCGGTCGATCTCGACGGCCTGGTCGAGCTGCTCGGCGGCCACGCCGGGTTCGTCGCCAAGCTCGACGAGCTGTTCGACGGCACCGCGGCCGACTGGGCGCTGGGCGATCCCGCCGCGGCGAACTTCCCGCGCCCGTTCTACTGGCACGGCAACGAGCCCGACCTCAACGCCGCGTTCCTCTACGCCCAGGCCGGCGAGCACGCGCGCACCGTCCGGTGGTCGCGGTGGATCCAGGACCACCTCTACGGCGATCGCCCCGACGGCGTCGCGGGCAACGACGACGGCGGCACGCTCGGCTCGTGGTACGTGCTCGCCACCCTGGGGATCTACCCGGTGCCGGGCACCGACGCGTGGATCCTCGCGGCGCCGCGGTTCCCGTCGGCGCGCGTGACGCTCGAAGGCGGCCACGAGCTCATCATCGTCGGCGACGGCCTGTCGACCGACCCCGCGATCGCCGCGACGCAGACGGTCGAAGAGATCCTGCTCGACGGCACGCCGGTGACGACGCCGACCGTGTCGCACGCGGCCCTCGTCGCCGCCGACGAGCTTCGGTTCGTGTTCGCCGCGCCGTGACAGCGGCGCACGCCGCGCAACTTGGGTTCGCGCGCTCACGTCAGTCTCCCCCCGTGGCGCCGGCAACTGGATCAGCCAGGGGAGACGTCCCCGTCGCAACCGGACGCCGACACCCCAGGGGTGAACCCGCAAGTGCGCGAACCCGCGCCCGCCGCGGGGTGGCACGGGCCCTGCTGTACGTCCGGTCATGGCCCGCGCTGCGTCCGAGCCGCTGTATGTCTCGCGCAACCACCTCGAGGGGTCGTTGTGCGACGTGCCGCTCGAGCGCGTGCTCGCCGCCTGCAAGCGCCACCTCGTCACCGGGGTGATCCGCGTCCACGTCGGCGGCGACGACGGCGTGGTCGAGCTGCGCGCGGGCGCGGTCGATCGCGCCCAGCTCGGCGAGGCGTCCGGCGCGGCCGCGCTCACGATCATGCGCGCCGCGCACGACGGCTGGTACGAGGTCGCGCAGCGCCTGCCGGATCTCACCGGCGAGCTCGGCGCGGCGGCGCGCCTCGAGGGCGAGATCGACTCGGTGCCGCTGATCGTGCTGATGCGCCACTGCGAGGATCACGCGCTGACCTGCACGATCACCGTGATCTCCGGGTTCGACCGCGCGTGCATCGAGTACCGCGCCGGCGAGATCGCGCGGGTCGAGCTCAACGGCTTCTTCGACGACGACGCGCTGCCGCAGATCCTGCGCTGGCCGGACGCGCGGTTCCGCATCGCCGCGCCGCCGCTCGACCTCGACGTCGAGGGCTGGCCGGTGGTCAAGCGCGCCGCGACCGCGCCGATCCGCCTGCGCGACCTCACGCCGCCGCGCCGGCTGGCGCGCGGCAGCACCGACACCCGGTTCGCCGGCGCCTCGGCCGGCGCCGGCGACCTCGCCGACGCGATCCCGCGCGTCCGCGCGACGAGCGAGACCTCGGGCGAGATCCGCGTGACGCCGGCGCCGACCCCGATCCCCGCGCCGTCAGCCCCCGAGGAGCGCGCGGTCGAGGTCGTCGCCCTGCCCCGCTACACCAGCGCGCTCGAGCCGGCGCGGCCGCGGCGCCGCACCTCGACCTCCGGCACGATGCAGACGCGGCCGGCGCGCAAGCGCCGCGCCGGCACGTCGCGCGGGCTGTCACCCGAGCTCGTCGTCGATCGCCGCGACGCGGTGTGGCTCGTGCTCGGCATGCTGATCCTGTTCGCGGTCGGCCTCGGCGCGCTGCTGGTCCTGGCCTGAAGGCGAGGTCCGCCGCGCCCGTGCCCGGTCAGGCCGCCGTCGGCAGCCGCCGCGGCGTCGCGCCGAGCGAGGCGAGCACCAGCGCCGCGGCGTCGTGGCGCCCCGACCAGCCGACCTGCGCCCAGTGGTCGCGCTCGGCCTCGACCAGCACCTCGCCCCACCGCTGGGACGTCGCGGGCACCAGGCCGTCCGACGGCCCGGCGCACCGCGCGAGGTAGGCGTGCGACGGGCGCAGCAGCGGGTGGACCCGCGCGCGGTCCGCGGTCGCGGTGACGATCGACGCGTAGGCGACGCCGTCGACGTCGGGGGCGTCGCGCGCGAGCTCCGCGGCGCGCCACGTCGTCAGCCAGTCGACCGCGCCGCTGGCCAGCCCGATCCGGCCGAGCACGGCGCGCGCGCGGTCGGCCGGCCCACGCGCCAGCAGGTCCGCGATCGGCGTGCCCCGGTGCGGCGTCCCGAGGGTGATCAGCCGCTCGACCCGCGCCGCCGCCCGCTCCTGGGCGATCGCCCACCGCGCGTCGAGCCCGCCCATGCTGTGCGCGAGCACCGTGACGCGGTCGTGCGGCAGCGCGGCGAGGTGCTGCGCGAGCAGCGCCGCCCGCACCGGCACTGGCGCCAGCGGCGGCAGCCGCACGGTGATCGGCTCGAACCCGTCCGCCGCCAGCCGCGCGGCGACGCGGCGGAAGTAGTGGACGCGCAGCCGCCCGACGCCGATCGCGTCGAACCCGAGGATGCCGTGGACGAGCACGACCGCCGGGCGCGCCGGGCGCCGGACGATCGCCGTGGCGGCGCGCCGCGCCGGGGCGATCGCGGCGGCGGCGGCGAGCTCGCCGACGGCCCCGACCTCGCCGACCGCCGGGACCTCGACCGCGGGCGCGGCCTCGGCCGGCGGCCACGTCGACACGTCCGCCCAGCCGGCGACGCGCCACGCCGCGCGCGCGGCGGCGACGCCGACGACGATCAGCACGATCAGCGCGAGCGCCGCGGTCATGCGCCCACCCTTCCACGACCCCGCCGGCGCGCGCAACGCGACGGTGATTCACGCGGCGCGCGGCGAGGCGATCACGTGCCCCGGCGCACGCGAGCGCGCCTCACGCCGCCGCGACGCCGGCCGGCGACGCGACGGCCGGCAGCTCGATCACGAACACCGCTCGGTCGCCGCGGTCGCGGATGTCCAGCGTCCCGCCGTGGCGGTGGACGATGTCGCGCGCCAGCGCGAGCCCCAGCCCGAGCCCGTCGCCGGGCGGCTTGGTCGTGAAGAACGGCTCGAACACGCGCTCGCGCAGCGCCGGCGGCACGCCCGGGCCGCTGTCGCCGACCTCGATCGCGAGCGCGTCGCCCCGCCGCGCCGCCGCGACCTCGACCCAGCCGCCACGCCCGACCGCCTGGCCGGCGTTGACCAGCAGGTTGGTCAGCACCTGGACCAGCAGCGGCGGCGCGCACCGCACCGGCAGCGACGGCTCGAACGCCGCGCGCAGCTCGACGCCGTCGAGCTGCGGCTGGGCGAGCGCGTGCGCCCGCCGCACGACGTCGCCGAGCGCCACCGTGCGCAGCTCGAGCGCGCCGCCGCGGTGGAACCCGAGCAGGTGGCGCGACACGAACGCGACCTGCTCGGCGCAGCCGGCCAGCACGTCGAGCAGCTGCCCGGCGGTCGTGTCGGGGCGGATCAGCTCCTCCGGCAGCAGGCGGCGCAGCGGCGGCACGGCGTTGATGATCCCGTTGGCGGGGTTGCGCAGCTCGTGGGCGAGGCCCGCCGACAGCGTGCCGAGCGCGGACAGCTGCTCGGCGCGCTGGAGCCGCACGGCCAGCTCGCGCATCCGGAACTGCGCGCCGACGCGCGCGCGCAGCTCGCGCGGATCGAACGGCTTGACCACGTAGTCGACCGCGCCGGCCTCGAACCCGGCCAGGCGTGTCCCCGGATCGGCCAGCGCCGACAGGATCACGACCGACGCCAGCGCGTCGCCGGTGACCTCGCGGAACCGCCGCGCCAGCTCGAGGCCGTCGAGGCCGGGCATGTCGACGTCGGTGACGAGCACGTGGGGCTGGTGCTGGCGCGCGAGCTCCAGCGCCGCGGCGCCGTCGAGCGCCACGACCACGCGGTGCTCGTCGGACAAGAGGCGCGCGATCATCGCCGCGAGCCGCGGCTCGTCCTCGGCGACCAGCACCGTCCCGACCGCGGGCCCCGCGGGCCCGAGCTCGTCTCCCGACGCCACCGCCGCGGCGTCGTCGCGCTCGGGCACGCCGAAGTCGACCGGGCCGAGCGCCGCCGGCCGGGCCGCCCCGTCGCCCGCGCCCGCGCCGCGCGGCAGCATCACCGCGAGCTCGGCGCCGCCGCCCGGCGCGCGCCGCGCGACGACGGCGCCGCCGTGCGCCTCGACCAGCTGCTTGACCAGCGACAGCCCCAGGCCCGTGCCGCCGCCGCCCTGCCCGCGCTCGAACCGGCCGAACAGCCGCGGCATCAGCTCGTCGGGGATCCCCGGCCCGGTGTCGGACACCGTGATCGCGACCTCTGCCGGGGTCGTGCCGACCGCGAGCGTGACGCGCCCGCCCGGCGGCGTGAACTTGACCGCGTTGGCGATCAGGTTGGTGACGACGCGCTCGAGCGCGACCGGGTCGACGACCGCGCGCGCGTCCGGCGGCGCCTCGACCGCGAGCGTCAGCCCGGCGTGCTCGGCCGCGAGCCGCCACGCCGCCGCGATCTGGGCGACGAGGGCCACGACGTCGGTCGGCTCCGGCGCCAGGCGCAGCGCCGTCGCCTCGCCCGCCGCGAGCAGCAGCAGCTCGTCGACCAGGCGCTGCAGCTTGCGCGCGCCGTCGCCGATCGCGCCGAGATCGCCGCGCGCCGCCGCGTCGAGCGCGGCCGCGGCGCGCGCCTCGACGTCGGCGACCGCGAGCTGGATCAGCGTCAGCGGCGTGCGCAGCTCGTGGCTGACGGCGGCGAAGAACCGCCCGCGCGCGGCCTGCGCCTCGCGCAGCCGATCGACCGACCCGGCGAGCGCGTCGCGCGCGCCGGCCAGCTCGGCGGTCCGGTCCTCGACCAGGCGCTCGAGCTCGTGCTGGTAGGTGGCGAGCTCGCGGTAGGCGAACGCGTTGTCGAGCGCGAGCGCGACCGTCGGGGTCAACAGCGCGAGCAGCGTGCGCGCCTGCGCCTCGCCCGCCGCGTCCGCGATCCGGACGCGCAGCCGGCCGTGCAGCCGGTGCGTCGTCAGGTCGACGTCGAGCGCCTCGCCGGCGTCGGCGTCGCCGTGGGCCGCGGCGAGCGCGCCGGCGTCGCCCGCCGCGGCCACCTCGACCTCCGCGCCGGCGAACCCCGCGACCTCGACGAGGCTGCGCGCGACCACCGCGCCGACCGCGCCCGGATCGCGCTCGCCCCAGATCGCGTGCCCGACGCGGTACGCGAGGTCGAGCACCGCGCGCTGCTGCTCGACCTCGTTGCGCGCGCGCGCCAGCTCGGCGTAGCGCGCCTCGAGCGCCTGCATCGCGTCGTCGAGCTCGGACGCGACGACGCGCGCGTCGCGGCGCCGGGTCAGCAGCCGGCTGACGCGCCCGCGCAGGTCGCCGCGCTGGGGCACGCGGATCTCGAACCGCGTCCCGTCGGGGATCTCGACCCGCTCGACCGTCGCGTCGGCGAGGCCGAGCGCGCGCGGCATCCCCTCGAACCCGCCCTGGGCGAACAGGAAGAACTCGCGGCACGGCGGGTAGCCCGGCGCCATCCGCAGCTCGAGCGCGAACCGATCGGGCCCGCGCTCGATGTACGCCGGCACGACGTTGGCGAACAGCAGGTTGCCGGCGCCGCCCGCCGACACCACCCAGCGGTAGAACCCGGGCGCGGACAGCAGCACGCGCCCGACGACGAGGATCGATCGCACCAGCGGCGACGCCAGCCCGTCGGAGCCGATCCGGACGATCTCGTCGTCGGTGAACCGGGCCGCGACGTTGACCATGAACCGGCGGTAGGCGTCCCACTCGACGCGCTCGTTGCGATCCGTGAGGTGGGACAGCGAGTAGCCGACGCCGGCGAGCAGCGCGGCGCGCGGCAACCCGCGCGCGTCGGCCGCGCGGAAGAACGGATCGAAGACCTTGCAGCTCACCTCCCGCATGCGGGCGCGGCAGTGTACCGCCCCCATCGCAGGATCGTCACGGCCATGGTCATCCCGGTCGCGCCCGACACCGTCGCGACGACGTCGCCCGGCCGCAGCGCGCCGTCGCGCTCGGCGGTCGCGAGCACGAGCGGGAGGTTCGCGCCGGCCAGGCTCGACGCCCACGCGAACGTGTCGGTCCGGCGCGCGCGCGGCAGCGCGAGCACCGCCTGCATCGCCGGCCCGAACCACGCCGCCGCCTGGTGGGTCGCGAGCACGTCGATCGCGTCGCGCCCGAGCCCGGCCTCGGCCAGCGCCTGATCGAGCAGCCCGCCCGCGTGCTCGGCGATCGCGAACAGCTGCTCGCGCGCCAGCCGCGGGCTCTCCAGGTAGAGGTGGCTCGGCCCCTCGTACCACGCGCGCCCCGGCACCCCGAGCACCAGCGCGGCGTGGAACCGCCCGTCGGTGACGTGGGCCTGGCCGAGCACGCCCTCGCCCGCCGGCGCCGGGCCGAGCACGGTCGCGGCGGCGCCGTCGCCGAACCACGCCGAGAACGGATCCTCGCGCCGCAGCACCCGGCTCTGCGCGCTCGACTGCACCGCCAGCACGCGCCGCGCCTGGCCCGACGTCACCAGCGCGCGCGCCACCGCGAGCTGCAGCGAGAACGCGTTGCACGCGCCCTCGGTCTGGACGGTCAGGCAGCCCGGCCGCGCGCCCAGCCCGGCGTGGATCCGGCAGCCGTTGGAGCTCTGCTGGTAGTCGGGGATCGTGCCGCCGACGAGGATCGCGTCGAGCTCGGCCGGCTCGACCCCGGCGCGCGCGAGCGCGGCACGGGCGGCGAGGAGCTCCATGTCGGAGGGGCGCATGCCGTCCGGCATGATCCGGCGCTCGACCGCGCCCTCGAACGGATCGGCGCGGTAGGCCTCCATCACCTGGGCGAGCGCGACCGACGCGCTCGACGTCTGGCGCTCGGCCTCGATCGGGCGGGTCATGCCCGCGCCGCGCCGCGCGCGCCAGTCGTCGACGATCGCGGGCGGCCACCAGGCGTTGGTGCGGACCTCGGGGGGCAGGTACGTCCCCAGGCCCAGGATCTGGATGCTCGACGCGGTCATGGTTCCTCCTCGGTCGGTTCGACGGGTTGGGCCGGCCGCGCGCCCGCGCCGACGGCCGGCGCGAACGCGCCCAGACGGTCACGCCGCGGCAACCGCACGGCCGGATCGATGCAGACGTGGACGACCACCGGCCCGGGGTGGGTGACGAGCAGCTCGCGGTGCGCGCGCAGCTCGCCGGGCCGGCGCACGCGCAGCGCGACGGCGCCGAGCCCGACGGCGATCGTCGCGACGTCCATCGGCGAGGTCGGGTAGGTCGGCCGCCGGCCGTAGACCGCCTCGTGACCGTTCTCGACCATGCCGAGGCGGCCGTCGTCGAACACGAAGATCCGCAGCGGCAGCCGCTCGGCCACCGCGGTCGCGATCTCGAACGCGCTCATCGCGAACCCGCCGTCGCCGACGACCACCGCCACCGTCCGCCGCGGGTGCGCGAGCTGCGCGCCGATCGCCGCGCCGATCGCCTGCCCCATCGAGCCCAGGCCGGTCATCACGACCCACCCGTCGGGCGCCGTGACCTCGAGGTAGTGGGTCGCGAACAGGAAGTGCTCGCCCGAGTCGACCGTGACGATCGCGTCCGGCGGCAGCAGCGCCCCGAGCTCGCGCAGCGCGTCCGCCGGCGACAGCCGGTCAGGCGCCGTCGAGCGCGGCAGCACGTGGCGGTCGACGCCGCCCGCGACCGGGTGGCGGCGCCGGCGGACGCGGAGCCGGCTCTCGAGCTCGCCGAGCATCACCTCGGCCGACCCGACGATCGCGTGGGTCGGCGCGTAGCTCCGCCCGAGCTGGCGCCCCTCGAGGTCGACGTGGACGAACACGGCCGCGCGCCGCAGGTGCGGGGTGAACCCGTCGGTCGCGACGTCGCCGAGGCTGGTGCCGATCGCGACGACCACGTCGGGCCCGGCCTCGACGTAGGCGCGCGCCGAGGGGTGACCGCCGAGGCCGAGCACGCCGAGCGCGAGCGGATGATCCTCGGGGAACACGCCCTTGGCCTTCGGCGTGGTCACGACCGGGCAGCCCAGGTGCTCGACGACGCGGCGCAGCCGCGCCGGCGCGGCGCCGCCGCGCACGCCGCTGCCCGCGATCACCAGCGGCCGCGCCGCGCGTTCGAGCGCCGCGACGACCTCGTCGAGCGCGGCCGCGGGGATCGCGACGTCGACCCGGACGGACCCGTCGAGCCGCGGCGGCGCGATCGCCGCGGTCGTGACGTCCATCGGCAGGGTCAGCACGACCGGGCCGCGCCGCCCCGACGCCGCCGTCGCGATCGCGCGGCGCATCAGGTGCGGGAGCTGCGCCGCGGACGGCGCCTCGGCCGCGAGCTTGGTGATGTGCGACGCCATCTGGACGATGTTGAGCCCGTAGGCCGAGCCGTCCTGGAGCACGCCCGTGCCGTGCAGCGCGCGCGGCGCCTCGCCGACGAGCAGCAGCACCGGCAGGCCGTCGCACCACGCCGAGGCCAGCCCGGTCATCGCGTTCATCACGCCCGGGCCGGAGGTCACGACGGCGACGCCGAGCCGCCCGGTGGTGTGGGCGTAGCCGGCCGCGGCGAACAGCGCGCCGCTCTCGTGGCGGGTCGTGACGACGCGCACCTCGCTGTCGAGCAGGGCGTCGTGTACCGGCGAGATCGGCCCGCCAGGCAGGCCGAAGATCACCTCGACGCCAGCGTCGACGAGCTGTTCGACCAGGACGTCGGCGGCGCGGCGCGCCGGCCGCGCCGCCCTCGCCGTGGACGGCGCCGGCGACTGGTCGTTCGCGGGCGCGGGGTCGGCCGTGGCGTCGGCCGTGGGATCGGACATGGGCTCGGGGTGGTGCGCTTGGAGCATCACCACCGTCGTACGTCCCCGCCGTGTCCGACTATGTCAGCGTCACCGCGCCCCGCTCGCGGCGGGCTACCAGCCGTCGCGCGGCAGCACGAACTGCTGCTCGGGCGCGTCGTCGAACGCGTCGAGCCACGGCGAGTACGTCCGGACCTGCACCGCGTGCTCGAAGAACGTGAGGATCCGCAGGTACGCCGCGCCGCCGTGGGCGCGGTCCTGGTAGTTGGCGAGTAGCTGGTGGACCTGCGCGCCGGCGTCCGTCGTCGAGGTCAGCCGCCCGACGCCGTCGTCGACGACGTGGCCGCTGAGCACGAGGTGGACCTGATCGCGGGGCGCGATCAGCGCCTGCCAGATCTGCTCGCCGTCGGTGACCTCGGGCCACGTCGGCGGAGGATAGAAGTGCGGGCTGAACGTCTGCGCGTCGCCGTGGACCGTCCAGTCGTAGCGGGTGTCGTCGCCGTAGAGGTAGGCGTGGGTCAGGACGATCGCGCGGTGATCGGGGTGCGCGTCGAGCACCGCGCCGGCCCACGCGAGCACGTCGGGACGCGGGCCCCACTCGAGCGCGAGGATCAGCCACCGCTCACCCGCGGCGTCGAACGTGTGGAAGCTGGAGTCGAGGCGGTCCGGCTCGTAGGTGGCGCCGAACGTCGGCATCGCGCGCGCGTCCTCGACCCCGAAGAACTCGGTGAGGCGGGACGCGCGCACCTGCGCGAGGTCGTAGTCGTGGTTGCCCGGGACGATCGCGTAGGGGACGACGCCGTCGAGCGCGTCGAACGCGCCGCGCGCGACCAGCCACTCGTCCGTCGTGTTCCACTCGGTGACGTCACCGACGTGGAGCACGTAGCGCACCCCGAGCGCCTCCGCGTTGGCCGCGATCCACGTGGTCTGCGCCGCGAACAGCTCGGGGTGGTCGAACGCGTAGGCCTGGGTGTCGGGCAGGACGATCAGCGACCACGGCCGGTAGGGCGTGGGGTCCGAGCCCGGCGCGGCGGGCGCGCCGGGCTCGCCCGCCGAGGCGGCGTCCTTGGCGTCATCGGCCGCCGCGGCCCCGCTGTCCGAGTCGCCGGACAGCGCGCCGGGGCCGCACGCGGCCGCGGCGACGCACGCGACGAGGGCCTGCGCGAAGGCGCCGACTGCCCGGTGGGTCACGACTCCATCTTGGCGTGCAGCGCCGGCGATGTCACGCGTGACGCGGGCCGTCGCGGGCGGCGTCACGCGACGGGCGCGCCGAGCGTCGTCGCCGCCGGGCCGGCGAGCCACTCGCGGATGAACGCGCAGTACTCGGCGACCTCCTCCTTGCCCTCGGGCACGGGGAACGGCGTCGCCAGCAGCATCGGGTTCTTCGCCACCGTCGCGGCGTACACCTTCGCCACCGCCGCGGCGGTCTTCGGCCCGAGGAACCCGTCGGCCTCGAGCGGCGCGAACCCCGCGGCGCCCGCGAGCCGGTTGAGGTCGCGCTGCAACGCGACGAAGTCGTCGTGCACCGGGCCGGCGCCGTAGGCGATCGTGTCCTTGACGTTCCAGTCCTTGCCCGCGCCGCGGACGTAGCGGCGGAGCCGGCCGACGCCGAGGGCCTTGGCCGCGACGCCGTCGAGCCAGAACCGGATGTACATCGCGTGCTCCGCGACCAGCTCGGCGGTCTCCGGCGGCGGGAACGGCGTCGCGGACAGCCCCGGGTTGGTCGCGATCACGGCCTTGTGGACCTGCTGCACCGCGGTCGCGGTGGCCGGCCCGACGACGCCGTCGACCTTGACGTGGTCGAAGCCGGCAGCCTGGCCGAACCGGTTGAGATCGGCCTGCAGCCCGCGCAGCTCGGCGGTGCCGTCCGCGCTCTTGCCGGCGAGGCCGCCGCCACGCACCTCCCAGTCGGTGCCCTTGTCCAGCTTGCGTAGCTCGGTGTTCGACATGGCGGCGAACGTACGCCGCGGCCCCACTCCCGACAACGGGGGCGCGCGTCAGCCGGCCAGCGCCGCCTCGCCCGCCGCGGTCGCCGCGAACCGCCGGACGATGTCGCCGGCCGGCTCGACCCGCTCGATCCCGTCGACGCTCTTGCCCGCCTGGAAGTAGTCCTTGTAGTTCATGCCCTGCAGCGAGGCGCGCTTGAGCTGCCACACGCTCTTGAGCGAGTAGTACATGCGCGCGTAGTGCTTGGCGCGCGGGTGCTGGAGCAGGCGCCGCATCACCGGGTTGGCCTTCGTCCCCACCTTCTTGACGTACGGCGTGGCGATCACCGCGACCGGCACGCCGCTGATCTTGTCGGTCAGCACGATGTCCGAGGCCTCGGCGTTCACGATCGCCCGCTTGTAGTCGTCGTGGGCGCGACACTCGGTCGTGGCGATGAACCGCGTCCCGACCTGCACGCCGGCGTAGCCCAGGCGCAGCATCCGCGCGAACGCGTGCTCGTCGCCGACGCCGCCGGCGCACACCAGCGGCACGCCCAGCCCGCCGAGCTCCTCGAGCAGCGCCTCGGGCGAGCGCGCGCCGGCGTGGCCGCCCGCGCGGTCGTTGACGCAGATCAGGCCGTCGACGCCGCCGTCGAGCGCCTTCTCGGCGAACTTGCGCTCGGTGACGTCGTGGTAGACGACGCCGCCGGCGGCGTGGACCTTGTCGACGACCCACCGCGGATCGCCGAGCGCCGTGATGAAGAACCGCACGCCCTCGTCGAGCGCGATGTCGACCCACTTCTTCATCCGCTGGGTGTAGACGTCGCTCGACTTCTCGACGATCGCGTTGAACCCGACCGGCTTCGCGGTCAGCTCCCGGATCTTGCGGATCCCCGCGCGCAGCTCGTGGCCATGGACGAAGGACATCGAGATCGGCTGGATGATCCCCAGGCCGCCGGCCTCGGACACCGCCGCGATCAGCTCGGGGTTCGAGCACGGGTACATCGCCCCGCAGATCAGCGGCACGTCGATCTTCGCGTGCTGGGTGAACGGGGTCACGAGCGGGCGCGGCGTGGACATCGCGCCCACGGTAGCCAATGAGCCGGCCTCGGCGAAGCGAGAAAGCGCCGGGCGCTACGGCGGGGGCAGGCCGCCGGCGAGCGCGGCGGCGACCGTGGCGGCGGTGTAGGTGGTCCCCCACGTCGCGTTGACCGCGCGCGCCACGACCTCGGCGCCCGCGATCAGCTCCATCGACTCGGCCTCGAGCACGTACAGCCGCGGGTCGCACAGCTCGATCAGCCGCGGCGCGGCGAAGCCGACGTCCTCGCCGCGCGCCTGGCCATCGCGCACCGTCGCGAGGTGCGCGACCAGCGCGTCGTCGACGTACATCGCGAGCACGACGTCGTCAGGGCCAGCCAGGCGCAGGTGGAGGTACGCCCACGCATAGAGGTAGGCCGACGGCAGGCCCGGCTCGGCGAGCAGCGGGCCGTGGGTCGCCACCGACGGATCCGGCGCCTCGGCACGCCGCCAGTACACCGCGTCGCCGCCGCACGTCGCGATCAGCGCCTCGCTCTGCGCGATCGGCACGAGGTTGTCGACGTCGTCGTGCAGGACCAGCGTGGCCGCGGGCAGCCCGTCGCACAGCGCGGCGGCGCGCAGCCCGTCGTAGTCACCGCCGTCGTCGGGGTGGCCGCCGGTCGCGGCGTAGATCCGGCGGACGTACGGCTCGAGCGCGGTGCGCGTCGGGTCGGCGCGCGTCAGCGCGTGGTCGACCCACGTCGCGAAGTCGACCGGCGGGTAGAGCGCGACCGCCGCCGCGGGCGCGACCCGGCGGTCGCCGTACGCGGCGGCGTACAGCGCCTCGAACCCGCCCCACGAGCCGCCGAACGTGCCGACCCGCGCAGGATCGACCTCGGGCTGCTCGGCGAGCAGCCACATCCCGGCGACCATGTCGGCGACGTCGTCACGGACGCTGCCGCCGGCGTAGAACCGGCCGAACACCAGCAGCGTCGAGGCGCCGTTGAGCAGGTGGAGGTTGGCCTGCTCGGCCGCGGCCGGCAGCGACAGCGGGGCGTACGCGATCAGGTCGTCGCCGTCGAACCCGGGGCCGTCGACGTCGAGGTAGCGGCCGTCCGCGCCGGGCGTGGCGCCGGCCCACCGCTCGTCGAGCGCCTCGCCGGTCCAGTCGATGCCGTCGTAGGGCATCGTCTGGACCACCGCCGGTCCGGCGCCCGCGACGTCGCGCGGGATCCACAGCGCGTAGGTGCGGCCGCCGTCGGGGCGGTGGATCCGCCACCGCTCGACCGCGAACGTGCGGTCGCCGATCGTGTGGGTGCCGGTGCCGAGCAACTCGGCCGTGTGACCGGGCGCGGCATCCGGCGCGACCGTGGCGTCGGCGTCGCCGGCGTCGGGTTCTGCCACACCGTCGTCGTCGCCGCCGCAGCCGGCGACGACCGGGACGAGGGCGAGCGTGGCCAGGATCCACACGGCGCGCGCAGGTGACGACATCGAGCGGGAGCTACGCAACGTTCGTGCCATCATCGCGCCGCGATGATCGCCGGACGCCGCCCCACGCGCACGACCGCGCTCGCCGCCGCGGCGGTCGCGCTCGCCGTCGGCGCGTGTGGCGGCGGGGCCGCCGCGCCCGACGCCGCGCCCGCGGC
>WYBA01000263.1 GCA_011526095.1 Myxococcales bacterium | reverse complement strand
AGGCACGCGGGCACGCCGGCGTCCAGCGCCCGCAGCATGCGGCTGGCGGCCGAGCCGTGGACGAACACGGTGTCGCCCGCGCGCGCGCCACCGCCGCCGCCGAACAGCCCACCGAGCGCGGCGCCGATGCCGCCCATGCCGCCGCCGCCGCTGCTGCTCGCCAGGCCGAGGCCGGGCATCGCCTGCTTCGGCGCGTCGGCCTTGGCCATGGCGCCCTTGAGCGCGGCCATCGCCTCGGTGCCCTTCGCCGGCTCGGCCGGCTTGTCCTCGGCCGGCTTGGCCGCGGTCGCCGCGGCGGTGCCCTCCTTGGCGGCGGGCTCCGACTTCTTGTCGTCCTTCTTGCAGGCCGCGAGCGCAGCCACCAGCGCGGCGCCGAGCGCCACGCGCGTCACGAGCTTCATCATCTCCTCCTGGCGGAGGAGCATGCGCTGGCGCCCCCCGGCGGCGCAAGCCGCCCGAGGGGCGTGCCGGTCAGTGCGCGATCAACCGCCCCACCAGAAGGTGGCGTTGATCGAGGTCGTGTACGTGAAGATCGCCAGCGTGTTCGCGGCCTCGGTGATCTCGAAGTCGAGCCCGGCGCCGAGCGCCGCGCCGAGCGAGAACTGGTCGAACATCATGAAGTCGACGCCGAGCTGCGCGCCGACGCCGATCACCTTGGGCTCGCCCGCGGCCTCGTCGGTCGACAGCGCGAACCGCGCGCCCGGGGCCAGGTACGGGTGGATCATCCCGTCCATGTCCTTGTACATCCGGTACGAGCCGCCCAGCTCCAGCGCCACGATCGACGTGCTGTCGCCGCCGTCGGGCGAGATGTTGACGAAGCTGAACCCGGCCTCGAGATCGAGCCAGTTGCCGCCGAGGTTGTACATGAAGTGCAGGAGCGGGTTGGTGCCGCCGTCCTGCAGCTCCGTGACGATCGCCATCTGCGGCTCGCCGCCGGCCTCCTCGGCCGTGGCGGTGGCGGCGCCGGCCAGCGTCAGCGCGCCGCCGGCGAGGATCGCGCCCAGCGCGCGCATCACGCCCCCCACCAGTACGTCGCGTTGATCGACGTCGTGTAGGTCCCGATCGACAGCGTGTTCGCCGCCTCGGTGATCTCGAACTGCAGGCCGGCGCCGAGCGCCGCGCCGAGGCTGAACTGGTCGAACACCATGAAGTCGACGCCCATCTCGGCGCCGACGCCGAAGATCTTGGGCTCGCCCGCGGCCTCGTCGGTCGACAGCGCGAAGAACGCGCCCGGCGCGAGGTACGGGTGGATCCGCCCGTCCATGTCCTTGTACATCCGGTACGCGCCGCCGATGCCGATCTCGACGACCGAGGTCGAGTCGCCGCCGTCCGGCGAGATGTTGGTGAACCCGAACAGCACCTCGAGGTCGAGGGTGGCGGTGCCCATGCCGTGCAGGTAGTGGAGGACCGGCGAGTCACCGGCCGCGTTGTAGCTGACCTGGAGGCCCTTCGAGTGCGCGCCGCCGCCGGTGCCCTCGGCCATGCCGCCGCCCTCCGTGCCACCGCCGCCGCCACCCTCGTCGGTCGTCATCGTCGACTCGCCGGACATCTCGCCGCCCATCCCGCCGTCGTCGGTGGTCTCCTCCTCACCTTCCTCCTGGGCCCAGGCGGTGCCCGCGAACGCGAACGTCATCGCGCAGGTCGCAATCAGTGTCTTCATAGAGCTTCTTTCCTCCTGCCCGCGATCGTCCGGCGTGGAGGACGATGTGGGCAAGTTTCCGACACGTTTCTCCCGCCCACCGGCGCCGGGGCGTGATGCCCGTCGCAGCTACGGCGACGGCGAGAAGCACACGACGCTGTACGCGATCGCCGGCTCGGCGCCCGGGTTGCGGTAGCCGTGCTTCTGGTCGCCGCGGAACACCAGCACGTCGCCGGCGCGCAGCGTCCACACCTCGCCGGCCGCCGCCAGCTCGATCACCCCACGCTCGCAGGTCAGGTACTCGCGCGTGCCGGGCGTGTGCGGCACCCCGGTCATGTGGCCGCGCGGCGGCAGCTCGAGCCGGTCGAGCTCCATGCCCGCGATCGGATCGGGCAGCAGGCGCCGCACCGTCGTCGTGCCGCGCGTCCGCGTCGTCAGCTCGGTCGCGCGGTAGAGGCGCGCCGCGGCCTTCGGCGGGCCGATCAGCTCCTCGACGCGGAGCTGCAGCGCCGCCGCCACCTTGACCAGGATCGCCAGCGTCGGGTTGCCGGCGCCCGACTCGAGGTGCGCCCACGTCGGGCGCGGCACGCCGGCGGTGCGCGCGATCTGCGCCTGGGTCAGCCCGCGCGCCTCGCGCAGCTGGCGCAGGTTCGCGGCGAGGTGGACGGCGGTCGGATCGGCCATGCGTCGAGCCTCGCCGCTCGCCAATCTGTTGTCACCCGGGCTGATGAACCGTCGCGGCGCGGGGCGCGCGCGGGCCCGGGCGCGGCGCCCGCGCGGCGGTGCCGCGGTTTACCGCGGGTGACGAACCCGGTGATCTCCTTGCCGGTTCTGTCCGACTCCCGCCGGCGGTGATGGAAGTCACACACGACACGCTTGTCCCGCCGGTCCGACCGGGCAACTCTCGCCGCGGCCGTGCGTT
>WYBA01000262.1 GCA_011526095.1 Myxococcales bacterium | reverse complement strand
CGCCGCGGCCGGCGCCGCGCTCGCCGACGTGGCCGACGCCGCCGCCGTGCTCGTCCCGGTGATCAGCGCGCTCACCCGCGCGCGCGGCGTCGCCGCGGCGCGCGCGCTGGTCGCGGCACAGGCGGCCCGGCTCGAGCCGGGCCTCGCCGCGATGCTGCGCGGCAAGCTCGCGCTCGCCGCCGGCGAGCCGGCCGTAGCGGTGCGCGAGCTCGAGGCAGCGTGCGCCGAGGCGAGCCCGTACTTCCAGGCGAGGAACCTGCTGCCGCACGCGCTGCGCGCCGCCGGTCGCGCCGCCGACGCGCGCGCCGCGCTCGATCGCGTCGCGGGCGAGGCGCTCTATCCGCACGGGCCGCTCGCGACGCTCGCCGAGTGGGGCTGGGCCGACGGCGACGGCGAGGGCGCGCTCGCGGCGATGGCGCGCGCGATCGCCGCGGCGCCGCCGCACCGCCGCGGCCGGCTGCGGACCCGCCGGGCCGAGTGGCTGCGCGCGCGGGGCGACGTCGCGGCCGCGCGCGTCGAGCTGACGCTGGCGATCGACGAGGACCCGGGCTACGCGCGCAGCCGCGAGCTGCTGGACCGCCTGGGCTGACTCCCTCGAGGCCGGGCGCGCGGCCGCGCGCGCACGAACGCGCGCGGCGTCGTGCCGTGCCACCGGCGGAACGCGCGGATGAACGCCGCGGGCTCGGCGTAGGCGAGCCGCGCCGCGACCTCGGCGATGGGCAGCCCTTGCTCGATCAGGTAGTGGGCGGCGAGGTCGCGGCGGACGTCCTCGACGAGGGCGCGGTAGCTGACGCCGGCGGCGGCGAGCCGGCGGCGCAGCGTGCGCGAGGTCTGGCCCTCGTCGCCGGCGAGATCCTCGAGCGTGGGCAGCACCGCGCGCGCCGCGAGCGTGGTGGCCAGGCGCCGGCGCAGCCGCGCCGGCAGCGCGTCGTCGCGGGCCGCGGCGCGCCGCTCGCCGCGGAGCTGGCCCTCGAGCACGCGCAGCGCCAGCGCGCTGGCCCCGTCGCGGCGGATGTCGCGGCCCGACTCGACGCGCAGCGCCGCGACCGGCTGGCCGAACCGCACCGGCACGCCGAGCGCCGCGCGGTAGCGTGCGGCCTCGGGCGGCGCCGGGTAGTCGAGGTCGACGCCGGTGACGAGCTGCCGCCACGCCCCGGGCAGCAGGGTCCGCGCGATCGCCACCGAGAACGCCAGATCGCGATCGAGATAGAACCGGCGCAGCGGCCCCAGGTCGCGGCCGCCGAGGAAGCACACCCGGCCGTGGCCGCCGTCGTCGACCAGCGTGACCTCGAACGGCGTGTACGTGTGCGCGACGTGCTCGACGAACAGCCGGATCACGTCGCGCCCGGTCGGCGCCTCGGCGACCGCGGCGCCGAGCAGCCCGAACGCGCTCAGGTGGTAGGCCTCGCCCGCGCGCAGCCCGAGCGCCGGATCGTCGTGCGCGGCGAGCAGGTTCCCGACGAGCGCGCGCTCGCTCGCCCACGCCACCTGCGCCGCCGGGTCGGCGAGCCGCTCGACGGTCAGGCCGGTCCCGCGCAGCAGGCGCGCGCGCGCCACGCCGAGCGCGCCGGCGAGCTCGACCAGCGGCGTCACGCCGAGGACCGAGACGTGGCGGCGGCGGCGGGCCATGTCCGAAACTATCAACTCCGTGGCCGCGGCGGCGCTGCCGCCGGGCCGGCCGGCTGCGTAGCCTTGTCGCATGCTCCGCGCGCTCGACGATCCCGACACCGCGGCCGTGCTCGCCGAGGTCGAGCGCTTCGCCGCCCGCGCCGTCGCGCAGGCGACGCCGGCCCCGGGCCAGGCGATGGCCGCGCCGGCGCTGGCGAGCCTGCTCGACGCGGCGCGCGGGCTCGGCCTGGTCGCGACCCCGGGCGAGCCGACCGAGCTGGCGCTGTGGGACGACGCGGGCGCCGCGCGCGGCCCGGCGCGGTCGGTGCGCGTGCTGGCGCGGCTGGCCCGCGCGCACGCTGGCGTCGCGCTCGCGCTCCACCGCGAGGCGCTCGGCGCGTGGCTGGCGCGCGACCTCGGCGTCGCGCCCGGTCGCGTCGTCGCCACGGTGCAGGGCCGGTTCGGCCTGGCGCGGACGTCGCTGGCGCGCTACCTCGCCGGCGCCGCGCTCGACGCCACCGACGAGGCGCTGCTCGGCGACGTGTTCGGCGACGGGCCGCGGCTCGCGACCGCCCACGGCGACTTCGCGGCGGTGCTGGCGCCGCGGTGGCACGGCGGCGCGCTCGGCTGGGCGTGCGTCGCGCGCGCCGAGCTCGACGCCAGCGAGCGGCCGCACACCCACGGGTTCGAGGAGCTGACGACGCTGGCGTTCCGCGTCCGCGCCGCGCCGCTGGCCGGCGGCGGCGACGCGCGCGCGCGGATGAGCCGCGCGCTGGTGCTCGACGGCCTCGGCCTGCTCGCGATCGCCCGCGGCGCGGCCGCGCGCGCGGTCGCCGCCGCCGCGTCGCACGCCAGCGCGCGACGCCAGGGCGGCGTCGTGATCGAGCACCACGCGGCGGTGCAGCAGCTGCTCGCCAGCGGCCGCGCGGCGCTCCACGTCGTCGACGCGCTGCTCGCCGACGCGGCCGCGGCGCCCGCCGGCGAGGCGACGCTCGGCCCGACGCTGGCCGCGCGCGCCGAGGGCCACGTGCTGCTCGCGCGCGCCACCAACGACGCGGTGCAGGTGCTCGGCGGCCTGGGCTACATGCGCGAGGCCGGGCTCGAGAAGGCGCTGCGCGACGTCAACCACCTGCGCGCCGTCGGCGGCAGCCCGCCCGAGCTGGCGCTGTTCCTCGACACGTGGGAGCGGCTCCGTGGCTAGCCGGGCGCTCACCGGCCACGTCGCCGCCGCCGACGCGCTGTCGCCGCGCGCCGCGTTCGCGCGGCTGCCCCGGCTGACCGCGCCGCTGGTCCGCTACGCCGCGGCCGATCCGTGGGAGGAGGACACCGCCCGGCTGCCGCGCGCGCTCGCCGCGCACCGCCGGCGGATGCGCGCGTTCGCCGAGGCCGAACTGGCGCCGCGCGCCGCCGCCGCCGACCTCGCGCCGCACCCGGCGGTGGGCGCGCTCGCGCCCGGGCTCGACGGGCTGCTGGTCGCCGCCGGGCGCGCCGGCCTCTTGTCCGACCTGCTGCCGCGCCCGCTCGGCGCCGCCTCGCCCGCGCTGATCCGCCACGGCCTGGCGCTGCCCCAGGCGCTCAAGGTCGAGGAGCTCGCCGCCGTCGACGGCGGGCTGATGCTGCTGGTCTCGGCGCACGCGCTCGGCGTCGCCCCGGTCCTGCTCGGCGGCGACCTCGGCCAGCTCCGCCGCGTGCTGTTGCCCGCGTTCCGCGCCAGCGAGCGCGGCGCGCCCCACGTCTTCGCCTACGCGATCACCGAGCCGGCCGCCGGCTCCGACGTCGAGGACGGCCACGGCGCGGCCAGCTACCGGCCCGGCGTCGTCGCCCGCCGTGCGCCGGGCGGCTGGCGCCTCACCGGCACCAAGTGCTTCATCAGCGGCGGCGACATCGCGTCGACGGTCGTCGTGTTCGCCGCGCTGGACGGCGAGGGCATGGCGTCGTGGACCGCGTTCCTGGTGCCGCGCGGCGCGCCCGGCTTCCACGTCGTGCGCACCGAGCACAAGCTGGGGATGCGCGCCTCGGGCGCGGCCGAGCTGCGGCTCGACGAGGTGTACGTCCCCGACGCCGACGTCGTCGGCGGGCCGCGCCAGGGCTGGGCGCTCAACCGCGCCACGTTGAATCTGTCGCGGATCCCGGTCGGCGCGATGGGCGTCGGGTTCGCCCGCGCTGCCACCGCCGCCGCCGAGGACTTCGCGTGCCGGTTCCGCCTCGCCGGGCGGCCGCTCGTCGACTACCAGGAGGTGCAGCTCGCGCTGGCCGAGATGCACGCGCGCACGCTCGCGGCGCGCGCGATGGTGTGGGCGGCGGCGCGTCAGCCGCAGGCGCGCCAGGCCGAGGCCGCGGCGGTGAAGTTCCACGCCACCGACACCGCGCGCGCGGTGTGCGAGCTGGCGATGGACCTGCTCGGCAACCACGCCGTACTCCACGCCGAGCGGGTCGAGCGCGCGCTGCGCGACGCGCGCCTCACCCAGATCTTCGAGGGCACCAACCAGATCAACCGGCTCGCCGTGATCGAGGACCAGCAGGAGCGCCTGCTCGCCCGGGTCGCGACGAGCGCGCCGATCCCGTGACCGCGCCGCCCACCTCGTAGCCCGGAGCCACCCATGCTCGACGACGCGTTCTTCGCCGTGCCGCGCACGACCCACGCCACCAGCCAGGGCCCGGTCGAGCTGCCGATCCTCTACCGCGACGTCACCACGGTCGTGCCGATCTTCACCGTCCGCCACGCCGACGCCGCCGCGGTGCTCGACGGCACCGGGCTCGAGCCCGTGCGCGTGCGCGGCGACCGCGCCGCCGTCGCGCTGGCGTTCTACGAGTACCGGGACACCTCGGTCGGGGTCTACAACGAGGTCGGCACCGCCGTGTTCGCGGTGCGCCGCGGCGAGCGCGCGCGCCTCGGCCTGGCCGATCTGGTGCGCGCGCCGGGGCGTCGCACGGTCGGGATGTACGTGGTCGACCTGCCGGTGACCACGGCGATCGCCAACGCCGCCGGGCGCGAGCTGTGGGGCTACCCCAAGTTCGTCACGGACATCCCGTTTCGCCTCGACGGGCGCGAGCTGCGCGGCGCCGTGCTGGATCCCGACGGCGCCGGCCAGATCTGCGCGATCGCCGGGCGGCTCGGGCGCTCGGTCCCGGTCCCGCCGCTGTCGCTGATGACGTACTCGCGGCGCGACGGCGCGCTGGTGCGGACCCACGTCGACGTCCGCGGCGTCACCCGCGCCCACGCCCCGGGGACCGTCGCGCTCACCGTCGGCGCCAGCGCCCACCCGATGGCGCGGCGCCTGCGCGCGCTCGGCCTCGACGGCGCGCGGCCGACGGTGGTGCTCGCGACCGATCGCTTCCAGTCGCTGCTGCACGCCGGGGCGGTCGTCGGCGGCGCGTGAGCGCCGCGGCTCACGCCCGGCGGCCGCGCAGCAGCAGGCCGGGCGTGCCCGGCACGCGCTCGGCGACCGCGTCGACCACCGGCAGCGCGGCGAGCAGCCGCCGCGCGTCGTCGAGGTCGAGCCCCTGGCCGGCGACGTAGGTGCGGAACAGCACCAGCGCGACCGGCCGCAGCGCGGCCGGCATCCGCCACCGCGCGACGAACCGCCGCGCGTCGTCGAGCACGCAGCCGCGATCGGCCTCGACGACGAGCAGCGCGCCGCCCGGCCGCAGCGCGCGCGCGCACTCGCGCAGCCCGGCGAGCGGGTCCGGCCAGTGCTTGATCGAGGCCACGCTGACCACGGCGTCGTAGCGGCCGTCCTCGACCGGCAGCTCGAGCGCCGAGCCGGTGACGAACTCGACGCGGTCGGCGAAGGTCGCGGCGCGCCGCCGCGCCCGCGCGACCTGCGCTGGCGACAGGTCGACGCCGGTGACCGTGACGTCCGGGCGCCGCCGCGCGAGGTCGACCGCGAGCTGGCCGCCGCCCGAGCCGACCTCGAGCACGCGCGCGCCCGCCGGCAGCGCCGTGACGAAGTCGGCCTCGGCCGCGCCGCGCAGCTCCGCCACCGCGGGCGCGATCACCGTGTCGTAGATCCACGCCTCGCTGGCGCGGTAGGGCAGGGTCGAGGACGTGAGGACGCTCGCCATGGCGCGAGCCTACGCCGGGCGGCGGGGCGAGGGCGGGTGATCCGCGACCCGACCGGTTACAGTCGGCTGTGCCCGGACCCCTGCGCGATCCCGCGCCGCCGTCGTCCCTCGAGCTGGCGTGGTTCGAGCTGGGGGTCGCGTTGCCCGCGGCGGTGGGGATCCTGCGGCGCCACCTCGGCGCGCGCCGCGCCGCCCGCGTGATCGCGGCGACCGCGTGGCGCGCGCGCCGCGATCCGCTCGCCAAGGTCCCGCGCGGCGGCTGGAGCGGGCGCGACGACGAGCTGACCCGCCGCCAGCTCCGGCCGGTGCTGTGGCTCGATACGGCGCTCGAGGCGGAGCTGACGCCGGCGGCGCGGCGCGCGGCGCTCGCGGAGCTGGTGGCCGACCTCGGCGCGCGGTTCGTCGCGCGCCACGTCGAGCCGCCCGCGCCCGCGGCGTGGCAGGCAGCCACGCCCGCGCGCCGCGCCCGCTACGTCGCCGCGCTCGGCGCCCGGCTGTTCAACGCGCGCACCTCCCCGGTCGCGGCCGGGCCCGCCGCGCTGGCGTTCGACGTCACCGCCTGCCGGTTCGTCGAGCTGTGCCGCGCCGTCGGGCGCCCCGAGCTCGCGGCGCTGTTCTGCGAGGCCGACGCGCGGCGGTTCGACGCCCCCGACGCGCCGGCGCGGCTCGTCCGGCTCGGCACGATCGCCCGCGGCGCGCCGCGCTGTGACTTCCGGTTCGAGCTGCCCGACGGCGACGTCGGGACCTGATCCGCCGCGTCAGTCGAGCGTCACCGGCGCCTCGGTGACCTCGTCCTGCGCCAGCTCGACCTCGATCGGCGCGACGTCGACGCGCTCGACCGCGGCGTCGAGCTGGAGCAGGCTGACGTCGGCGCTGGCGCCGACGCACAGGTTGCCCTCCTCGTACACGGTCGAGCGGTTCGACACGTAGAGATCGACCCGCGCGTCGGCGCGCCCCGCCGCCGCGTCGTAGCCGACGTCCCACAGCCGGGTCGACAGCTCGGTGACGTAGCGGCCGGGCCCCGAGATCATCTCGCCCCACGAGTTGATCTCGTCCTGCACGACGACGCACGCCGGATCGAACCGCCCGGGCGCGTTGATCCACAGCTCGAACCCGCTGAGCCCGACGACGCCGCCGGCGAGGTCGGGGGCGCCGTCGAGCGTGACGAGCTGCGCCGCGTCGTCGGCGTGCGGGTGCACCGTGTCCTGGCCGTAGGCCGCGGTCGACAGCGTGTACGCCACCGACCCGCGCGTCGCTTCGCTCGTCACGCCCGGCGCGCCGAGCACGAGCAGGTCGACGCGCACCCACACCCGTGCCTGCGGGATCGCCGCGTTCATGTCGCCGCGGTCCGAGGGCCCGAGGCTGACCCGTGCCGACACCGGGACGACCAGCTCGCCGCCGTCGAGCGTCGGCTCGCCCAGCGTCAGCCCGACGCCCTGGGTGGTGAACCCGTCGGCGGGGTCGTAGGGCAGCTCGGGATCGCTCTGGAACGGCGGCGGTGTGGCGTACTCGTCGGTCGAGATCCGGTAGCCGCGCAGCACGGCGATCCGCGCGCCGGCGGCGGCGAGCGCGCCGGCGGCGCCCCGCGCCTGCCCGGTGACGACGAACGCCTCCGGATCCGTGCCCCCGGTCGGGGCGAGCTCGAGCTCGACCGACAGCGGCACCGCCGCGAGCGCGTCGCTGCGGTGGACGGTGAACGCCTGGCGCATCACCGCGCGGTCGACCGCGCCGAACGTCCCGCCGTCGTTCTGGCCCACCGCCGTGAGCTCGTCGCCGACGCCGGTCGTCGTGAGCTCCAGCCGCGACAGCCGGTGCGGCAGCAGATCCCACCGGTTCGTCAGCTCGGTCGTCACCACGACCGGCGGCGGCGCGTCGGCGTTGTCGCCGCAGCCGCCCCCGAGCGCGGCGGACGCCAGGCGCCCCGCGGCGAGGAAGGACACGAGCGCGGCGCGGCCGGATCCCGACATGGCGCGAGCGTACCGCGGCGCGGCCCGATGAGGAGCAGCGGCGACGGCGGCGCGTCGTCGCCGCTACTCGGCGAACCCGCTCGCGCGATCGTAGACCTCGCTCGCCAGCACCTGGGCGCCTCCCACCCCGAGGTAGACCGTGATCGTGCCGGAGTCGAGCGGCGCGGTGCCGGCGGAGGTGTCGCGCTCGCCCATCGGCGCGCCGACGACGACGTCGAGGAAGCGGTTGTCCAGGGGGCGCAGCTCATCGGTGGAGCCGTCGTCGCCGATCAGGTCGAGGTTGCCGACCGCGATCGCCGAGCCGAACCGGTCGCCGGCGGCGCTGGCCTGGAACGGGACGTCGTGCTGCCGCAGCGCCTGCGCGGCGAAGGCACCCTGGTGGACGAGCACGCGCCCGCTGCCGCCGTCCTCTCCCGGCACCCCGACCAGCAGCTCTTGCTGGCTGTTGCTGGGGCCGATCACGTTGCCGAACGCCAGCGCCGCGCCGAGCTCGTCTCCCGGCTGGTCGTCGGCCCCGCTCTGCGTGATCGTCGAGGTGATCATCATGCCGAGGTCGCCGACCATCCCGGCGAGGTGGGCGGCGCCGCGGCCAGCGCTCCGGCCGGGCGCGCCGACGGCGAGGTAGGGGGTGTTGCGCAGCCCGCGCCCGATCGCGAGCGCGGCCCCGAACCGGTCGCGCTGGCTGGGCCGCGCGTTCGGGCCGCGCAGCTCGTCGTACGGCTGCAGGGCGCCCCACGGGGCCGCGCGAAACACGTAGACCGCGCCCGAGCCGCTGGTCGGCTCGGGCGCGCCCACGGCGACGTCGGCGTCGCCGTCGCCGTCCAGGTCGCCCACGGCGATCGCCGCGCCGAAGTTGGCGGAGGGGTCGATGGGGCCGAGCCCGGCCTGGGTGAGCGGAGGGTACGAGCTCGAGCCCACGACGGTCGCGTCGAACACGTAGGCGGCGCCGCCCATCGGGTCGATCAGGCTCCACATCCCAGGCGCGCCGACCACGACGAGATCGCGCCCGAGTGCCGGGCGGAGCCGCCCGGTGGCGACCGCGGCGCCGAAGCGCGCGCCGCTCGTCGTCGGCTCGACGAGGTCGCGCCACGGCGTCAGCCCGTCGCGGCCGCCGCGGAAGACCTGCACGATCCCGCCGTTGGCGATCGCCGTCTTCTCGCCGGGGACGCCGACGACGAGGTCGGGGAGGCCGTCGCCGTCGAGGTCCCCCGTCGCGAGGGACGCGCCGAACTGGTCGCCGTTCTCGGGTGGGTTGCCGGTGTCGGCCTGCGTGAGCAGCTGCCACGGCACGAGGCGGAGGCTCGTGCCGCGGTAGATCATGACGTGGCCGCGGTCGACGCCGCCCACGTCGGCGTGGGGGGCTCCGACGGCGACGTCGGCGTAGCCGTCGCCGTCGAAGTCGGCGACGACCACGGCCGTGCCGGCGTGCTCCGCCGCCTCGTTCTGCGGGGAGACGGGCGGATACATGCGGTGGAGCGTGTTGACGTCCTCTGCCGAGAGCGTGTTGGCGCTCCACGTCTGATTGAGGCCCGGGATCATGTTCGCGCGGCTCATCGTGTCGCACGTGCAGCCCTCGCCGCCGTCGTGGACGCCGTTGCCGTTGGCGTCGTCGTAGGCGCAGAACGACGTCGTGCGGTAGTGCATGACCGAGTTGAAGTCGTAGAGGCCCAGCGCCAGGGACGATCCTTCGAGCTGGTACTGCGGGTCGTCGATCGAGCAGTCCCAATCGATCGTCACGTACAGGTCGCGGTCGGGGCGCGACTGCTCGTGCCACAGGCCGAGCGCGTGCAGCAGCTCGTGGATCATCGTCCGCTCGCTGACCGTGTCGTCGATCCCGTCGCCGTTGGCGTCCTCGCTGATGTTGATGTCCTGCATGCCGCCCTGTCGGCCGATGCTGGAGTTGGCACCGCCGAAGCCCAGGTTCTCCTCGTCGAAGCGGATGTAGTCGGCGTGGCCGTTGCGGGGCACGAAGTCGATCGCGGTCACCGCCTCGATCGCGCTCATCGCGTCGTGGCAGACCGCGCGGGTGTTCACGTCGACGGTCGCGGCGAACTCGAACGGCACGATCCCGTCGGACCACCGCTTGCCGACGTCGTCGAGCACGGCGCCGCCGCGCCAGCGCGCGTGGAGGGCGTCCGCGTCGCCGAGGTCGATGTCACCCTGGAAGATCGCGCGCCCCTGCTGGACGCGATAGGTGAGCGTCGTCCACTCCCCGTCGACGAGGGCGCGGACACGGCCGAGCTCGCCCTCGGCGGGCGGACGGTCGCGCTCGATCGGCGCCTCCGGGGCCGGCTCGACGTCGGCGCACGCCGTCCCGAGCCCGGTGAGCGCGGCGAGGAGCGTGCAGGTGAGTGGGATGGGGGAACGCGATGAGCTGGTCGCGGGGGTCGTCATGTGGGCGGTGAATAGAGCGGGACCGATCGCGTTGTGACGCCAGTCCCCACACGTCAGCCCGCGTGCGCTGGCCGTTGGGGCCGGCGGCGAGCGCGCGTGAGCCGCCTGTGCCGGCGGCGCGCGCCGCGATCTCGAACGGGTACGATGACGGTATGGTGCGCGACGCCAACGCCTCCTCGGCGACCGGCCACGTCGACTGGGCCGTCATCGGCTCGGGCTTCGGTGGCAGCGTCGCGGCGCTGCGGCTCGCGCAGAAGGGCTGGTCGGTCGCGGTGCTGGAGCAGGGGCGGCGGTGGCCGGCGACCGAGCTGCCGGCGTCGACGCGCGAGCTGCGCAAGTCGTACTGGGCCCCGCGCCTCGGCGCGCGCGGGCTCCTGCGCATGGACCTGCTGCGCCACCTGCTCGCGCTCGGCGGGGTCGGCGTCGGCGGCGGCAGCCTGGTCTACGGCAACACGCTGTTCGATCCGCTGCCGTCGTTCTTCGCGCGCCCGGAGATCGCCCGCCTGGGCCCGCTCGCGCCGTACTACGACCTGGCGCGCGCGATGCTGGGCGTCGTCCCCAACCCGCGCCTGGGGCCGGTCGACGACGCGCTGCGCGCGACGGCCGCCGATCTCGGCCGCGGCGACACGTTCCGCCCCAGCCCCGTCGGCGTGTTCTTCGGCGATCCCGAGCGGGACACGCCCGATCCGTACTTCGACGGCGAGGGTCCGGCCCGCCGCGGGTGCACCGCGTGCGGCGCCTGCTTCGTCGGCTGCCGGCAGGGGGCGAAGAACACGCTCGATCGCAACTACCTGTGGCTGGCCGAGCGGCTGGGCGTGGTGATCCACGCCGACACGCGCGTCGTCGCGATCCGTCCGCGCTCGCCGCACGCCGCGGCCGGCGGCGGCGCCGGCGGTGACGGGGCCGACGGCTACGTGCTCGACCTGGCGGACCCGGCGCGGCCGGGACGCGTCACGCGCACCCTGCGCGCCGGCGGAGTCGTGATCGCCGCGGGCGTGCTCGGGACCCTGGAGCTGCTGCTGTCGGCGCAGGCGCGCGGAGACCTGCCGCGGCTGTCGCCGCGGCTCGGGCACGACGTGCGCAGCAACAGCGAGGCGATCGTCGGGGTCACGGCGCGCGGCGACGTCGACTGGTCGGCGGGGCTGGCGGCGTCGGCGAGCGTGTTCCCCGACGACCACACGCAGGTCCAGGCCGACCGCTACCCCGCGGGCTCCGACACGATGGCGCTGATGTCGACCCTGCTGGTCGACGGCGGTGGCGCGATCCCGCGCCCGCTGCGGTTCGTCGCGGCGGCGCTGCGTCACCCGGTCGACCTGTTGCGGATCGCCTGGCCGGTCGGGTTCGCCCGCAAGAGCGTGATCCTGGTCGTGATGCAGGACCTCGAGTCCCGGCTGCGGATCGTGCGCGGACGGGGCGGGCTCGACAGCCGCGCCGACGGTCCGTTCCCCACGCACCTGCCGGTGGCGAACGAGTTCGCGCGCCGGCTCGCCGCGCGGCTGGACGCGATCCCGCGCAGCGCCGTGCCGGAGGTGTTCCTCGACCGGCCGGCGACCGCGCACCTGCTCGGCGGCTGCGTGATCGGCGCGTCGGCCGACGAGGGCGTCGTCGATCTGCAGCAGCGCGCCCACGGCTACCGCGGCCTGCTGGTGTGCGACGGGTCGGTGATCCCGGCCAACCTCGGCGTCAACCCCGCGCTCTCGATCACCGCGTTCGCCGAGCGCGCGCTCGCCCACGTCCCGACGCGGCCGGGGGCGACGCGGCGTGCCCTCGCGATCGAGCGGCGGTGCGGCGCCTCGGCGTGGCTCGAGCGTGGCGAGGCGGCACGTGACGCCCCCGTGTGGTCATCCGCTGTGCGCGCTGCTCGGCGACGCCTGTAGCCTCGCGACCGGGCTGTCGCGCGGCTGCCAGATGGGGCCGCGTGCGGGGCGACCGCTCGCGCCCGAGGTGGTCGACGAGGTCCGCGCGCAGCTCGCGCAGCTCGACGTCGGCGCGCCGCGTGACGCCGAGGAGCGCGAGCGCTGGCGAGCGGCGGCGAGCCGTCTCGCGGCGATCTTCCGGCGCGAGGCGCGCGCCGGGCGCGGCCTGCTGGCGCTCGCGGATCCGGACGACGGCGAGCTCGAGCCCGAGCTGCGCGCGCGCCTCGCCGCGCTGTGCCGACGGCGCGCGTGAGGCTCCGCGCGCCCGCGCGCTCACCGCGGCTGGCGCTTGCGGATCAGCCCCTCCTGCGCCGCGCTCGCGACCAGCCGGCCGGCGCGATCGAAGAACTGGCCGCGCACCAGGCCGCGGCCGCCCGAGGCCGACGGGCTGTCGACGACGTAGAGCAGCCAGTCGTCGAACCGGAACGGCCGGTGGAACCACATCGCGTGGTCGAGCGAGGCGACCTGCATGCCCGGCTGCAGCCAGCTCGTGCCGTGTGGGTCCATCGCCGTGCCGAGGAACGCGAAGTCCGAGGCGTAGGCGAGCAGGTAGCGGTGCAGCGCCGGATCGTCGGGCAGCGCGTCGATCGCGCGGTACCACATGCGGCGCGACGGTGGCGCGACACGCGGGCGCAGCGGGTCGCGGATCTCGACCGGGCGGATCTCGATCGGGCGGTCCGCGAGCGCGATCGTGCGCAGCATCGGCGGCAGCTTGTCGGCGATCGCCTGCGCGAGCTCGTGCTCGGACTTCAGCGCCTCGGGCGCCGGCACCTCGGGCATGGCGTCCTGGTGATCGAAGCCGTCCTCGGCGCCCTGGAACGACGCCTCGAGGCTGAAGATCGCCTCGCCCTCCTGGACGGCCGTCACCCGCCGCGTGGTGAAGCTCGCGCCGTCGCGCAGCCGGTCTACCTGGTAGAGGATCGGCCGCCGCACGTCGCCGGCGCGCATGAAGTAGCCGTGGATGGAGTGCACCGCGCGGTCCGCGGTCACGGTCTGCGCCGCCGCCGACACCGCCTGGCCGAGCACCTGCCCGCCGAAGATCGCGCCCCAGCCGAGATCCTGGCTGCGGCCGCGGAACAGGTCACGGTCGAGGCGCTCGAGCGCGAGGAGGTCGATCAGCGACGCGAGCACGGGCTGCATCCGCTGTTCGTACCACCTCCGGGCGGCCGCGCAGGGGCGTGGCCGGGGTAGCGCTTCAGGGCTCCCACGCCGGGCCGTCGCCGGTGACCGTCATTCGCTGGACGTCGCCGCGCAGCGCGGTCTCGGTCCCGTCGATCCGGATCGATCCGCCGGTCGAGGTCATGCCCTTCTGGAACGTCAGCGACACCGCGCCGTTCAGCGTCACCGTGTACGACGCGCCGTCCTCCGCCACGGCCGGCGTCAGCGCCGGCGCCGAGGCGTCGCGCGCCTGCAGCACGTGGATCATGTAGCTCTCCGCCGTGCCCGGCGTCGTGTCGACCTCGATCCGGTACTGGCTGTGCGCGTAGCCGCCCTCGTCGACGACGCGGTAGCTGCGCTGCGCCGGCACCAGCGTCGTCATCGTCAGCGCCTGATCGCCCACGGTGCACGTCGCCGAGGTGTTGCCCGAGACCGCCGGGCTGGTCTCGCAGTGGTTGACGAACGTCTTGGTCGCGCCCGGCGCGCCGGTCTGCAGCCGGTCGACGACGACCAGGGTCTGCAGCGCGCGCACGTACACCAGCTCGCGCCGCCACTGCGTCATCCGCGTCGCCGGCGGCACCAGGTCGACGACCGCGAACGTGAAGTCGTCGTGCGACTGCAGCCGCTCGACCACCGCGGACGGGCCGGTGTACTGCGGGCCCGGGTTGGCGCCGTCGATCAGCACGGTGTTGTGCGCGATCGCGAGCGCCCCGTCGACCGAGCCCGAGCCGGCGTAGCCGGTGACGTTGGTCGTGTCCGCGCCGGCGTAGGCCGCCGACTCGCGCGACAGGAAGCGCCCGCCGCGCCAGATCTGGAACGTGCCGTAGTCGGCGTGCTGGTGGCCGATCCGGCGCTCGGCCGCGTCGCCGAGCTGCATCATCACGACCGTGCCGTCCGCGCCCCACTGATCGCGCGCGTAGACGTAGCGCGGCCCGGCCGCGTAGTAGTCGAGCGGGAGCGAGTCGAACGCCAGCGGCGGCGTCGGCTCGTCGACCGCGCGGATCTGGCGCCACGGCGTGACGCCGACCATCTCGGACCACTGCCGCGCATGGCGGCCGACGTTCTCGGTCGGCCAGTACGTGGCCATCGCGGTCATGAAGTCCGGGTAGTAGTGGGTCTGCGCCTGCAGCCGCGAGTTCCACCCCTCGTCGTCGCTGAACGGGAACACGGTGTAGCCGACCGCGGCGACGCCGGGCACCGTCGTCGGCGCCGGCGTCGTCGAGTGGATCGTGCTGTAGATCAGCTCGCGCCAGAACGGCGTCTCCTCGTAGACGTTGCGGCCGAGCAGGTTCGTCGTCACGAACGGCACCAGCGAGTACGCCGAGACCGCGGGGCCGTACTCCGAGCCCTCGAACGCGACGCCGCCGCGGCTTTCGCCGCCGGGCGCGGTCGACGGGTCGAACGCGCCGGCGAGCCGGCCGTCGAACACGAAGTCGAGCATCGACTCGGCCCACGTCGGGTCCTCCTCGTACGCGGTGATCGCCCACTCCAGCTCGTTGCGCAGGTAGCCCCAGTAGTAGTTGTTCATGAACATCTCGGGGCCGCCCCAGTCCTTGTTCGCCCACGCCGACAGCCCGGACGACATCCCGGCGACGTAGGCGTCGCGCTGCGCCGGCGAAAGGTGCGCGTGGCACCAGTCGTAGACGAGGATCAGCTGCTCGCCGGTCCACCGGCACGAGTCGCACGCGACGCCGCCGGTGTCGGCGACGTCGTCGAGCCGGGACAGCGCCCAGGTGATCGCGTTCGTGCACGACCCCGAGGCGTTGTCGCTCAGCAGGCCGTGGAGCGCGGTGTCGGCCCACCCCGCGCCGCTGTCCTCGCTCGACGGCGGGTTGAACGGGTTGGCCGCGAACCACGCGCGCGCGCGCGCCAGCCGGCTGGGGTTGAACCACAGCCGCGGGTGCCGCGACGGGATCGACAGCCCGTGCGTCGTCACCAGCAGCTCGGCGACGGTCACCGTCGCCTCGGCGCGCTCGCCGCTGGCCGGATCGGTCGCGACGACCGTGTACGTGCCCTCGACGCCGGGCGCCGAGTACACGCCGCCGGCGGTGACCGTGCCGCCCGCGGGATCGCCCTCGATCGTCCACGCGACGCCATCGATGTCCTCGCCCGAGCGCGTCGCGCGGAACGTCTGCGTCCCGTCGAGATCGAGCGTGACCTGCGACGGACTGACGACGAGCGGCCCGTTGACCGGATCGTCGTCGTCCCCGCCTCCGGGGCCGTCGTCGTCGCCGGCGCCGGGCGACGAGATGTTGCCGTAGCACGCGGACAGCGAGAGCGCGGCGAGCACCAGGGCTACCGCGCCGGAGCGAACCGAACGGATCGACATCAACAGCTCCCCTGCAGCATCGGATGGATCGCGCAGCGGCATGTCCCGCCGCCGCGGCGCTCACTATAGGCCCGGCGCGCGGACGACGCCACGCCGCGCGCCGCACAACCTCGCGCGCGCCGTGACGCGCGCGCCGCGCGTGCGACGCGCTCTCATCGGACACGCTCGCAGCGCGCGGTGCGGCGTTCGGTCGCTGCGCCCGCGTGCGTCACCGCGCGGCCGTGCGTCGGGGCGGCCTCGTGGCATGCATCGGAGCCACACCGATGACGCTCCTCACCCAGCTCACCGATCTCGCCCGCCGGGGCCCCGCGACCGCGAGGGCCGTGCTGCGGGACCTCGACGACACCATCCGCGCGCACGGCGCCGCGGGCGCGACGCGCGCGCTGCTGCGCCAGCTCGACGCCAGCTACCGCGCGCACGGCGTCGCGGGCACGACGCGCGCGCTCGCGCGCTACCTCGGGGACGCGGGGCGGGCGCCGGCGCCCGCGCCCGCGCCTGCGCCCGTCCCCGCGTCCCCTCCGCCCGAGCCGGCGCCGCGCGCGGTGAGCTGGGAGCTGCGATCGCAGGCCGAGCTGGTCGATCACCTCGAGCGCCACTACCACGCCGGCGTGCGCCGCGCGCTGCCCGCGCTGCTCGCCGGTGCGCGCCAGATCGAGCGCGAGCACGCGGGCCACCCGGCGGTGCCGGCGGGGCTGCACGATCGGCTGTCGAGCCTGGCGTCGGAGCTCGAGGGCCACATGCAGCGCGAGGAGGCCGTGCTGTTCCCGGCGCTGCGCACCGGCGTCCGCGGCGGTCGCGACCTCGACATGCCGATGCGGATGATGGAGCGCGACCACGACACCCACGCCGACCAGCTCGACGAGCTCCGCGCGCTGACCGGCGGGTGGACGCCGCCGCCCGACGCGCCGGCCGCGTGGCGCGAGCTCTACGCCGCGCTCGCCGCGTTCGCCGCCGAGCTGCGCGAGCACGTGTACCTCGAGAACAACGTCCTGTTCGCCCGCGCCACCGGCGAGCGCGGGTGAGCCGAGCGACGCGAGGCGGCCTCACGGGCGGGCGCGCGCGGCGCCGCGCTCACTCCGCCGGCGCGCCCGCGACGAACCCGTAGCGCTCGGCGTGCTCCAGCGCGGGCAGCACCTCCTGCTGGACGAGGATCGTGCGGACCGCCCACACGTCGCGGAAGATCCGGTAGCGCAGCGCGGTCTGGTCGAGGTAGTCGACGCCGGCCGAGCCGCCGGTGCCGGTGCGCCGGCCGATCACGCGCTCGACCATCCGCGCGTGGCGCTGGCGGAACAGCACGAACGCCTGCTCGAACGCGACCAGCGCGTCGACGACGGCGCGCGGCCACGCCAGCAGCGGCAGCTCGCGGTAGCTCTCGATGAACACCAGCGCGGCGCGGATCCGCGACACGCGGGCGCGTCGCTCCGCCGGCGCGTCCTCGCCGGCGAGGAACGCGCGCGCCGCCGCCATCTCCTGGTCGTAGCGCTGCTCGAGCCGGCCGGCGTCGGCCGGGCTGATCGAGGTCGCGAGCGCGTAGCCCAGCGCGGTGCGCGCGCTCGCCGCGTGCGCCCGGCCGTACGCCTCGACGAACGCCGCCACCGCCGCGGCGTCGCCGGGATCGCCGGGCATCGAGCCCTGGATCGGCGTGCGGTACAGCCACTCGTTGACCGCGTCGAGCAGCGTCGGCCGGTCGGCGAGCCGCGCCTCGACCCGGCGCGACGCGCTCGACGGCCCGCCGTCGTGGTCGCGCAGCCGCTGCATGTAGCTGTGCTCCTGGCCGAGCGGGATCCGCTCGCCGTCGTCGAGCCCGGCGAGGATCTCGATCTCGCGCATCTGCGCCGACTGGAACCCGCTCGCCGGGTTGAGCTTGTCGCGGAACGCCAGGTAGTCCCGCGTCGTCATCGTCTCCATCACCGCGAAGTGGTCGCCGGCGAACCGCAGCAGCATCGTCATCCGGTCGATGCCACGCACCGCCGCCGCCAGCGACTGCTCGGGCACCGGCACCCGCCGGAACAGATCGCGCGCCGCGACGAGCTCGCGCAGCACCAGCTTGAACCACAGCTCCTCGATCTGGTGGACCGTGATGAACACGACCTCGTCGTTGGTCAGCTCGGCGTCGGTGGCGGCGAGCCCGCCCTGGAGCCCCAGCAGCTCCTCGACCTTGATGTAGTCCCAGTAGGCGGTGGGGCGGCGGGTCATGGTGGCGGCTAGTCTCGGTCAGCCGGCCCTTGGGGACAACCGGTCCACGCCGCGTTGCGCGCGGTGAGCACCGCCGAAAGCGGGGGCGGCCGCGCGGGCCCACGCCTGCGACGATCCGCGCCGTTGCCGCGCCGTCGATGACTCTGTATCACTGACTCGATGTCAGCGAGCGAAGCGAGCGGCCGGGCCCGACAGAAGGCGGCGACCCGCGACGGCCTCAAGGCGGCGGCGCGGGCGTGCTTCGCCGAGCGCGGCTACGCGGCGACCCAGATCGGCGACATCGCGCGCCGGGCCGGGGTCGCCCACGGCACGTTCTACGTCCACTTCCCCGGCAAGGAGCAGCTCACCGACGAGCTGCTCGCCGAGTTCAACCAGGCGCTGCTGGCCCGGCTCGAGCAGGTGTGGGCCCGGTCCGAGGGCGAGCCGCTGCCCGACCGGGTGCGCCGCCTCGCCGACGCGTGCCTCGAGCGCTGGGGGCGCGAGCGCGAGCTGCTCGCCGCGGTCGCCGAGCGCGCCGGCGCGACCACCGCGCTCGCCACGCTCAAGGACGGCGTGAGCCCGCCGGTCGCCGGCTTCCTGCTCGACCGGCTGCGCGCGGTCGTCGAGGCGTCCGGCGGCTCGCTCGACGACGCCGAGCTGATCGTCCAGGCGCTGCTCGGCATGTGGATGCGCGTCGGCGTCCGCCACGTATTCGGGCCGCGCACGTCGCGCCGCGCCGCGGTCGACGTGCTCGCGCGGATGTCGCTCGGCGCGCTCGCCGGGGTCGCGCCCCAGCTCGCGCCCCTGCTCCTCGCTCCCGGAGGTTCGCGATGACGCCCACGATGACACCTGCGCTCACGTCCACGTCCACGCCCGCGCCCACGCCCGCGCCCGCGTCCGGCCGCCCCGACCTCGCGCGCCTGTCCGCCGAGGCCGGCGCGCTCGTCGCGCGGATCGCGCCGGCGCTCGAGCCCCCGCGCGCCGGGCCGCGCGAGTGGCTGCGCCGCGCGCGCAGCTACCGCACCGCGCTCGCCGGCTACCGCGAGAACCGCCGCCGCGCCCGCGCCGGGCGCGAGGATCTGCTGCCGCTCTACTTCATCTGGACGACGCTGCGGCCGTGCAACTTCCGCTGCACCTACTGCGACGACCACCGCGGCGCGCGCTACCCGGAGCTCGACGGCCGCGGCAAGCTCGACACCGCGCGCGGTCGTCGCCTGCTCGAGGTGATGCGGACACGCGCGCCCAGCGTGTACTTCGCCGGCGGCGAGCCGACGCTGCGCAAGGACCTGCCGGCGCTCGCCCGCGCCGCCCGTGACCTCGACTACTACCCGATCGTCGTCAACAGCAACGGCAGCCTGCTCCACCGCCTGCTCGTCCAGCCGGCGTGGCGCACGTTCCTCGCCGACGTCGACATCGTCGTGATCAGCCTCGACGCCCTCGACCTCGGGCTGCTCGCGCGGATGTGGCGGACCCCGCACCCCGAGGACGTGCTGCGCAACCTGCTGGTGCTGCGTCGGCTCGCCGCCGCCCAGCGGTTCAAGCTGATGGTCAACTGCGTGATCCAGCCCGGGCTGATCGCCGAGGCGCGCGCGGTGCTCGACCTCGCCGAGTCGCTGGGGATCTGGTTCTGCCCGGTCCCGCGCAACGTCGGCCCGCGGATCGACCCCGCGCTGCTCGCCGATCCCGACTACCCGGCGTTCGTCGCGCACCTGCTCGCGCGCCAGCGCGCCGGCGCGCGGATCACCGGCTCGCCCCGGATGAACGAGCGCCTGCTGACCGCGGCGCCGCTGCGCTGCCGCAACACGCTCAAGCCCCACGTCGATCACGACGGGCGCCTCGCGTGGCCGTGCAAGGCGAGCGTCAACGTCGAGCCCGAGTGGATCGACGTGCTCGCCCACGACGACGTCGACGCGATCTGGGCCGAGGGGTGTCGGCGGCGCGACCCCACCGGGTTCCACGGCCCGGGGCCGGCGCAGTGCGGCGGCGACTGCAACTGGGCCCAGAACTACACGACCGACGAGTACGCGCACGGCCTCACCCACCCCTGGCACCTGCTGGGCGCCGTCGCCGGGTTCCTCGGCGGCCGGCGATGACGCCGCGCACGGTCGGCGACCGCGCGCTCGCGATCGACGCCGCCGCGGTCGCGCTGGTCGCGGTCGCGATCTGCGTCGCCGGCGATCGCCTCGCCGTGATGACGGTGGTCGTGCCCGCGGTCGTGGTCGCGCGGTTCGTCGCGTGGGGCGCGGTGCCGCGCGCCGGGCGCGACGTCGCGCTCGCCACCGAGGTCGCGCTGTTCGCGGCCGCGACCGTCGTCGGCGCGGTCAACGACTGGAACACGGTCGCGCGGCACGGCGTCTACGCCTACACCGTGCCGTCGGACCTCGCCCCGGCGAGCCCGATCCCGGCGTGGATGCTGCTGTACTGGGGCCTGATCCTGCGGCTCGTGATCACGGTGTTCCACGCCCGCCGGCTGCGCCTGCCGCGCGTGGGCGACGAGGTCTGGCTCGGCGCGCCGGTCCGCTCCGCGACGGCGCGCGTCGCGATCCTCGTCGCGCTGGTGGTGGCGACGCGCCAGGCGATCTACCGCTGGTACGACGACCCGCTCGCGTCGTGGCTGCCGTTCGCCGCCGCGCTCGTCGTCGCGGCGGTCGTGCTCCGCCCCGATCGCGCGCGCCTCCGCCTCGTCGCGGCGGTCACGGTGCTCGGATCGGCGGCCGAGGCCGCGCTGATCCAGCTCGGACACCTCCACGCCTACCAGCTCGGCTGGCTCGCCGGCGTGCCGCTGTGGATCGCGCTGTGGTGGGGCCTCGCCGCGCTGGTCTGGGTCGAGCTCGTCGATCGCGCGCTGGACCGCCTCGGGCGTCCGCCCGGCGCCGCGGCGTGACGGCCCGGCCGCTCGGCTCGCGCGCCCGAAGACGGGCTCGCGGCGCCTGTACGGAGGTCGCCTCGCTTCGCTCGGCTCAGAGCCTGTGAGGCTTTCAGCCTCGCAGGCTCTGTCGATCGGCTTGCTCGCCCGAAGACGGGCTCGCGGCG
>WYBA01000261.1 GCA_011526095.1 Myxococcales bacterium | reverse complement strand
CGCGGCCGCCGGCGCCAGGCCGATCGCCGCGGCCAGCGCCGCGCCCACCACGGCCCGCGCGCCGCCCATCACGGCCTCTTCGCCGGCGCGGGCTCGCCGGGCGCCTCGCGCGCCGGCTCGTCGGGCTCGGTCTCCTCGGGCTCGCCATCACCGCCGCCGTCACCGCCGCCGCCCTCGCCACCGCCGCCCTCGTCGCCGTACTCGTCGGTGACGAACGTCGTCGTGTCGACCTCGCCGGGCAGCGGCGCGATCTCGGTCGGCGCGGTGCCGTCGACGAACACCTCGACGTAGCTGGCTTCGTCGGGCGCGCCGTCGGCGGCGAGCAGGCCGGTCGCCTTGTCGACCCGCGCCTCGACCACGCCGGGCGGTCGCGGGAACTTCTTGTTCTTCGCGCCGAACGCCTGCAGCACGTCGACGAACACCGGGACCGCGGTCGTGCCGCCGGTCTCCTTGCTGCCGAGCGGCCGGTTGTCGTCGTGGCCGATCCACACGCCGACGACGACGTCGGGCGTCATCCCGACGAACCACGCGTCGCGCGAGTCGTTCGACGTGCCGGTCTTGCCCGCGATCGTCAGCTTGAGCGCCTTGGCCTTGGTCGCGGTGCCGTCCTCGACCACGCTGCGCATCATGTCGAGCACGACGTAGGCGACCTCCGGCCGCAGCGCCTGGGTCGGCTCCGGCTGCGCCCGCGTCTGGCCGTCGACCGACTCGACGATCCACGCCGGCTGGAACCGCCCGCCCGCGGCGAACGTCGCCATCGCGTTGGTCATCTCGAGCGGCGTGACCTCGCCCGAGCCGAGCGCGAGCGACAGGTGCTCGGGCAGCTCGCTCTCGATCCCCATCGCGTGCGCGAGCGCCGCGACCGCCGCCGGCCCGACGTCGCTGGCGACGCGGATCGCGACGGTGTTGATCGACTTGGCGAGCGCGTGGCGCACCCGCACCGGGCCCTCGAACTTGCTGCCGTAGTTCTTCGGCTTCCACAGGTCGTAGACCTCGGGCGCGTCGTTGACGATGCTGGCCGGCGTGATCCGGCCCTCGGCGATCGCCGCGGCGTAGACGAACGGCTTGAACGAGCTGCCCGGCTGGCGCCGCGCCTGGGTCGCGCGGTTGAGCCCGCCCGGCCGCCGCGCGAACCCGCCGACCAGCGCCAGCACCTTGCGCGTCTTGACGTCGATCACGACGACCGCGCCCTCGGGCCCGGGCGCGAACCGCACGACGTTCGCCGCGTGCTTCGGCGCGTCCTTGGCGCCCGGCGCCGGCGCCTCGGCGCGCACGACCTCGACGACGTCGCCGACCGCGAACCGCTCGCCCGGCTTCTTGCCGTCGGGGTTGTAGCGAGCCTCGTCGTCACCGGCGAGCCGCAGCGCCGCGGTCCACCCGCCGAGATCGACGACCAGCTCGGCGTCGGCGTCGTGCACCTCGGTGACGACCGCCGCGTAGATCTCGCCGCTCCTGGGCCCGGCGTCCGGCAGCTTCTTCGCCAGCCGCGTCAGCTCGGCGGTGATCTTGTCCCGGGCCACCTTGCGCGTCGGCCGGCCGACCTCGTGCTTGGCGTCGTAGCGGCGCAGCCCCGCCTGCAGCGCCTTGCGCGCGGCGTCCTCGAGCTGCGGCCGCAGCGTCACCCGCACCGTCGCGCCGAGCGCGTCGACGCCCTTCTCGCCGTGCGCCGCGACCAGCTCGCGCTTCACCAGGTCGACGACCTCGGGGATCGTGCCGAGCCGCGGGTTGGGGTCGCGCACCGGGCTGATCGCCTTGTCGGCGAACGCCTGCGCCTTGGCCGCGTCGAGCTTGCCGTGGGCGACGAGCTGGTTGAGCACGTAGAGCTGGCGCTGCTTGGCGCGGCGCGGGTTCTTGAACGGCGAGATGTCCTCGGGCGCCTGCGGCAGGCCGGCGAGCAGCGCGATCTCGCCCGCGTCGAGCTCGCCGAGCTCCTTGCCGAAGTAGAACCGCGCCGCCTCGACCACGCCGTAGCGCGCGTGGCCGAAGTAGATCTGGTTGACGTACAGCTCGAGGATCTGCTCCTTGGTCAGCGCGTCCTCGACCCGCCGCGCCAGGATGATCTCCTGCATCTTGCGGCGGAACGTCTTCTCCGGCGTGAGCAGCAGGTTCTTGACCACCTGCTGGGTGATCGTCGAGGCGCCCTGGCGGGCCTTGCCCGAGAACAGGTTGACGAAGAACGCGCGGATCATCCCGCGGTAGTCGATCCCGCCGTGGTCCCAGAACCCGGCGTCCTCGGCGACGACGAACGCGTCGACCAGCAGCGGCGGCAGCTCGTCGTAGGGCACGACCGTGCGGCGCTGGGTGTAGATCTCGCCGACCAGCTCGTCGCGCCCGTCGGCGCCCGGCACGACGATCCGCGTGACCTGCGGCGGCTGGTGGTTGCGCAGCTGCGACACCGTCGGCAGGCTCGGGTCGCGCGCGTAGATCCAGAACGTGATCGCGACCGCCGCGGCGACCAGCGCGGTCAGCGCCAGCCCGACGATCGCGCCCCACTTGAGGACGCGGCGCTGCACCCGCCACGAGAAGAAGTCCTTCACCCGCGCCTTGGCGCGGTCGACGAGCGAGCCGCCGCCGCGCGCGACCGTGGCGCGCGCCGCCGTCGTGCGGGGCGACGCGCCGGGCCCGCGCGACTCGGTGCGGGGACGGCGCGCGGCGGGGCGCGGCTTGGTGGGGCGAGCGGGCATGTCGGGGACTGGGTGTGCCACCGGGCCCCCAGGACTGCAATCGGGGGGCCCGCGCGATCACCGGACGGAGCGTCAGGGATCGAGATTCTCGCGCGGCTGCGGCTGCATCGCCACATCCGGGCGTGTCTGGCCGGACACGTGACGCTCGATCACGCCGACAGCCCCGCGAATTCGCAGCGCTGCCCACCGCGCCCGCAGCCGGGCGCGGCGCTCGGCCGGCAGGTCGCCGCGCGCCCCCAGGGCGTCGCGGCGGCGGGTCGCGAGCCGCTGGGTGACGAGCGCCACGGACACCGACAGGTTGAAGCTCTCGGTGAACCCGGCCATCGGGATCGCCAGCGTGCCGTCGCACGCGGCGACGCCCGCGGCGGTGACGCCGGCGTGCTCGTTGCCGAACACCACCGCGAGCGGCCGCGACACGTCGACGTGCTCGATGTCCTCGGCCGCGCCGGGCGCGGTCGCGAGCACGCGGAACCCCTGCGCCTGCAGGTGCGCGACGCAGCCGGTGATCGCCGGCCAGCGGTGCAGCGTGAGCCACCGATCGCAGCCCTTGGTCACGCCCTTGGTGACCGAGAACCGCTGGCCCGGCTCGACGACGTGGAAGTCCTGCAGCCCGAGCGCCTCGGCCGAGCGGATCGCCGCGGCGCCGTTGTGCGGGTCGTAGAGGTCCTCGACCACGGGCACCAGCGACACCAGGCGCGCGTCGAGCACCGCGTCGATCCGCGCCAGCCGCTCGGGCGTGAGCATCGGCGCGACCGCGGCCAGCACGACGTCGGGGCCGTGCAGATCGATCAGGCGGTCGAGGGCGTCCATGGAAAGCGGCCGCGTGGCGTCACATCGCCACGCCGAACCAGGCGCTCACTTGCCACACCGCGCGCTCCGCGTGCAAGCCGGGATCGTCGCCGCCGCCGTACTGGCGCGCCGCCTCGACCGCGCTCCACAGCCGGCGCCCGACCCACGCACGCGCCTCGGCGCCGAGCACCAGCGCGTCGCGCTCGCCCGGGGCCCACGCCACGACCGCCGCGGCCTGCGCGCCGCGCAGCGCCGGCAGCGCGGCGCGCGCGAGCAGCTCCGCGCCCAGCCCGGG
>WYBA01000260.1 GCA_011526095.1 Myxococcales bacterium | reverse complement strand
TCGTCACGGTCGCGCTGATCGTCCTCGAGCTCCAGGTGCCGGTCGTGATGTGGCTGTCGCGCGCCGGCGCGACCGCGGCGGCGTCGGCGCTGGCGTGGCCGGCGTTCCTGTGGCTCGCGCTGTTCGGGCTGACGTTCGTCGCGCTCGTCGCGATCGACGTCGCGCGGCTCGGCGCGCACGTCGTGCGGCTGGCGCGGCGCCGCCTCGGCCGACCGCGCGGCGCCTACGGCGAGGCGACCGAGGCGCCGCCGGACCCGGCGCGGCGCGAGCTGCTGGCGCGGATCGGCGGCGGCGCGGCGGTGGCGGCCGCGGCGGGCAGCGTCGCGCTCGGCACGCGCGCCGCGCTCGGCGATCACGAGGTCGTCGACGTCCCGGTGACGCTGCGGCGGCTGCCGCCGGCGCTCGACGGCTTCACGATCGTCCAGCTCACCGACCTGCACGTCGGGCTCACCGTCGGCCGCGCGTTCGTCGAGGACGTGGTCGCGCGGGTCAACGCGCTCGCGCCGGACCTGATCGTGCTCACCGGCGACCTCGTCGACGGCCCGGCCGAGGCGCTGGCGCCGCGGATGGCGCCGCTGGGCGAGCTGCGCGCCCCACACGGCGTGTACTCGGTGACCGGCAACCACGAGTACTACAGCGGCGCCGACGCGTGGATCGAGGTCCAGCGCGGGCTGGGGATCCGCGTGCTGCGCAACGAGCGGGTCCAGATCGTCAAGGACGGCGCGTCGTTCGACCTCGCGGGGATCGACGACCACACCGCCGCCGATCACGCGGCCGGTCACGGCGCCGACCTGCCGGCCGCGCTCGCCGGCCGGGATCCGGCGCGCGCCGTCGTGCTGCTCGCGCACCAGCCGCGCCAGGTGCGGGTGGCGGCGCGTCACGACGTCGATCTGCAGCTCTCCGGTCACACCCACGGGGGACAGATCTGGCCGTGGCACCACATCGTCAACCTGCAGCAGGGCGGCCTGCTCGCCGGGCGCTACCGGCGCGGCGACACGCAGCTCTACGTCAGCCGCGGCGTCGGCTACTGGGGCCCGCCGGTGCGGCTCGGCGCGCCGTCGGAGATCACGCGGGTGATCCTGCGGTCCGGCGACGCGGCGGGCGCGCGGGGATGATCGCGCGCGCGCTCGGCGTGGTCGCGCTGGCGGCCGGGTGCGGTCGGGGCCAGCCCGCCGCGCCCCTGCCCCCGCCCGGCGACGCCGCCGCGCCGCCCGGGCCGCGCGAGGTCGCGATCCCGCTGACCACCGACGACGGGCTGAGCGGCCTCGCGGTCGCCGCCGACGGCGCGCTGTGGACCGTCGCCGAGCGATCGCGGGCCGCGTTCCGCGTCGTGCTCGACGGCGACCGCGCCGGCGCGATCGAGCGCCACCCGATCCGCGGCCTGCCCGACGGCGTCGACGTCGAGGGCCTCGACGCCGCGCCGGGCGGCGCGCTGGTGCTCGGCACCGAGGCGCACGACGCCGGCGCCGCCGGCGTGTGGCGCGCCGCCCCTGCGGCCGACGGCGGGCTCGACGCGACGCCGTGGCCGGGCGTCGACCTCGGCGCGCTCGGGCTCGCGCTCGACGCCAACCACGGGGTCGAGGGCGTGTGCGCGATCGACGGCGGGGCCACGGTCGTCGCCGCGATCGAGTCGGTCGAGGCGCGCGACGGCGCGCGCCTCGCGCCGGTGATCGTCGCGCGCGACGGCGCCGCCGCGATCGCGCACCGGGTCCGCCTCACCTCGGCCACCGGCAAGCTGTCCGCGCTCGACTGCGCGGCCGCGCCGGACGGCGCCGGCCCGATCGACGTGTGGGCGATCGAGCGCCACTTCGAGGTGACGCGGGTGATCGCGTTCCGCCTGCCGCGCGACGCCGGCGCCGACGCGCCGCCGGTGGTGATCGAGCCGCGGCTCGTCGTCGACCTCGCGCCGGTCGCCGCCGGGCGCAACTTCGAGGGGCTCGCCCGCCTGCCGGACGGCCGGCTCGCGCTCGTCGTCGACAACCAGTGGAAGACGATCGAGGGCCCGAGCCTGCTCGTGCTCGTCACTCCTCCGTGACGGGCGCGCCGGGCGTGACGCCGCGCTTGCCGCGCAGCTCCGCCAGGATATTGCAGAACATCGCGCCCTGCTCGATCGCGTCGTCGAGCGCGACGTGGGTGTGCGGCAGCGGATCGAACCACCGCCGCGGCATCGCGCGCTTGGACGCCTCGTGGAACCGGCTGCCGAGCGCCGCCATCGCCAGCGTCTTGACGTCGAGCGCCGCGTGCGAGAACGGCGAGCGCCCGGCGAACCGGTGCAGGTACCAGTAGACGAACGTGAAGTCGAAGCCCGCCGGGTAGGCGACGAACACCGGCTTGCCCGGCAGCGCCTCGACCCACGCCGCGTACGCCGGCAGCGCCTCCTCGGGCGCGCGCAGGTCGGCGCGGCACGCCGCCCACGCCTCGGGCTGGCTGCCCCACCACCGCATCGTGTCCGGGTGACCGGACGCGCCGGGCAGCAGCTCGAGGTTGGCGGAGAACGTCGCCAGCAGCTGCTTGTCGGCGGTGTACGCCGCCGAGGCGAAGCTCAGCATCGAGTGCGGGCCCGGGATGGGCCCGTCGGCCTCGACGTCGGTGGACACGTAGATCTCGCGGCGCGGCACGCCGCGAGCATCGCACGACCGCGGCGGCTACTTGTTGTACCGGTACGTCGTGAACTGCGCGTCCATGCGCGCGTCCTGGCCCGCCGAGAACTCGAACATGCAGGAGTCGTCGGTGTAGTCCATGAAGTTCTCGATCGGATCGAGGCCCGTGCTGTTGCACGTGTTGCGACCGACCGGGCAGCCGTACGCGGCGGACCGCTCCGCCGGGGTGTCGGCGACCATGTCGCCCTTGGTCGAGCCGTCCTTACAGCCGCCCTGGAACGTGTGATAGAGGCCCATCCAGTGGCCGACCTCGTGGGTGCCGGTGTCGCCCTCGTTGTACGGCGCCGCCGAGCCCCCGGGCAGCGACGAGTAGAGCAGCACGACGCCGTCCTTCTTCGGCTGGGTCCGGTAGCTCGACGGGAACGTCGCCCACCCGAGCAGGCCGCCGCCCGGGCTGGACGAGTAGATGTTCAGATCATCCGCCGAGCCCTGGCGGAGCGCGTTCTTCATGCTCGTCTCGCCCGACGTGCCCGGCCCCGCCGTGAAGTACGTGTTGTTCACCGTCACGTCGTGGGCGACGAGGTTGAACGACCACCCGTAGGCGTTGTAGGCGTCGTTGAGCACGGCGATCTGATCGGCGATCTGCGCGGCCGTGAGCGCGCCGGCGCCCGAGGTGTTCCGGATCTCGTGGAAGTAGACGTTGATCGTGCCGCCCGCGACGGCGGAGGTGCGATCGACCTTGAGCTGCTCGAGGTGCGCGTGGACCTCCTCGTCGATCCGCTGCCGCTCGGCGTCCGAGTGCTCGACCGTCGCGCAGCCGCGCGGCAGCAGGCCGTCCGATCCCTGCGCCTGCTCACCGTCGGTGAGCGTGCCGTCGTCCGTGGTGGTGATGTCGCCGCTGCACGCTCCCACGAGCGCCGCCCCCAGGATCCCGACCATCAGGCTCATCCGCTGCTTCGAAATCGACATGTCGGTCTAGCTCCCTCGATGTGAGAAACGATCCTCGGTCGCGCTCCTGGTAAGCAGGGACCGTTCCATCGGGGGATCTGTGCGCGTCTGACCGGACGGCCGCACACTTGCGATCCGTCTGTCCACGGCGACGACGCGCCAGCGTGGCGCAACTGCGGAAAACTGCCACGATCTCGCGTGGTTGTCAGGCGCCTGTCAGCGCACGTGATCGCAGATGTGCGACGACGTCGGGCGTCGTGCGAGCCTCGACGCGGTTGTTTCCGGCCCGTGACGTGGGGCCTTCGACGCCGGAGGTGGGGGCTACTTGCGGTTGTCGAACTCGATGCCCTTCTTCACCTGCTCGATGGCCTGCCGCGTCAGGTCCATCGCCTTGACCCGGTGACCGCCCTTGTCCGCGGTGGCCTTGTCGAGCTGGTTCACGGCCTTCTCCAGGTGAGCGAGCGCCGCCTTCATGTGCGGCTGGCGCTCGGCGTCGGCCGTCGCGACGCGATCGGTGGCGATGGTGGCGACGAACAGCGAGGCGAAGACGATGGTCGAGAGCTTCCAGGCGTTCATGCGGGTCCCCCTTGGAGCCAGGTTAAACGAGCCGGCGGCCCGGCGCTTCAACCGACCGGGCCCGGCTGTTACAACGGCCGCCATGCTCCGCCCCGCCGCGCTCGCCGCCGCGCTCGCTGCCACCTACCTCGGCGGCCTCCTGCCCACCCCTGCGTCCCACGCCGAGGAGGCCCCGGACGACGGCGCGCCGGAGGATGACATCGCGCCGGAGGATGAAGACGGCGAAGACGGCGAAGACGGCGACGACGGCGACGACGACGCGCCCGAGGCGCCCGCGCCCGAGGGGGTCCGCCGGCTCGACCTCCCGGCGCTCACCGCCGCCTCGCACCGCAGCGCGCGGGCGCGGATGGCGGCGCGCGACACCGCGGGCGCGGCCGCGCGCCGCGACGAGGCCGACGCCGCGCGGCTGCCGAAGATCACCGCGACGACCTTCATCGCGCCGAGCCCGGACATCCGGTGCCTCGACCCCGAGTGCGGCACCACCGATCCCGAGAGCTTCGCGATCCGGCTGTCCGGCGTCGCCTACGGCGGCTCGGTCCAGGTGACCCAGCCGCTGTACACCTTCGGCAAGCTGTCGGCCGTGCGGGAGGCCGCGCGCGCCGCGGTCGACGCGCAGACCGCGCTCGAGGACGCGCTCGCCGGCGACCTCGCGGTGGAGGCGGCGCGCGCCTACTGGGGCCTCAAGCTGGCGCGCGAGCTGGTGTGGATGCTCGACGACGGCATCGGCGAGATCGAGAAGGCGCGCGGCCGGCTCGACGAGCGGCTCGCGGCCGGCGACGCCGGCGCGACGGTGCAGGATCGCCAGCGGCTGATCACGCTGCTCGCCGAGGCGCGGATCCAGCTCACCGAGGCGCGCGCCGCCGAGGCCACGGCGCTCGCGTCGGTGCGCGCGATCGCCGGCGACGACGCGGTCGACATCGACGAGGACGAGCTGGCCCCGGTCGAGCTCGAGGTCGGCGCCGAGGACGACTACGTCGCGCGCGCGCGCGACCGCCGGCCCGAGGTGCGCGCCGCCCGCGCCGGCGCCCGGGCAGCCGAGGGGCTCGCGGACTTCGAGGCCGGCCAGTACTGGCCCGACCTCGCGCTGGTGGGCTCGCTCGGGATCACCCGCGCCACCGGCGTCGACGACGCGCCGAGCGCGGTCTACGCCGAGCCGTTCAACTCCAATAGCGCGGCGCTCGCGGTCGTCCTGCGGTGGAACGTCGAGCCATGGACGACGCGGGCGCGCCTGGCGCGGGCGCGCGCCAGCGAGCGCAAGGCCGAGGAGCTGGTCGAGCTCGCCGCGACCGGCGCGACGCTCGACGCGCGCACCGCCTGGGCCGACGCGATCGCGGCGCGCGACCGCGTCGTCGCCGCCGAGGAGGGCAAGACGGCGGCCCAGGGCTGGGTGTTCTCGGTGCTGCAGGCGGACGCGATCGGGGTCGCCGAGCCCAAGGATCTCGCAGACGCGTACATCGCCTGGTTCCAGATGCGGGCCCGGCTGGGGGCCGCGATCTTGCAGTGGAACGTCGCGACGGTGCGGCTCGACCGTGCTACCGGTGAATTCAAGCGCGCGCCGTGACGTCTCGACCGCTGACCACGCGGAATCCCCTGCAAACCGCCCAGGAACCGACGCAGGAACCCAACAGGATCCCAGATGACCCGCCGAATCCTCGACACCCTCGCCCTCGCGCTCGTGATCCTCGTCGCCGTCGTCATCGCCGCCAGCCCCGCCGACGCCGGCAAGGACGGCCCGGGGACCAAGGCCGTCAAGAAGGCCAACACGACGATCACCAAGCTCCTCAAGAAGAAGGTGACGGCGGGCTCCGACGAGGAGAAGAAGCTCGCCGCCAAGGTCACGACCAGCGTGCGCGACCTTCTCGACGTCGACGAGCTCGGCAAGCAGGCGATGGTGGACAACTGGGCGAGCCTGACCTCGACCCAGCAGCAGGAGTTCCTCGCCGAGCTGCGCGGCCTGATCGAGGACAACTACGTCAAGGGGCTGCGCGCCAACCTCGACTACAAGATCGTCTACAAGGGCGAGACCAAGCAGGCCGACGGCACCGTGCTGGTGCAGACCGAGATCAAGGCGCAGCGCGGCACCTCCGACGGCAAGAAGAAGGCGATCACGATCAAGGTCGACTACGTGCTCAAGGAGTCGGGCGGCAAGCTCAAGGTGTTCGACGTCAAGACCGACGGCGTCGGCCTGGTCGAGAGCTACCGCGGCATGTTCGTGGGGATCATGAAGAAGGGCGGGTTCTCGGACCTCATCAAGAAGATGAAGGACAAGCGCGCCCAGACCCAGGCGAGCGCCGCCGCCTCGACGAAGTAGCGTGACGCGAGCCGGCGCGGGCACCGCGCCGAAGGCGCGGGAGCGCCGGGAGCGAGCGTTCAAGTGACGCAGCCGCCACGGCCGCGCCACGCCGCCCCCCGCTGCCCCACGCCGGACGATCCGCGCCCGCGGCATGCCCGCGCGGCGCGGGCGCGGGTAATGTCGGCGGCGCATGAGCCTGCACGCCGACACCGTCACCCGCGCCCGCGCGTGGCTCGCGGACGACCCCGATCCCGACACCCGCGCCGAGCTCGCCGCGCTGCTCGACGCCGCCGAGCGCGGCGGCGAGGCCGGCCTCGCCGCCAGCGCCGAGCTGCACGACCGGTTCGCCGGCCGCCTCGAGTTCGGCACCGCCGGGATCCGCGGCGTGCTCGGCGCCGGCCCGATGCGGATGAACCGCGCGCTCGTCCGCCGCGTCACCGCCGGGCTCGCCGACTACCTGATCGCGACGATCCCCGACGCGCGCGCCCGCGGCGTCGTGATCGGCCACGACGCGCGGACGCTGTCGCGCGAGCTGGCCGAGGACACCGCGCGCGTGCTCGCCGGCGCCGGCTTCCTCGTCGCGCTCGCCGACGACGCGTGGCCGACGCCGACGACGGCGTGGGCGGTGCTGCACCGCAAGGCCGCGGCCGGGGTGATGGTGACGGCCAGCCACAACCCGCCCGAGTACAACGGCTACAAGGTCTACTGGGACAACGGCGCGCAGATCATCCCGCCGCACGACGGCGGCATCGCCGCCGCGATCGACCGCGTCGGCGCGCTCGCCGATCGCCCGGTGCCGGCGCTGCACGAGGCGCGCGCGCTCGGCCTGGTCACCTCGCTCGGTGACGACGTCCGCGCGGCCTACCTCGCCGAGGCGCGCGCGCTCGGCGTGCTGCCCGCGGCGGTCGACCGCGCCCTCACGATCGCGTACACGCCGCTGCACGGCGTCGGCGGCGCGTCGGTCGCCGAGCTGCTCGCCGCCGGCGGGTTCGACGCGGTCCACGTCGAGCGCTCGCAGGCCGCGCCCGACGGCGCGTTCCCGACGGTGGCGTTCCCCAACCCCGAGGAGAAGGGCGCGATGGACCGCGTGCTCGCGCTCGCCGCCCGGGTCCACGCCGACCTCGTCCTCGCCAACGATCCCGACGCCGACCGGCTCGCGGTCGCGCTGCCGGACGCGACCGCGCCGTCCGGCTACCGGATGCTCACCGGCGATCAGGTCGGCGCGCTGCTCGCCGACTTCCTGCTCGCTCACGCCGGCCCCGGCCCGCACCTGGTCGCGACGACGATCGTGTCGTCGCAGCTGCTGCGCTGGCTCGCCGAGGCGGCGGGCGCCGACTACCGCGAGACGCTCACCGGCTTCAAGTGGATCGCCAACGCGGCGATCGCGTGGAAGGCCGGCACCGGCGGGCGCGGCCGGTTCGTCATGGGCTACGAGGAGGCGCTCGGCTACACCGTCGGCGAGCTGGTGCGCGACAAGGACGGCGTGTCGGCGGCGCTGCTGTTCGCCGAGCTGGCGGCGTGGGACCGCGCGCGCGGCAAGACCGTCGCCGAGCACCTCGACGAGATCTACCGCAAGGTCGGGCTGTTCGTGACCGAGCAGGTGTCGCTCACCGCACCCGGCGCGACCGGCCTGGCGCGGATCCGCGAGCTGATGGCGCGGTGCCGCGCGACCCCGCCGACCGCGCTCGGCGGCCACGCCGTGACCGAGGCGCTCGACCTGTCGCGCCCCACCGGCGAGCTGCCGGCGAGCGACGTGCTGGTGTGGCGCCTCGCCGGCGGCCACCGCGTGATCATGCGGCCGTCGGGCACCGAGCCCAAGCTCAAGAGCTACTACGAGGTCCGCGTCGCCGTCGCCGCGGGCGAGCCGATGGCCGAGGCGCGCGCCCGCGGCGCGCGCGAGCTGGCGGCCCTGCGCGACGCGCACCAGGCGCTGCTGGCCTAGGCGAGGACGCCGCCGCGCCTCACTCGGCCTTCGCGGCCTCGCGCCAGCCGACCCGCGCGAGGTCGTCGCCGAGGATCAGCTCGTGGTCGGCGTCGAGCCGGGCGATCCGGATCTCGGCGTCGCTGCCGGTGCGGAACGTGCCGTTGGTCGAGCCGGTGTCGATCGCGTAGACCGCGTCGCCGACCGACAGCACGAGCAGGTGAACGCGCGAGATCCCGTGGTGCGAGACCACGGTCGCGCCGTGGGTGTCGCACCGCTCGTAGCGGCCGAGCAGCACGCCGCTGGCCGCCGCGCGCTCGCCGATCGCGATCCGCTGGGTCTTGCCGCGCGCCGACACGACGAGGTGGCCGAGCACGCGATCGTCCTCGCCACCGACGAGCGAGACCTGCGCGCGCGCCGGGCCAGGCTGCGTGCGCACCAGTGTGATCCGCGCCGGATCGCCGGCGGCGGCGTCGGGCTCGCGCCGGCGCTTGCCGTCGCCCGGCGCGGCGACGCCGCTGGGCACCTCGATGATACCCGTGCCCTCGGCCAGCCCGCCGCCGTCGGTCGGCTCGTCGGGGAACCCGCCGCGGCGGCGCCGCGCCCACCGGTCTGGCTCGGCCCCGACCTCGTCGAGGTAGACGCGCTCGGGGATGCACTTCCACGCCTCCGACGCCGACTCCGGCCACTCGGTGTCGTCGCCGGAGACGACGATGAACAGCGCGTGGCCGCCGACCGACAGGAACGTCGGGCCCTCGGCGGTGACCGACTCGAGCCGGCGCCCGCCCTCGTCGACGAACGCGGTGCGGGTGCGCAGGTCGATCAGGCGAAAGCCCACCTGCGGCCGCGACATGCCCGCGGCGAGCGGCGCGACGACGAGCGCCAGGTGCCGCAGCGACAGCGCGGGATCGCCCTCGAGGTAGAGATCGCAGTGGCCGTGCCGGCCGATCACCGCGGCGTTGGCCTGCCCGACCTTCGCGGCGAGGCACAGGCTGCCGGCGACCCGGCGGGTGACCGCGTCGACCGCGACGACGACGACGCCGGGCGTCGCGAACGTCGCGAGCAGCCGGCGCAGCTCCTCCCACGCGACGGCGAACAGCCGCTGGAACGGCAGCCCGGGCAGCTTGTCGGCGACCATGACGCCGGTGCGCCGGTTGTCGGCCTCGTCGCGGGCGACCCCGCGCCGAAGCTCCACGATGCGCGTCCGGTTCGCCACAGGCCTCCTATCCTACTGGATGTCGGGGCCGGCCCTGGGTCGCAAATGTTCGGCGCACCCAGGTTTACCGGCCAGCGGCTACCCCTGTCCTACCCCTGCCGCCTCCTGCTCCACCCAGTCGAAGAAGGTCGCCATCTGCCCGCGCTGGCGCGGCGGCATGTACTCGAAGTTGCGGCCGCGATCGATGATCTCCCAGAAGTCCTTCGACTCGACCCGCTCGAGCTGGTCGCGGATCGAGCGCAGCCGGTCGGGCGCCTCGCCGCACATGTCCCGGGCGATCCGGCGCGCGCGGTCGGGCTCGCCGGCGTCGAGGTAGTAGCAGGCGAGCTTGACCTGGGCCTTGCGGATCCCCTGCAGCCCCAGCTCCTGCTTCTTGGCCTTGAGCGGCTGGTCGAGGCCGAGGAACAGCTCGAGCATCTCCGCGTCGTGCTTGCCGGCGTGGTGGGCGAGCTCGCACAGCGCGCCGACGTCGTACGCCACGGTCTCGGTGACGAACCCCAGCTGCATGTCGTAGCTGGTGCGCCCGTAGTAGATCATGTGCTGGACGGCCTCGGCGGCGACGTCGTGGTAGCCGGCCTTGACCATCGCCTCGACCAGCTTGCGGTACTGGTTGAGCACGTTGTAGGCGGTGCGCACCGCCTTGGCGTTGAGCGTGGCGCGCAGGTAGCTGTTCATGAACCGGAACGTCAGCGTGATCAGCTCGCGGTCGCCGGCCGCCGCGGCCGCCTCGCCGATGTAGCGGGTGTCGATCGCGACGAGGTAGTTGATGTCGGGCATCGCGCCCTGCGCCTCGTTGTAGATGCCGAGGTACTGGCGCAGCGCCTTCCACTCGACCCAGGTGCGGCGCGCCTCGAGATCTCGCAGCGACTCGGGATCCATCGCGACGAAGTCCGGGTTGTCGCGGATGCCCTCGCCGATGCGGAACCAGTCGGCGTGGGCGCGCCCCTTGACCTGCAGGTACTCGACGACGAAGTCCTTGATCGCGTCGACCGCGCGGCTGGCGATGATCTTGTCCTTGCCCGAGATCGAGTTCGAGGTGATGTCGGTCAGCTCCTCCATCGCCGCCAGGGTCGGCGCCTGCGACGCCGCGACCTTGTGGGCGTCGTTCGAGGTGGCGCCGTCGATCACGGTGTCGACCGCGTCGGCGCGGATCCGGCCGACGATGCTCGCCGGCTCGAGGAACCGGAACACGTAGGCGAAGTACGGGAGCATCACGACCAGGCCGAGCGTCGTCGCGCCCATCATCGCCATCACCGCGGCGCGCGGGACGAAGTCCTCGTGGACCGACATCGACAGCCACACGCCGCACACGCACGCGACGACGAAGTACGCCATCACGCCGAGGTTGACCTTGTCGCGCAGGAACATCTGCGCGACCCCGGTGTACCGCTCCGACGACAGCTGGACGATGATGCTGACGACCGTGATCACGATGCCGAGCACCGCCGCGGTCATCCCGGCGAGCGCCGGGATCGCGTCGGTGATCATGCCGGGGTCGAACAGCGCGTAGCGCTCGAGCGGGCCGTCGGCGGCGACGACCTGGCCGCCGCCGGTGACGAAGTAATCCAGGACCCAGAACGTCGCGAACCCCAGCAGGGCGACGCACACGAGGACCGCGATCGGCACGAGCCAGAGGCGGCGGGCGGAGAGCGGCTGCTGCACCGCCGCCGATGGTATCAGACCACACGGGGCTCGCCGCCCCGCCCGACGAGCAGAGCTCGTCGGGACCCACCCCGCACAGAGGTCCTCCGACGCGAATCACGACTCGGTCGGAGGACTACAGCGGCAGGGTCGTCGTGCCGGGCGTCGGCGCGGTGAACGTGGCGTCCCACGTCGTCGTCGTGACCTCGGAGGTCTCGTCGTGGCCGTCGACGCCGTTGCCGGTGCCGGCCTGGGTCTCGTGCCCGGCCTCGAGCAGGACACGCTTGGTCGACAGCCCGGAGCCCGGCGCCGCGGCCTGCGGCGGCAGCGTCGCGGCGTCGGCGACGTACGCCGAGGTCACGCCGTCGGCGTCGGGGCCGTCGACCGCGGCGCCGGACTTCGGGGCCAGGCCGTTGGCGACGCTCGGCGTCCCGGCGAGCAGCAGATCGACGTCGGTGACGAGATCGGCGACGCCGTCCCAGTGCAGCAGCGCGATCAGCTCGCCGCCGTTGGTCAACGTCGGCACGCCGCTGGCGGCGACGACGGTCATCGTGCCGTCGGCGATCGAGTACGTCGGCGCGGCGCCGTGCGCGGTGGTGAACGCGGCGGCGGTGTCGAGCGCGACCGTGACGACGCCGCCGGCCGGGATCGTCGCGCCGGCCGGGAACCGGACGATGAAGTCGGCGCTGTCGATCGTCGCGGCGCCGGCCGGCAGCCGGAAGTACGTCGGGGCGTCGGTCAGGTAGTAGGTGTCGAGCGCGACCGCCGCCCCGGTCGGGTTGACGATCTCGATCAGCTCGGCTCCGGTCGGGGCGAGCACGATCTCGGACAGCAATAGCGGCGCGGCGCCCGCGGTGGCGGGTCCGGCGTCCGGCGTGTCCGGCGCGGCGTCCGGCGTGTCCGGCGCGGCGTCCGGCGTGACCGGCGCGGCGTCCGGCGCGCCCGGCGCGGCGTCCGGCGCCCCTTCGTCATCATCGTCATCGCCGCTCGAGGGCGTGTACGGATCGCCGGTGGCGCACGCGGCGAGCGGCCAAAGGCAGGTGAGCAGCAGTCGATGCGGGGGATGGATGGACATGCGCAGCCTCGGGGAAGGCGCGGCTGATACCAGCGGGTCAGCCGGCTGCACAAGCACGGATTTGTGATAAACGGGCGACATGAGCACGATCGCCCTGGAGCAGCGCGGACAGGCCCTGGAGGACGAGTTCTTCCACAAGGAGAACGAGAAGAAGCTCGCGAAGTTGCGCGAGCAGCTGAGCGCCTCGGAGACCAAGGAAGAGCTCAAGAAGGCCTCGGGCATGTCGGACGACGCCGTGCTCGACAAGCTGGTGGCGCTCGGCATGCGCGGCCCGACGGTCGCGGCCCTGTCGCTGGTCCCGCTGATCGCCGTGGCGTGGGCCGACGGCGAGCTCCACGACAACGAGCGCGAGTCGATCCTGCAGGCCGCCAACGCCAAGGGCATGGGCCCGGGCACGCCCGGCCACGAGATCCTCACCAGCTGGCTCACCCGCAAGCCGGACGACTCGCTGTTCGACGCCTGGGTCGGGTACATCGGCGCGCTGATGGCGCAGCTCAACGAGGAGCAGGTCCGCCTGCTCAAGAACCAGATCGTCGGGTTCGCGCGCGTGATCGCGGAGTCGGCCGGCGGGTTCCTCGGCTTCGGCAAGGTGTCGGGCACCGAGGAGAAGGTCCTCGCCCGCGTCGCCGAGGCGTTCGGCAAGTAGCGCGTGGAGCTGCGCTACCTCGGCGGCACCGGCGTCAAGGTGTCGCGCCTGGCGCTGGGGTGCATGTCGTTCGGCGGCGACGCCGACGACGCGACCAGCGCCGCGCTGTTCGCGCGCGCGCGCGACGCCGGCGTCAACCTGTTCGACACGGCCGACGTCTACGCCGACGGTCGCAGCGAGACGCTGCTAGGCCGGCTGATCGCGCCGTGCCGCGACGAGGTGGTGCTCGCGACCAAGGCGTACTTCCCCACGGGCAAGGACGCCAACGCGCGCGGCAGCTCGCGCTACCACCTGGTGCGCGCGGTCGAGGCCAGCCTGCGCCGGCTCGCGACCGACCGGTTCGACGACGTCACGGATCTGGGGGAGACGCTGCGCGCGGTCGACGATCTGGTGCGCGCCGGCAAGATCCTCTACCCCGCGTGCTCGAACTTCGCGGCGTGGCAGGTCGCGCACGCGCTCGGCGCCGCGGCGCGCGCCGGGTGGGCGCCGCTGGTCGCGGTCCAGCCGATGTACAACCTGCTCAAGCGCCAGGCCGAGGTCGAGCTGCTGCCGATGGCGGCGGCGCTGCGGGTCGGCGTGATCCCGTACAGCCCGACCGCCGGGGGCCTGCTGTCCGGCAAGTACGGCGGCGGCCAGCGTCCGGATACCGGACGCATGGTCACGAACGCGATGTACCAGACGCGCTACGCCGATCCGGCGTACCTGACCGCCGCCGAGCGGCTCGCCGCGCTCGCCGCCGAGCTGGGGATGGCGCCGACGACGCTGGCGGTCGCGTGGGTGGCGAGCCACCCGGCGGTGACCTCGGTCCTGCTCGGCGCGCGCTCGGTCGAGCAGCTCGACGCCTCGCTCGCCGCCGCCGACGTCGTGCTCGACGCCGAGGCGCGCGCGGGGGTGAGCGCGCTGACGCCGACGCCGCCGCCCGCGACGGATCGGTCGGAGGAGTCGACCGAGCACAACTACGGCCGGCGCTGAGGGGACGGAGACGTCCTTCGACTCGGGTCTCGCTCGCGCTCGCCCCGGCTCAGGATGAGCGGGTCAGACGAAGTCGTCCTTCGACTCGGGTCTCGCTCGCGCTCGCCCCGGCTCAGAGGGTCGACCAGAACAAGGTCTGGGTTTCGAGACGGCCGAGATCCGCTCGTCCTGAGCTTCTCACCGACGTCTGCCGTCGGACGAACAGCTCCGGTCCGCTCACCCTGAGCAGCGCCGAGCGACAGCGAGGCGCGTGTCGAAGGGTGTTGACAGTCCTGGCTCGCGAGCCAGGCATCGGTGACTGTCAGCGTCCTTCGAACAGATGTAGTGGTTGCCCGGGCGCGAGCAAAAGCGGCTGACCTCCCCGACGACGAGGTCACGGTAAACCGTGCCTCAGCAAGTAACGCGCTCGAGGCGCAGTCAAAGGAGGCCAGCCGTGAACC
>WYBA01000259.1 GCA_011526095.1 Myxococcales bacterium | reverse complement strand
GCCTCCACGGGGGCGAGCTTCACGTTCTCGGCGAGCCCGGCGACCGGCGCGACGTTCCAGTGCCGGCTCGACGGCGCGGCGTTCGCGGCGTGCACCTCGCCGCAGAGCTACAGCAGCCTCGCCGACGGCGCCCACACCTTCGACGTGCGCGCCTGCGACGCCGTCGGCAACTGCGACGCCTCCCCGGCGACGCGCGCCTGGACCGTCGACACCACCCCGCCGGACACGACGATCGACAGCGGCCCGACCGGGACGGTCGCGTCCTCGACGGCGGCGTTCACGTTCTCGGCGAGCCCGGCGACCGGCGCGACGTTCCAGTGCCGGCTCGACGGCGCCGCGTTCGCGGCGTGCACCTCGCCGCAGAGCTACGCCAGCGTCGCCGACGGCGCGCACACCTTCGACGTCCGCGCCTGCGACGCCGTCGGCAACTGCGACGCCTCGCCGGCCACGCGCACCTGGACGATCGACACCACGCCCCCGAACACGACGATCGACTCGGGTCCATCGGGCACCGTGACCTCGACGGGCGCGACCTTCACGTTCTCGGCGAGCCCGGCGACCGGCGCGACGTTCCAGTGCCGGCTCGACGGCGCCGCGTTCGCCGGGTGCACCTCGCCGCGGAGCTACGCGTCCCTCGCCGACGGCGCCCACACCTTCGACGTCCGCGCCTGCGACGCCGTCGGCAACTGCGACGCCTCGCCGGCGACCCGCACCTGGACCGTCGACACCACCCCGCCCGACACGCTGCTGACCGCGACGATCGTCGAGCCGTGGCCGGTCGACTACGGCACGTTCACCCTCGCCGGCAGCCCGTCGGCCGCCACGTACCAGTGCTCGCTCGATGGCGCCGCGTTCGCCGCGTGCCCGCAGGTCTCGGAGGTCGTCGTGTCGTACTACCTGACGCACACGTTCCAGGCGCGCGCGTGCGACGCCGTCGGCAACTGCGACGCCTCGCCGGCCACGTTCATGTGGACGCCCGTCCCGGGCCTGGTCCTCCACCTGCCGCTCGACGGCGATCTGGCGAACCACACGAACGTCCCCGAGACGGTCGGCTCGCCGGCCGCCCCGAGCTTCATCGGCGGCGAGATCGGGCTGGGGCTCGCGCTCGGCGGCGACCGGCTGGCCATGAACGACGGCGTCCGGGCGATGGGCTCGGGCCCGGATCGCAGCGGGACCGTGATGTTCTGGCACCGCGCCGCGCAGTTCGGCGGGGTCGGGCCGCTGATGTCGTTCGAGGGCGAGGATGGCTGCACGATCGACGAGAACGGCGAGGGCGCGAACGTGTGCTGCCGCGTCGACGGGGCGCGGACGTGCACCAGCGTCTACCTGGGCGACCCCGGCGACTGGCGCCACGTCGCGATCGTCTACCAGCGCGAGCAGGATGACCTCCGCGTGCTCGTCAACGGCCAGTGGGCGGGCGGCTTCAACCCGGGCGGCTCGCCGTTCGGGCCGCGGATGAAGCCGCTCGTCCTCGGCGAGGGCAGCGATCCGCGCGACGTCGACGACGTCCGCGTCTACAACGTCGCGCTCGACGACGCGACGGTGTGCGAGCTCGCCGCCGGCAACAACGGCGACGGCTGCTACGCCCAGGGCCCCGCGTTCGAGCTCCACCTCGACACGCCCCAGCAGACGAACACCGGCTGGTGGAGCGTCGGCCTCGAGTTCCCGACGTACGAGAACCGCCCGGGCGTGATCGACGACGCGGCGGTGTGCGAGCCGACGGGCGGCGCGTTCGGCCTCGAGCAGCTCCTGTACTACGAGCCCGACCTGCTGTTCGCGACGTGGTGGCTGGACGAGACCGGCGAGGACGCGCTGCTGTTCGACAACCTGTGCGAGACGTGCTCGCCGCTGAGCGGGCTGGAGGTCCGGGAGCTCGGCGACGGGCTCCGCGTGTGCGCCGGCGGCAACCCGACGTTCTTCGACTGCGTGGGCATCACGGGCGTCGCCCAGGGACAGTGGCACCACCTGGCGCTCCGGCTGCGCGGCGCCTACGGCTCCGGCCAGCTCGATCACGACGACGTCGAGCTGTTCATCGACGGCAAGCTGTGGGGTGTCCTCGACGTGCCGGCCGCCACGGGGCTGTTGACGAACCCGTCCCACCTCGCGGTCGGCGGTCAACCCCGGTCGCAGCTCGACGAGCTGGAGATCTTCGCCCACCGCGTGTCCGACGAGCGGATCTGCGCGCTGGCGATGCAGCGGTGGACCGGCACCGAGTGCGTCGACCCGTGAGGCCGCGCGCGCTCGCGGCGCTCGGGCTCGTCGCGCTGGCCGGGTGCGGCGGCGGCGCCACCGCGCCGGACGCCGACTCGACGGCGCCTGACGCCGACTCGACCGCGCCCGACGCGGACCCGACCGCGCCGGACGCGCGACCGCACGTCCCCGGCAACCCGGGCCCCGGCGGCCACGCCCTGGCCTACTACCGGCTCGAGAGCCACGCCGAGACGCTGTCGACGCCGGCGATGGCCACCGCGACCACCGGCAGCACGATCGTCGTCAGCGTCGGCCGCGGCGACGTCGCCGCGCACGCCGCGCCGACCGACAACCGCGGCAACGGCGCGTACGCTCAGCTCGGCACGACCCACACGTACACCAACTGGCCATCCTCGGGGACCGCGCTGTACGCGCGCGCCGACGCGCTCGGCGGCGACGGTCACGTCGTCACAGTGCCGGCGCTCGATCACGACGAGGTCACGCTCGCCGCGGTCGAGGTCATCGCCGGAGACGGAGGCGGCACGACGATCGGCGACGTCACCTGGCGCGAGGTGCTCGCCGGCGACCCGCTCACCGCGAGCCCCGTGACCACCGACGGCCCCGCCGTCCTCGTGGCGTTCTGGTGGGGCGACGCCGGCGCCGACGGCGACAAGACCGCCGTGCCCGATCAGGGCTTCACCGTCGTCGACGCGATCCTCGACGAGGGCTCGCTCGTGCAGTGCGCCGTCGCGGTCAAGGAGGTCGAGGCCGCCGGCACGTACACCGTGACGTGGACCGCGACTCCCGTGCAGGGCGCGCAGCTCTACCTCGTCGCGATCGAGTGACCCGGGCGGGGGCGCAGCTGGCGCGCGCCCTGCCAGCTCACGACCGCGAGCACGTACGCCATCGCCAGCCCGGCGCACGCCCACAGCGTGGCGATCGTCGCGGCCGGCGTCGCCTCGTCGACCAGCGGCCCCGGCGCGAACGACAGCGGCAGCGCGACCGTCCACGCCAGCGCGGTCCACGCGATCCACCGCGCCGCGCGCGCGACGTGGCGCCGCATGACCCACGCCTGGGCGCCTCCGATCGCGAGCAGCCCGGCGACGCCCGCGACCACCCACGCCGCGCCGCCGACCGCCTGTGCGAGCATCACGCTGGCCCAGACCACGCCGGCCGCGAGCGACGTGGCGACCGCGAAGCGGGCGCGCGGCACCGCGACGGGCATCGCGCGCGCCTGCCCTGCCCCGAGCGCGAGCCCCTCGACCAGCCCCGCGGCCACGAGCAGCGCGGCCACGGCGGCGCCGTCGAGGCCCGCCCGCGCCGCGGCCACGCCGGCGAGTGCGGGCGCGAGGAACCCGGCGGCCTCCGCCGCCGTGACCCAGACGACCCAGCGGTGACGGGCGCCGCCGCCGCGCACCGCCGCGGCGACGCCGAGCGCGAGCAGCGCCGCGCCGAGCGTCGCGTAGACCACGTGCAGCCCGTGGACCTCGCGGAACTGCGCCGCCTCGGCGACGATCCACACCGTCATCGCGCCGCCGGCCAGCAGCGTCAGGTCGACCGCGTGCGCCGAGCGCCGCCACGTGGCCACGGCGCACGCCGCGGACGCGCCACCAACCACGATCGCGAGCAGCAGGCCGGGCACCAGGAACGTCGAGAACGCGGTGTGCTCGAGCAGCGTCCGAGGCACGAACGCGTTGCCGTGCGGCCAGACGATCAGCTCGACGCCCCCGGCGATCGCGGTGACGGCGCCGAACCCGGCGAGCGCGAGCACGGCGCGCCGCGTCCGCGGCGCAGGCTTTTCGCGCGCGACGCCCCGTGGCGCGGGAGCTGCGCGCCCGGGCATCGTCGACGACAGCGTGGCCATGACGCCCGTAGCGGTTGCATCGGGCGTGCCGCGTCACCGCGCGCGGCGCGGCCGGCGCCCGGGCCGACGGCGCGGGTCGGCCGCCTGCACCGCCTGGAGCTCGGCGATCCCGGCCTCGACCTCGGCGCGGACCCGATCGCGCAGCGCGCGCGCGGCGACGTCGCCGTCGTCGCCGCCCCACGCCCGCGTCGGCACCGGCGGCCGGAACTGGAAGTAGAAGCGCTCGCGGCGCGGCAGCGGACCGAGCGCGCCGCGGGCGATCGGCATGACGATGTCCGCGCGGACCCGCAGCGCGCGCAGCAGCGGACCGAGCGGTCCGGCCATCAGGTCGTCGGCGTCGACGACGACGTCGTACGCGTCCTCGACGCCGATCGCCGCGAACGGCACCACGGTCGCGCCGTGGCGCAGCGCCATCCGCGCGAACCCCAGGCGCTCCTTCCAGATCAGCCGGTACTTCTCGCCGCGTCGCTTGGCGACCTCGCGGCCGCCGCCGGGGAACACCAGGATCGACTCGCCCGCCTCCATCAGGCGCGCGCAGTGCTCGCGCGTGCCGTCGACGGTGCCGAACCGCGCGAGCAGCTCGCGCCAGCCAGGCACCTTGAAATGGGCGTGGTCGCCGAGCGAGCGCAGGAAGATGCCCTTCTGTCGGTACAGCTCCGCGAACAGCAGGGGCGCGTCGAGCACGCCGTACAGCGTGTGGTTGCCGACGAACAGCAGCGGCCGGTCCGCCGGGATGTGCTCGAGGCCGAGGAACAGCGGGTCGGTGAATCGCCTCCACGGCGCGAGCATGCCGAGCGCGACCGCCAGCTCGCGCTCGGACGGGCGGGTGAACGCGACGCCGCGGTCGGACATCCCGACCAGCATGCGCGCGATCGCGCCGGCGCCGCAACGGCGCGCTCGGTAGCGTGCGCGGATGGTTCGAACCTGTCTGGCATGGCTCGGTCTGGCAGGCCCCCTGGCCCTGGCGGCGTGCGGCGGTGGCGACGATGACGCCGCGCCGGACGCGCGCCCGGCGGTCGACGCCGAGCCGGGGACACCCGATGCCCGGGTCCCGCGCACCGTGTTCGGCGGCGATCGCCCGGTGACGCTGCGCGTCCCCACCGGCTACGTCGAGGGCACGCCGACGCCGCTGGTGCTGGCGCTGCACGGGTACTCGGTCGACGGCGAGTTCATGGAGGGCTACACCGGGTTCGGGACGCTGTTCGAGACCGAGGGGTTCCTGCTCGCGGCGCCCAACGGCACGATCGACGAGGGCGGCGATCGGTTCTGGAACGGTACCGACGCGTGCTGCGATCTGTTCGGCAGCGGCGTCGACGACGAGGCCTACCTGCTCGACATCCTCGACGAGATCGCGCTCGACTACACCGTCGATCCCGACCGCGTCTACCTGATCGGCTTCTCCAACGGCGGCTTCATGTCGTACCGCCTCGCCTGCCACCACGCGGACCGGTTCGCCGCGGTCGTCAGCCTGGCCGGCGCCACCTACGACGACGCGCTCGACTGCACGCCGAGCGCGCCGGTGAGCGTCCTGCAGGTGCACGGCACCGTCGATCCGACGATCCAGTACGACGGCGGGACGATCGACGTCGAGGGCGCGCCGGTGACCTACCCGTCGGCGCAGGGCACGATCGAGCGGTGGTCGACGAGCAACGGCTGCACCGGCAGCGGCGCGGGCACGGCGCGCGACCTCGTCGGCAGCCTCGCCGGCGACGAGACCGCCGTGCTCGACGCCACCGGCTGCCCCGCCGGCGTCGACGTCGCGCTGCGGACCGTCACCGGCGGCTCGCACGTGCTGCCGCTGTCGCCCGACGCGCGCGCCTCGCTGTGGGCGTGGCTCGAGGCGCACCCCCGGCCGTGATTCGCCCGCGGTGACGGTCGTTCGGCGGGTACAGTCCGCCCCGATGTCGCTCCGCCCGCACGCCGCCCTGCTCGCCCTCGCGCTGCCCGCCGCCGCGTGCGGTGACGACCCGACGATCGTCCCCCCCGACGCGCCCGGGCGCGACTGCACGTTCCGCGCGCCGGTCGACGACGAGGCCCCCGCCGCCGGCATCTCGACCCCGCGATGGGCGTTCCGCCCGTGGATCTCCAAGGACATCTCCGACACCGCGGACACCTACGCGTTCGTCGAGGGCTTCGGCGAGCGCGACATCCCCGTCGGCGCGGTCGTGCTCGATTCGCCGTGGGAGACCCACTACAACACCTTCGTCCCCAGCCCCGAGCGCTACCCCGGGTTCGATCAGCTGATCGCGGACCTGCACGCCGACGACATCAAGCTGGTCCTGTGGGTCACGCAGATGACCAACACCGCCGGGTTCGACCTCGAGCCCGACGGCGACTTCTACGACGGCGCCGCCGCGAACTATCAGGAGGGCCTCGACTGCGCGTTCTACGTCGACGGCGGCGAGCCCTACCTGTGGTGGAAGGGCACCGGCTCGGGCGTCGACTTCTTCGACCCCGAGGCCGTGGGGTGGTGGCACCGCCAGCAGGACGCGCTCTACGACCTCGGCCTCGATGGCTGGAAGCTCGACTTCGGCGAGGACTACCTGCCGTCGACGATGGCCACCGACGCCGGCGAGCAGACGCTGCAGGCGTACTCCGAGGCCTACTACGCCGACTACTACACCTACGGGCGCGTCCGCCGCGGCGAGGACTTCGTGACGATGGTCCGCGCCTACGACCAGAGCTACAACCGCCCGGGTCGGTTCTACGCGCGCCCCGAGCACGCGCCGGTGACCTGGATGGGCGACAACCTGCGCGACTGGACCGGCCTGGCCGACGCGCTCGATCACACGTTCCGCTCCGCCGCCGCCGGCTACGTCGTGATCGGCTCGGACATCGGCGGCTACCTCGACCGCAGCGACACCGACGTCTCGGGCAGCCCGATCGTCCCGTTCGACACCACCGTGTTCGCCAAGTGGACCGCGGTCGCCGGGATGCAGCCGTTCTTCCAGCTCCACGGCCGCGCCAACATCACGCCGTGGACGGTGCCCGACTCGGTCGACGAGACGGTCGCGATGTACCGCTACTGGGCGACCCTGCACGACGAGATGGTGCCGTTCTGGTTCTCGCTCGCCGAGCGCGCCTACGCCGGCGGCCCGAACGTGCTGCGGCCGGTCGGCCCGCCCGAGAGCTGGCCCGGCGACTACCGCTACGAGGTCGGCGACGCGCTGCTGGTCGCGCCGATCCTCGACGCCACGCTGGCGCGCGACGTCGCGCTGCCGGCGGGCCGCTGGTACGACTGGTGGGAGCCCGCGGCCGACGCGATCGTCGGCCCGACGACGCTGGCGGACGTCGCGGTGCCCGAGCGCGAGCGCATCCCGCTGTACGTCCGCGACGGCGCGATCATCCCGGTCGAGGTGAAGAACGACGCGACCGGCCTGGGCACCGCCGCCTCGGCCGACGCGCTGACGGTGCTGGTGTGGCCGGCGGCGGTCGCGTCGTCGTTCGCGGTGCAGCACGACACCTCGGGCGCGAGCCCGACCGTGATCGACGCGCACCGCGACGACGGCGTGGCCACCGTGTCGGTCGCCGGCGCGCGCCAGGACGTGATCCTGCGCGTGCGCGCCGACCTGCCGATCGCCGGCGTGAGCGTCGACGGCGCGGCCGCGGCGGCGGTCGGCTCGCGCGACGCGGTGCTCGGCGCCGCGGGCGCCGCGTGGTTCCACGACGCGGGGCAGCGCTGGCTGTGGGTCCGCGTCGACGCCGCGCCGGACGTCACCGTCACGATCACCGACGCGGCGGTCGCGCGATGAGCCAGGCGGCCGCGATCCTCGCGCTGCTCGCCGCCGCGTGCGGCGCCGCCCCGGCCGCGCCCGCGTCGGCTCCCCTCGCCCACCGCGCGCCCACGTCCGCCGAGGCCGTCGTGTCCTCGTGCTGGCTCGGCCCGGACGTCTGCCGGTACGAGCTCGACCTCGACGGCGACGGCCGGCTCGACACGATCGAGCTCGTCGACGACGCGCCGTGCGGCGCCAGCGAGGACGACCGCCCGTGCCGCCAGGGGTTGCGCCTGGTCACCGCTGCCGGCGACCGCTGGCTCGTCGGCGCCGGCGCGCCGCTCGCCGCGGATCCGGCGGCGCCCGCCGACGCCGAGCCGCTCGAGCTGCCCGCCGACCTCGGCTTCCTCGTCGGCGTTCGCGCGCGCCGCGGCGCCCCGCCGTGCGGCGCCGACGCGCTCGAGCTCGACGGCGGTGACGCCGCGGCCCAGCTCTGCGTCGTCGCCGGCGCCCCGCGCGCCTACCACCTCGGATTCTGAACGCTCGGAGCCCCGGGGGCTCTCACCCTTGGCCGCCGAAGCACGCGCCCGCGGCGTCGCCTTCCGGCCGCACGCAGGTCCCCGCCGCGCACGGGTGCGCGTCGTCGCACAGCGCCAGGCACTGCTCGGCGCCGGGGAACCCGGCGCAGACGTGGTCGGCGGGGCAGTCCTCGGAGTGGCCGCACGCGCCGCCGGGCGGCGTCGCGCCGGGCATCCGGCAGGTCAGGAACTGCGCGCCGTCGAGCCCGGTCCACGGATCCGCGCACGTCATCCCGTCGGCGCAGGTGCCCGCGAACGGCGCGCACGCCGGCCCGCACATCCCCTGCGCCGGCGCCTCGGCGAGGCGCGCGCACGTCAGCCCGTCGGGGCACGGCGTCGCCTCATCGCAGACCGGCCGGCACAGCCGGGTCCCGCCCGCCGACGGCGGCGGCACGCCGATGTAGGTGCAGAACAGCCCCGGCGCGCAGTCGTCGCGGCCCAGCCCCGGATCGCCGGCCGCCGCGCGCGTGCACGGCTCGCCCGCGGCGCCCGCGCCCTGCTCCGCCACGCATGCGCGGTCGAACCCGTCGCCCTCGGGATCGACGAAGCTGCACTTGGCCTCGTCGGGGCAGTCCTGGGCGACCGGATCGCAGCTCGCGGTGGTCGTGGCGTCCGGCGGGACGGACGCGTCCGCCGTCGCCTCGCCCGCGTCGGGGGCGTCGGCAGGCTCGGTAGCGCAGGCCGCCACCGCGATCAGCAGGAGCGCCGGGAGCAGGCCGGCCGCGACGTGGGGCATGCCGCGTCTACGAGCGCGGCGGCGCCCCGGATCACCGGCCGCTCAGCCGGCGCTGGCGGCGCCCTTGCCGAACAGCCGCTTCACACCCGTGAACAGCAGCACCAGCACGACGCCCGCCAGGATCCCGGCGACGGCGTTGAGCGCCATCCCGGTGACCGCCTCCAGCACGGCGCCGAACGTGGCCACCCCGCCCGCGGCGGCCGCGGTGTCGACGACGAAGTGGTGCACCAGCGAGATGCCGTGGACGAGGATGCCGCCGCCGACCATGAACATCGCCGCGGTGCCCGCGATCGACAGGAACTTCATCAGCACCGGCGCGCTGGCGAGCAGGACGCCGCCGAGCGCGCGCGCGGCGCCGCTGCCGCGCAGCGACAGGTTGCGGCCGGCGTCGTCGAGCTTGACGATGCCCGCGACCAGCCCGTAGACGCCGACCGTCATGATCGCCGAGATCGCCGCGAGCACGCCGATCCGCATCTCGAGGCTGCGGTCTGCGACGGTGCCGAGCGCGATCACGATGATCTCCGCCGACAGGATGAAGTCGGTGCGGATCGCGCCCTTGATCTTCTCCTTCTCGAACGCGACCAGGTCGACCTCGGGGTTCGCGACCGCCTCGATCAGCTCCTTGTGGTGCGCCTGGGCCTCGTCCTTGCTGTGCAGCAGCTTGTGCGCCAGCTTCTCGGCGCCCTCGAAGCACAGGAACGCGCCGCCGAGCATCAGCAGCGGCAGGACCGCCCACGGCGCGAACGTGCTGATCAGCACCGCGACCGGCACCAGGATCAGCTTGTTGAGCGCCGAGCCCTTCGCCACCGCCCACACCACCGGCAGCTCGCGGTCCGGCGTGACGCCCGTGACCTGCTCGGCGTTGAGCGCGAGGTCGTCGCCGAGCACGCCGGCGGTCTTCTTGGTCGCGGCCTTGGTCAGGACCGCGACGTCGTCCAGCACGGACGCGATGTCGTCGAGGAGAGCGAGCAGGCTCGAAGGCACGCCCGACCATAACCGGAACGGAGCCACTATCGCGAGCGACGGCCCGGTGGATACCTTTGAACGAACCGCGGCCGTGCGTTGCCGCCTCGGCCCGGCGATGGTCGTGATCCCAGCAGGAATCGAACCTGCGGCCTACGCCCTGGGATGACGAAACCGTCGCTCGGTGATCCCAGCAGGAATCGAACCTGCGGCCTACGGTTTAGGAAACCGTCGCTCTATCCAACTGAGCTATGGGATCGGGCGGGCTGCAGTCTGCCCGAGGCGCCCGCGGCGGGCAAGGTGCGGCAGGCGTGGGGCGATGCGACCGCGCGCACGGCGGGCGCGGGGCGGAGATGCGACAACCACGGCATGCCCCGCCCTGGCGCGCTGCTCCGGATGTCCCTGACGTTGACCCTCGTCGGCGCGCTCGCCGCTGCATGCGGAGGCGACGACGAGCACGTCATCGACGCGTCCGCCGCGTTCGACAGCGCGCTGGCCGCCGACGCCGCGATCGACGCGACCGGCGACGACGCGTGCGCCGCTTGCGGCGAGGGCACGATCTGCGTGCAGCGGTTCGACGGGACGTGCGGCGAGCTGTTCCTCGGTTGCGTCGAGACCGCCGTGGTGTGCCCCGACAACGCGTGCTCGACCGAGTGCGAGGACGCGCTGTGTGGCGGCGCGCCGCTGCAGTGCCAGACGCGGACGCCGTGCGGCGACGAGGTGCCCGGCGCGTTCACCTGCTACGGGCCGTGATTCCGCGCGTCTCCGCGCGCGCGGCGCCGGTTTCTTGCCCGCGCCCGCCGGCGCCGCGCACGATGGCGGCAGGAGGGTTTTCATGTCCAGGCGCATCCCTGTCGACTGCAAGCGCATCACCGAGGACCACCTGCGCGGGCTCGACGACGACGAGCTCGGCGCGCTCGCCCAGCGCATCGAGGTGCAGACCCAGCAGCTCAACCGCGCGATGCGGATCGTCGCCGAGGCGTTCGCCGCGCGGCGGCGCGGCTGAGCGTGTGGCCGTTCGGCAAGAAGGTCGCCTGCTTCCAGTGCGACGCGAAGGTGAAGGAGAAGGCGTCGCGGCTGCGGCGCGGGTTCCGGTTCTGCTCCGAGGCGTGCGTCCGCGCGTTCCTCGACGCCAACCAGCTCCGCCGCCCACCGGGTGACGACGCCCAGCTCCGGCTCGAGCTCGGCAACCTGGCGATCTCGGCGCTCGGCGAGCTGACGCGACTCGGCGCCCGCGCCAGCGACGGCCTGTCGATCCGTGGCGCGTCGGGCACGGTGTTCACGCTGCAGGCCTCGGCCATCGGCGTGGCGATGGAGCAGCAGCGCGACGAGGAGGTCACCGACGCGCTGCACCGGTTCAACCAGCACGTGACCGAGGCCCTGCCCTACCTGGTCGCGCTCGGCCTGACGGCGGAGCTCGACGCCCTCGACACGATCGACCTCGACGCGGCGATCAGCGAGGCGCGCGGCACGCCGGCGGGCGCGCGCGCCGCGGCCGAAGGGCTGCAGCGCCACGTCGTCGCGGTGCTGGAGCGGCTGTAGCGGCCGGGTCTACGGCAGCTTCGGCTGCTCGAGCTTGCCGCCGCAGTCGAGGCCCTTCAAGAACTCGACGAGGTCGGCACGCTCGGCGTCGCTCAGCTTGCGGTCGCCCATCAGCGCGGTGAGGTTCTTGTTGGCGATGCCGCCGGTCGCCATCAGCTTGACCGCCTCGTCGAGCGTCGCGACCGAGCCGTCGTGGAAGTACGGCGCGCTCTTGCTGACGTTGCGCAGGCTGGGCGGCTTGAACGCGGCCCAGTCGCCCGCGGCCGACGTCACCTTCATCCGCCCGACGTCGACCTGGTCCTCGGGCTTGCCCGCGGTGCCGATGCCGATGTTGAAGTAGACGCCCTTGGGCGCGTTCATCGCCGAGGAGAAGAACGGCGGCGCGTGGCACGCGGCGCACATGCCCTTGCCGAGGAACACGTCGAGCCCGCGCTGCTGCGCCTCCGACAGCGCCGCCTTGTCGCCGGCGGCGAACTTGTCGTACGCGGTGTCATTGCACACCAGCGTGCGCTCGTACTCGGCGAGCGCGGAGACGACCAGCTCGGCCGACGGCGCCTGCCCCGGGAACGCCGCCTCGAACATCGCCTTGTAGCCGGGAATCGAGGCGACCTCGGCGGTCTTGGCCTCGAGCTTGTCCTCGCCGACGCCCATGTTGCCGCCCGCCCACGCGGCCTTGGCCTGCGCCTCGAGCGACGGCGACCGACCGTCCCAGTAGAACGCCTCCTGGAAGTAGGCGACGTTCCAGATCACCGGGCTGTGGCGCGGCAGCGGCTTGTCGCCGGGGCCGAGCGCGAGCGGGTCCTTGCCGCCGTTGCCGTGCTCGTTCTGGTGGCACGAGTAGCAGGCGCGCGAGCCGTCGACCGACAGGCGCGTGTCGAAGAACAGCGCGTGGCCGAGCGCGACCTTCTCGGCGCGCTTGGCGTCGTCGGGCAGCGTCAGCGGCGGCATCGTCGGCAGCTTGCCCTGCGACGGGCGGTTGGCCGGCTGCACGGTCGTCGTGCCGCCGGTGGCCTTGGCCGTGCCGGGCTTGGCGCCGCCGGCCGGCGGGGCCTCGTCCTTCTTGCACCCCGCGCCGGCGACGGCGAGCAGCAGCGAGGCAGCGAGCGTGGTCTTGGTCTGGGTCCGCATGGCGGGCGCAGCCTAGCACCGGGCGCGGCCCGGGGGGGCCAGGTCGCGGCGGGCCCGGCTACTCCGGTGCGGTCGCGTCCGCGTCGGCGTGGTCGGGGTCCGCGTGCTCGAGGCACGCCAGCAGCGCCCCGCACTCGGTCTCCTCCGCCTGGCACACCTCGTAGACCCGGACCTGGCGCGACGACATCGGCTGCGCGACGCAGTTCTTGATGAACTCGCGGGTGTGGACCGGGGCGGTGTTCTCGAGGTCGAGCTCGGCGAGCTTCTCGGGCGGCAGCTGGGCGCGCGCGTCGGCGACGGCGCACTCGGTGATCCGCGGGCCGAGCTGCTCGCACGCCGCGGCCTGCCGGCGCTCGAGCTCGGTCTGCGGCCTCGGCGGCGGCTCGCCATCGGGCTTCGACAGGTCGTCGGGGAGCGTGTCGCCCTCGCCCGATCCCGACGACGACTTGGGCCCGCACGCGGCGAGCACGAGCGCCGCCGCGGCGGCCCACAGGAAGCGGATGCGCATGCGGGTGACGGTAATCGACGGACGGCGCCGGCGCCACCGCACCGTCACGGGGTCCGCAGGCGCTCGCCCTCGCTGCCCGTGTCGTCGAGCGGGATCAGGCACGACGACTCGAGCTCGGCGACCGAGCGCGCGGCCCGCGCGCAGCCGGCGACCCGCGCCGGGTCCGCCGCGCAGTCGGTCATGACCATCGCGACATTGTCGGCGGTCTGCTCGTCGATCAGCTGCGCGGCCTTCGCCGCGTCGGGCTCGTTCGCGTGCGCGGCGGTGGCGTCGGCGCGGTACAGCGCCTCGACGTTGGCGCGCGCGCCGTCGCAGTCGCTCGGTGCGCCGGTCCCCGTCCCCGTGCCGGTCCCGCCGCCCGCGCCCCCCGCGCCGCGGCTCTTGCAGGCGCACGCGACGGCGAGCAGCGACGACCAGGCGACCACCACGACGAGGCGACGCATCGCGAGCGAATCTACCCCAGATCGAGCCCGGTCACCGCGAACGGCGGCGCGGCGACCGCGGCGTGCGCGGTCAGGTCGAGGTGCAGCGGCGAGACGCTGATGACGCCCTCGGCGATCGCGTCGCAGTCCGACCCCGGCCGCTGATCGTGGCCGGACGCGCCGCCGCCGATCCAGTAGTACGGACGGCCGCGCGGGTCGACGCGCTCGGCGACGTCGTCCTCGTAGCGGCGGCGGCCGAGCGTGGTCCAGCGGTAGCGCGCGCCGCCGGTGCCCGGGACGTTGACGTTGAGCACGGTCCCGGCCGGCAGGCGCGCCGCCAGCGTCGCGCGGACGATCGCCAGGCACGCGGCCACCGCGGCGTCGGGGTGCTGGGCGCGCGGCGCCATCGACAGCGCGACGCCGACCGTGCCGCGCAGCCCGCCCTCGACCGCGCCCGCGACCGTCCCCGAGTAGAAGACGTCGGAGCCGAGGTTGTACCCGTCGTTGATCCCGGAGACGACGAGGTCCGGCATCCGGGTCGCCAGCTTCATCACGCCCAGGTAGACGCAGTCGACCGGCGTGCCCGACAGCGAGTGGCGCTGGGGAGACACGGTGTGCAGGCGCAGCGGCTTGTGCAGCGTGATCGCGTGGGACGCCGCGGACCGCTGACGCTCGGGCGCGACGACCAGGACCTCGGCCTCGGCCGCGATCGCGTCGGCCATCGCGTGCAGGTGCGGCGACAGGATGCCGTCGTCGTTCGTGATCAGGACCAGCGGTCGCATGGGGCTACCTTCGCCGAAAAAAGCGACAGCCGCCCTGGGGGAGCGGCCGTCTTCCCGTCGGGGCGACTGGATTCGAACCAGCGACCCCCAGACCCCCAGTCTGGTGCGCTACCAGGCTGCGCTACGCCCCGGGATTGGGACGACGGGTCTACTTCATTCGCCGAGGAGCCGCAAGAGATCGCGGGCTTCGTTTCGAGCGGCGTCGATCGCCGCGCGCTGGGGCGCGCTCAGCGGCGGCGCCTCGTCGTCCTCGGGCACGCCGTCGCGCAGCGCCTTGCGCGCGCCGGCGATCGTGAAGCCCTGGTCGTAGAGAAGGTCGCGAATCCGCATCACCTTCTCGACGTCGGCCTTGCGGTAGAGCCGCTGCCCGGCGCGCGTCTTGGTCGGGCGCAGCGTGGCGAACTCGGTCTCCCAGAACCGGAGCACCGATGGCGTGACGCCCGCGAGCTCGGCGACCTCGCCGATCCGGAACGCCTCGCGATCGGGGACGCGAGGATCGCTCATGGCGTCTGGGTCCCTGCCCCGGTGGTCAGCCCGGCGGCAGCCCGTTGAGGATGTTCTTGAGGACCTGCGACGGCTTGAAGGTCAGCACGCGCCGGGCCGAGATCGTGATCTCCTCGCCGGTCTGCGGGTTCCGGCCGATGCGGGCCTTCTTCTCCCGCACGACGAAGTTCCCGAAACCCGAGACCTTGATCTTCTCGCCCTTCTCGAGGGTCTCCTTGATCGTGTTGAAGACGCTCTCCACGATCTCGGCGGCCTCTTTCTTCGAGAACCCACCGACCTTCTCGTAGACCGCCTCGATGATGTCGGCTTTCGTCATTCGCGCCATCCTCCGTTCGCTCCTTCTTGAGGTGTGGGCAGCGCCGCCAGTAACTATGCGACGTTACCACGAAAGTTGGCCGCGCCGGCGCAACGATGTCGGGATCTGCCGCGCAACCCCGCGAGATCAGAACGGATCTCCGGCTAGAGATTTCGCATGGTTACGCGACAGAGCCGGCGCGGGCGCTGCCGCGGCGGAGGGTTTCGCCCCTGGCGTCGTCGACCTATCGGCGCTGGGCCGGTAACTCGGCGCACAGCCGCGCGACGATCGCCTCGTGCGCAGACTCGACCTCGGCGTCGGTGAGCGTGCGATCCGGGGCGCGGTACGCGATCGACCACAGCATGCTCTTGTGACCGGCGGGCAGGTTGTCGCCGCGGTAGTCCTCGAGCACGCGCACCGCCTCGACCAGCGGCTGCGCCGCGGCGTCGATGACGTCGCGCACGCGCGCCGCGGGGATGGCGAGGTCCAGCAGCAGCGAGACGTCGCGGGCCGCGCCGGGATGACGTGGGATCGCGCGCATCTGGCGCACCGGCGCGCCTGCGCCGGCGGCCCCCACCTTCGACAGGTCGATCTCGGCGACGAACACCGGGACCTCGACCCCGAACGCCTCGCGCGTCTCGGGGTGGACCTCGCCGAGGACGCCGACGTCGACGCCGTCGAGCTGGATCCGCGCCGACACGCCCGGGTGCAGGTAGGGCTCGACCGGGGCGGCGGGCGCGCCGGCTACCACGCGAACCGCGCCGGTCGACAGCGCGCCGAGCAGCGTCTCCGCCAGGCCGCGCGCGTCGAACACGTCCCACGCCCGCGCCTCGCCCAGCCACGCCGGGCGCGCGCCCGCGAGCGCCACGCAGGCGTGGACCGGCTCGTCGCACAGGCCGTCGGCGCGGTCGGCGCGCCAGAACACGCTCCCGACCTCGAACAGCGCGACGTCGGGCACGCCGAAGTTGCGGTTGCGGGCGACGGCGGCGAGCAGGTTCGGCACCAGCGAGGTGCGCAGCACCGCCTGGTCGGCGCTCATCGGGTTCTTGAGCGCCACCGGATCGGCGCGGCGATCGCCGGCCGGCAGCCGCAGCGCCGCGCCGCGCTCGCGCGCCTGGAACGCGAAGGTGATCGCCTCGGCCAGGCCCGCGGCCGCGAGCGCCCGGCGCGCGCGATCCGGCCGGTCGTCGGCGGTCGACACCGGCGCCGCGCGCAGCGGCGGCAGCGTCGCCGGCACCTTGTCGTAGCCGACCAGGCGCAGGATCTCCTCGATCAGGTCGATCTCGCGCGCGAGATCCGCGCGGGCGGTCGGCACGGTGACGTGCAGCGCGTCGCCGTCGGTGGCGGCGACCGCACAGCCCAGGCGGGTCAGCGCGTCCTCGCACGCCGCGGCGTCGAGATCGACGCCGGTGACCGCGCGGGCGCGCGCCACGCGCAGCGGCACCTGCGCCGGGGCGCGCGGCGCCGGGTGGACATCGACCGCGCCGCGCGCGATCCGTCCGCCGCCGAGCCGGGCCAGCAGCGTCGCGGCGCGCGCGGCGGCCAGCGGCGGCAGCGCCGGATCGACGCCGCGCTCGAACCGGTGCGACGCCTCGGAGTGCAGCCCGAGCCGGCGCGCGGTGCGGCGGATCGTGCGGGCGTCGAACGCGGCGGCCTCGAGCAGCACCCGCGTCGTCGCGGCGGTGACCTCGCTGTCGAGCCCGCCCATCACGCCGCCGAGCGCCACCGGGCGCGCGCCGTCGCAGATCAGCAGATCGCCCGGCTCGAGCGCGCGGTCGACGCCGTCGAGCGTCGTCATCCGCTCGCCGGGCCGCGCCATGCGCACCTCGATCCGCGCGCCCGCGACGTGCGCGTGGTCGAACGCGTGCAGCGGCTGGCCGAGCTCGAACATGACGTAGTTGGTCACGTCGACGAGGTTGTTGATCGGGCGGACGCCGACGGCGCGCAGCCGCGCCGCGAGCTTGCGCGGCGACGGCGCGACGGTGACGCCGTCGATCACCCGCGCGACGTAGCGCGGGCAGCCGGCGCGCGTGTCGGGCGCGATCGCGACCGCGGCGAGCGCCGCCGCGTCCAGGTCGGACGCGACCAGCTCGGCGTCGGGCTCGAGCGCGTCGGGCGGGACGACGACGCGGCCGCCGAGCAGCGCGCACAGCTCGCGCGCCAGCCCGAGGTGGCCGAGGACGTCGCCGCGGTTGGCCGGCGCGTTGACCTCGAGCACGTGGTCCGCGAGGCCGAGCGCCTGCTGCGCCGGCGCGCCGAGCGGCGTGCGGTCGTGCTCGTCGAGCACGATGATGCCGCTGGCGTCGTCGCCGACGCCGAGCTCGGGCTCGCTGCACAGCATGCCCGGCGAGTCGATGCCCTTGACCGGCTTGACGCTCAGCGTGAGCCCGCCGGGCAGGGTCGCGCCGGGTCGCGCCCACAGCACGCGTCGGCCCGGCGCCGGGACGTTGGGGGCGCCGCACACGACCTGCGTCGCCGCCCCGCCCTTCTCGACGATGACGTCGACGAGGCTGAGCTTGTCGGCGGCGGGGTGCGGGCGCTTGCCCACGACCTCGGCGACGACGACGCCGGAGAACCCGGCGCCGAGATCGGTCACGCCCTCGATCTCGAGGCCCGCGCCGGTCAGCGCGCGCGCGCCGTCGTCGACCGACGGCATCCGGTCGAGGTCACACAGCTCGAGCAGCCAGCTCCAGACGATCTTCATCGGCGGATGCCTCGGTCAGAACATCTGCAGGAATCGCAGATCGCCCTCGTAGTAGAACTTGATGTCGTTCACGCCGTGGCGAAGCATCGCCATGCGCTCGAGGCCCATGCCGAACGCGAACCCGGTGTAGCGCTCGCTGTCGACGCCGACGTGCGCGAACACGTCGGGATCGACCATGCCGGAGCCGCCGATCTCGACCCAGCCGGTGGTCTTGCACACGCGGCACGGCCCCGTCGGCAGCGCGCCGGAGCCGCCGCAGAACGAGCACTGCATGTCGACCTCGGCGCCGGGCTCGACGAACGGGAAGTAGCTGGGGCGGAACCGCACGTCGAGATCGCGGCGGAAGAACCGCCGGACGAAGTGCAGGAGCACGCCCTTGAGGTCCGAGAACTTCAGATCGACGTCGACCGCGAGGCCCTCGATCTGCGTGAACATCGGGCTGTGCGTCGGGTCGTCGTCGCGGCGGTAGACCACGCCCGGTGCGACGATCCGGATCGGCGGGCGCTGCGCCTGCATCGTCCGGATCTGCACCGGCGAGGTGTGGGTCCGCAGCACGACGTCGTCGGTCACGTAGAACGTGTCCTGCATGTCGCGCGCGGGGTGATCCTTGGGGATCGCCAGCGCCTCGAACGTGTGCCAGTCGGTCTCGACCTGCGGGCCCTCGGCGACGGCGAACCCGAGCTCGGCGAAGATGTCGATCGCCTCGAGCCGGACCTGCGTGAGCAGGTGGAGGTGGCCGCCGCCGTGCGGCCGCCCCGGCAGCGTCACGTCGACGACGCGCGCCAGATCCGCCGCGCGCGCACGCGCGACCAGATCCGCGAGCTTGGCGGCGACCGTGTGCTCGATCGCGCCCTTGATGCGGTTGACCGCCTCGCCGACGACAGGACGCTCGGCCGGCGGCAGCCGACCGAGCTCCTTCATCACCGTCGAGACCTGGCCCTTCTTCCCGAGGAACTGGGCCTGCGCGGCGCGGATGGCTTGCTCGTCGGCGAGGGGCGCGATCAGCGCCGCGAACTCGCCGCTCAGCCGCTCCAGCTCCGCGATGATGCTGGCTGCGGTGCTCACTTCGCCGCGGCGGCGATCTTCTCGAACGCCACCGGGTCGCTGATCGCCAGCTCGGCGAGCATCTTGCGGTTCAGCTCGACGCCGGCCTTGCCGAGCGAGCCGATCAGCTTGGAGTAGCTGTGGCCGAGGCGGCGGGCGGCGGCGTTGATCCGCACGATCCACAGCGACCGGAAGTCACGCTTGCGCTGCTTGCGCGAGCGGTACATGTGCATCCAGGCGTGCTGCACGGCCTCGTTCGCGACCGCGTGGCAGCTCGAACGCTTCCCACGGAAGCCGCTCGCCGCCTTCAAGATGCGGTTGCGACGACGGCGGGCCTTGAATCCTCTTTTGGCGCGGGGCATGGCTCTCTCCGACTCCGAATCAGGCCCCGTAGGGCAGCATCGCGACGATCTGGTGGTGGTGGGTCGGCCCCACGTACCCCGGCGTCCGCAGGTGACGCTTGCGCTTGCTCGACCGGCCGGTGAGCAGGTGGCGCTTGAACGTCTTCTGATACTTGAACTTCCCGGTGGCCGTGGAGCGGAACCGCTTCTTGGCGCCCGAGTGGGTCTTCATCTTGATCTTCGGCATGACGGTCTCGCGGGAGGCCGCTTTATGCACCACCCGCCCCTGGCTTGCAAGTGTCTAGGAGGAGTCTGGGGAGCTGAATCTCGCGGAGTCCGCCGACACAGCGCTCCGCCGACCGGATGAGCGGCCAGCGTCGGGCAGGGCTCGGCGGGCTCCACGCGGTCAGTTCTGCGGCGCGTCGCCCCCGGCGTCGTCGCCCATGTCGTCGTCCTCGTCGTCCTCGTCCTCTTCCACGTCCTCGTGGTACTCGCCGATGTCCTCGAGCTGCTGCGGCGCCTGCGTCGGGCGCTGGCTGCCGTCGCCCTTGTGCTTGTCCTTGGCCTTCTCGGCGAGCTGGGCCGAGATCGCGGCCTTGCGCATCTCCGCGGCCTTGCGGACGACGTTCGCCTTGGGCGCCAGGATCATCACCATCCGGCGGCCTTCCATGTTCGGGGTGACCTCCACTCCGGACAGGTCGGCCGTCGCCTCGACGACGCGGTTGAGCACCGCGGCGCCGGTCTGCGGGTGGGTGATCTCGCGGCCGCGGAACACGATCACCAGGCGGACCTTGTTGCCCTCCTCGAGGAAGCGCCGGACATGCTTCACCTTGAAGTCCATGTCGTGGCCCTCGGTCTTGGGGCGGAACTTGATCTCCTTGATCTCGACCGTGGACGCGTGCTTGCGGGCCTGCTGCTTCTTCTTGGCCTGCTCGTACTTGTACTTGCCGTAGTCCATGATCCGGCAGACCGGCGGGAACGCGCGCGGCGAGATCTCGACGAGATCGAGCCCCTGCTCCTCGGCCTTGCGCAGCGCCTCGTAGGTCGGCATGACCCCGAGCTGCTCGCCGTCGTCCCCGATCACGCGGATCTCCGGGACTCGGATACGGTGGTTGATGCGCAGGCGGTCCTGGGGCGGACGCCGATCGTTGCGGGCAGAGCGGCCGTTCATTGGATCTCGAAGCTCACGGTCTGGGTCATGGGGCGGAAGGTCTCCTGAGAAACAGTGCCGGTCTTGTACCGCGACCCTCCGACGCAAGGAAGGCCTCGCGCGCGCGTCGTGCCCACCCGCCTTGACAGCCGCCCCCGATTCCCCTAGAAGTGACGCCGCTCGACGAGACGCCCTGGCGCCCCTTCGAGTCCCACAGGTGCGTAGCTCAGTGGGAGAGCACTACCTTGACACGGTAGGGGTCAGGAGTTCAATCCTCCTCGCACCTACGACGCCGCGAGGCTCGTGACCGAAGGCCGACGCTGACCGCGCCGGCCTTCGGCGTTTTCGGCGCGACACGCGAGCGGCGCGAGGACGTCGACGCCGCCCCGGCGGTAGTGTCCCCGCCGTGAAGTTCGTCCGGTTCGTCGGCCGCGGCCTGTGGGTCAGCCTGCTCCTGCTGGCGCACGGGCTGGTGTGGTGGCTCGGCTGGCTCGGGCTGCTGGTGGCGTTCCGCGGCAAGGCGGCGCGCCAGCGGTGGTTCGCGTCGCGGCTCGCGGCGCTGCTGATCGGCCTGGGCGCGACGTTCGTCAAGGTCGGCCAGATCATGTCGACGCGGCCCGATCTGTTCCCGCCGCACATCATCCGCGCGCTCGAGAAGCTGCAGGACGACGTCGGCGCGTTCCCCTACCGCCACGTCGAGCGCGCGTTCGCCGCCGAGTTCGGCCGGCCGCCGGCCGAGGTGTTCGCGTCGTTCGACCCCGCGCCGATCGCGAGCGCCAGCGTCGCCCAGGTCCACCGCGCGACGCTTGCCGACGGGCGCAAGGTCGCCGTGAAGGTCCGCCGCCCGCGGATCGAGAGCATCGTCCGGTTCGATCTGACGGTGATGCGGTGGTTCGCGCGCGTGATGTCGGTGTTCCCGTCGATCCGGCTGCTCGCGCCGGTCGAGAGCGTCGAGGAGTTCGGCCGCGCGATCCGGATGCAGATCGACCTGTCGATCGAGGCGGGCAACAACACCCGGTTCCACGCGCTGTTCGCCGGCGACCCCGACGTCGTGTTCCCGGCGCTGGTGCCCGAGCTGTGCAGCCCGCGGATCCTCACGATGGAGTTCATCGAGGGCGTCAAGGTGCTCGACGCGCCCCGGCGCCTGCCCGGCGTCGACCCGAAGCACCTGGCGCGCACGGGGTTCCGCACGCTGCTCCAGATGGTGTTCCAGGACGGGTTCGTCCACGCCGACCTGCACCCGGGCAACATCCTCGTCCGCGCCGACGGCAAGGTCTGCATCCTCGACCTCGGGCTCACCGCCGAGCTGACCGACGCCTACCGCCGCGCGTTCGCCACGTTCTTCGCGAGCTGGGCCGGCGCCGACGGCAAGACGATGGCGAAGATGATGTCGGATCTGTCGCCGTCGTCGAAGGTGCCGCACTACGAGGCCTACGAGGCGGACGTGTGCGCGTTCGTCAACCGCTACGTCGGCAAGCAGCTCGGCGAGGTCGCGGTGTCCCAGGTCGCGTTCGACATGATGAACATCCTGCGCCGTCACCGCGTGCGCGTGAACCCGGTGTTCACGATGTGCAACATCGCGATCGCGGTGACCGAGGGCATCGGCAAGCAGCTCGCCCCCGAGCTCGACCTCATCCAGGAGGCGCTGCCGTTCTTCGGCAAGCTCGCCGCCGGCGGCAAGCTGTGACCGCCGCGGCGGCGAGCAGCGCCCAGCCCCAGCCGATCCGGCCGCCGGCGCGGCAGCCGCACCCTGCCCCGCCGCCCGCGTCGAGATCGAGGTAGCGGTCGTCGCCGGCGTCGGGCCGCGCCGCGTCGGGCCAGCCGTCGGGCGACGGGCCGGCGTCGACCACGCCGCCGTCGTCGGGCGCGCCCGCGTCGGGGACGCCGCCGTCGGGCGGGACGTGGGGCTCGCCGTCGTTGAGCGCGCGCGGGGTCGGCGCCTGCAGCTCCCAGTCGACGGCCACGACGTGGGTCTCGACGACCCGGGCCGCCGACACGCCCGGCGGCGGCGCCGCGATCGCGGAGTCGTCGTCGGGGCCGAACAGGTCGTGGACCGGCGCGGTCACCGCGCCCCACCGCACGCAGTCGTAGATCGTCGTCGTCGAGCGCAGGCACACCTGGCGCGCCGCCGCGGGCATCGCGGGGACGACCGCGCGATCGGGCGTGACGCCGAACGCCGCGCCGGCCTCGGCGGTCGCCAGCAGCAGGTAGGCGTCGGCGTCGAAGCAGGTCGTCTCGGCGAACGGCGCGGCGGTGTCGAGCACCGCGCCGGCGCCGTCGTAGACCGCGACCTGCGTGGTCGGGAACCAGCAGCCGTCGGCGGTGGCGTAGAGCTCGACGAACCGGATCGCCGGCTCGCCGCCGGCGCCGCGCGGCAGGACCTCGGACAGCCGCCACGACGCCCCGCCGGCGCGCGCCGCCGCCGGCGCGCAGATCACCGCGGCGGCGAGCGCCAGGGCCGGGGCAGTCCCGCGACGGAGCACGCCCCACGGTATCGCGGTCGCGGCGGGCGCGCATCGCCCGCGGCGACCGTGAACGTCCCGGCAAAGGTGTGCATCCGATGTCAGGGTGGCCGACGGCCGGCTTGCCGCACCCGCCGCAACCCGCCTAGAATCAGAGGACTTAGCGAACCGTTCTGCCTGGCCTCGAGTCTTGTCGTGCTGGAGCCGGCCGTGACATCCATGTCACGACCGCGGAGACGGCGGGCGTGGCGCCCGCGAGCGAACCTTGGTCATCGACGTCGGACAGGTCCTCGACAAGTACGAGCTGCTGGAGCGCGTCGGCCAGGGCGGGATGGCGATCGTCTATCGAGGGCGCGACCGCTCGCTCAAGCGCGACGTCGCCGTGAAGGTCCTGCACCGCCACCTCGCCGACCACCAGGAGGCGCGCGACCGGTTCGAGCGCGAGGCGCACGCGGTCGCCAAGCTGCGCCACGAGAACATCCTCGAGATCTTCGACTACTCGGGCAAGAGCGCCGACGAGAGCTACATCGTCACCGAGTTCATCGAGGGGCAGACGCTCAAGCAGTTCATCACCGACCACCCGCCGCAGCACCCCGAGATCGGCGCGATGATCGTCGTGCAGATCTGCCGCGCGCTGGCCCATGCCCACGCCCAGGGCATCCTCCACCGCGACGTCAAGCCGGAGAACGTGATGATCCGGGGCGACGGCGTGGTGAAGCTGATGGACTTCGGGATCTCGCAGATGATCGACACCCAGCGGCTGACCGTGACCGGCCAGCTGCTCGGCTCGCCCGCGTACATGTCGCCCGAGCACGTCGAGGGCAAGCCGCTCGACGTCCGCACCGACGTGTTCGCGTGCGGCATCGTGCTCTACCAGCTCACCGTCGGGGCGCTGCCGTTCTCGGGCAAGAACCCGCACGAGATCTTGAAGCGCATCGCCGAGTGCAAGTTCCCCGACCCGCGCCACGGCAACCCGCGGATCGGCAACGAGCTGGGGCGGATCATCCTGCGCGCGATGGCGCGCGAGCCGGACGAGCGCTACCGCGACATGGGCGAGCTGCTCGCGGCGCTCGAGCGCTACATCGACGGCTCGGGGCTCGGCACGAGCAAGGACGAGCTCGCGCGCTACTTCCAGGCGCCGGCGCCGTACGAGATGGCGCTCAAGGCGCGGCTGTGCGACCACCTGCTGCGCCGGGCCCGCGCGCTGCTGAGCGCGCGCGCCGGCGCGCCCGGCGGTCAGCCGGCGGCGATCGAGCTGCTCGACCGGATCCTGGCGATCGAGCCGACCCACCCGCAGGTGATCGAGCTGCTCGACGGCCTCGGCCGGCGCCGCCGGACGCGCACGTACGTCGCGGTCGCCGCGGGCGTGGTCGCGGTGGCGGGCGCGGCGTGGCTGGTGCGCGGCGCGCTCCTCGGCGGCGGCGGCGCGGCGGCGCCCGACGCGACCACGATCGCGCTGGCGCCGGTGGACGCGGGCGCGCCGGTGATGCCCGACGCGGCCCTCGCCCCGCTCCTCGACGCGGCCGTCGTCGTCGCGGCGACGGCGGACGCGCGCCCGGCGGAGCCCGAGCGCCCGGACGCGCGAGTGCGCGAGCCTGTCGACGGCAGCGCGATCCGGCCGCGCGCGCCGGACGCCGGGGTGGCGCGGGCGCCCGACGCGGGGGCGCCCGCGATCGTCGTGGCGCGCGTCCAGGTCTCGCCCAGCGACTCCGAGGTCAAGGTCGGCGACGGCGGGTGGCGGCGCCTGCCCGGCGGCGCCGACGACGTCGACGTCCCGCCAGCGGGGATCCGCGTCGCCGTGCGCAACGACGCGTGCTGCGAGCCGACCGAGCGCGTGATCGCGCCGACCGACGCCGGCGAGACGGTCCAGATCAACCTCGGCTACCTGCCGGGCCAGGTGATCGCGCGCTGCCCCGAGGCCGGCGTGAAGGTCACGGTCGACGGGCGCGCCGCGACGCTCGGCGTGCCCGCGCTGATTCCGTTCGAGGATTCGACGCTGTCCACCCGCAGCGTCAAGGTCGAGTTCGTCCACGAGACCCTCGGCATCGATCCCCACGCCGTCACCGTCCGGCCCAACCGCCCCACCGAGGTCGCGTGCAAGTTCGACTGACCGCCGCCGGCCTGGCCGCGCTCGCCGCGACGGCCGTGATCGCCGCGCCCCGCCCGGCTGACGCGACGCCCGGCCAGGAGCTCGACCAGGCGCGCGAGCTGTTCCGCGGCGGCCACTACGCCGACGCGCTGCCGCTGATCAACCTGCTGCTCTACCCGACGCCGCGGCTGGCCCAGACCGACGACCTGGTCGAGGCCTACGTCCTGCTCGGCGCGTGCGCGTTCGAGACCGGAGATCGCAAGCGCGCCAAGCGCGAGTTCGAGGCCGCGCTGTCGTTGCAGCGCGAGCTGATCATCGAGCAGCCGCTGTACTCCGCCGCCGCGGTCGAGTTCTTCGACGACGTCCGCGCCGAGCTCGCCGAGCGCGAGGCGCGCGACGCCGAGGCGCGGCGGCTCGCCGAGGAGAACGAGCGCCTCGCCCAGGCGCTCGAGAACCTCGTCGTGATCGAGACCCGCCCGTTCTACGTCAACTTCATCCCGTTCGGCGCCGGGCAGTTCCAGAACGGCGACCGCGGCAAGGGCATCTTCTTCGCCGCGTCGCAGGGCGTGACCGGCGCGGTGTCGGCCGGGATCTGGCTCTACCTCGTCGGCGAGTACGGCCTGCCCGGGCAGGTGCCGCAGGAGGACGGCCCGTTCGCGCTCCGCCTGCAGCAGGTCGAGATCGGCGCGGGCGCGCTGTGCCTGGGCCTGATGGCGTGGGGCGTGATCGACTCCCTGCTCCACTACAAGCCGTCGGTGCGGGTCGCGGCGGACCCGTCGCTGTTGCCCGACGACGTCCGCCGCCGCACCCGGACGCCCGCCGAGCCGACGACCCGGCTCCAGCTGCGGCCGCTGCTGGTCCCCGACCCGGAGGCGCCCGCCGCCGGACTGTCCCTCACCTGGGAGCGCTGAGCATGCCCTCGCTTCGCCTGCAGGCCCCTGGCTACCCCGCCACGGTCTATCACCTCTACAAGAAGCTGACCTCGATCGGCTCGGGGCCGGACAACGACGTCGTGCTGCCGGATCCGCTCGTCGCCGACGCGTTCGCCAGCGTCCACTTCGACGGGCAGACCTACACGATCAGCACGCTGCACCGGAAGCTCGACGTCGTCGTCAACGGCAAGAAGCGCAGCAAGCACGTGCTGCGCCACGACGACCGGCTCGTGATCGGCAGCTGCGAGCTGAAGTTCGCGCTGATCGACGAGGCGCCGCCGGTCGAGGCCGAGGCCGCGGCGACGATGGCCGATCTCGACGCGTACACCAAGCTCCACGAGTTCTCCGAGACGCTGATGCACCAGCGCGACCTCGGCGAGCTGCTCGACACGCTGATGGACGCGATCATCCAGATCACGAACGCCGACAAGGGCTTCCTGATCCTGATGGACGGCGACACGCTCGACATCAAGGTCGCGCGCAACCTCAAGCGCGAGAACATCTCCGACGCGATCTCGCAGCTGTCGGACTCGATCGTCGCCAAGGTCGTCAAGTCGCGCCGCCCCGTGATCATCAGCGACGCGATGCACGACGCCGAGTTCGCCGGCAGCAAGTCGGTGATGGCGCTCAAGCTGACGAGCGTGATCTGCGCGCCGCTGCTCGACCGCGGCCGGCTGCTCGGCCTCATCTACGTCGGCAACGACTCGGTCGTCGACCTGTTCCAGGACGACACGATGAAGGTGCTGACCGTGTTCTCGGCGCAGGCCTCGCTGATCGTCGCCAACGCGCTGTTGCTCGACGAGCTGCGCGTCGACAACAAGCGCCTGCACGAGCGCCTCGAGCAGTTCCGGTTCGGCGAGATCGTCGGCACCAGCCCGCCGATGCAGCAGGTGTTCCGCAAGGTCGAGAAGATCGCGCCGACCGACATCTCGGTCTTGATCACCGGCGAGACTGGCACCGGCAAGGAGCTGATCGCGCGCGAGGTCCACGCGCGCTCGCCGCGCGCCGGCAAGCCGTTCATCACGATCAACTGCGGCGCGATCCCGGAGAACCTGCTCGAGTCGGAGCTGTTCGGGCACGTCAAGGGCTCGTTCACCGGCGCCGTCGCCAACAAGGTCGGCAAGTTCCAGGCGGCCGACGGCGGCACGCTGTTCCTCGACGAGATCGGCGAGATGCCGCTGGAGCTGCAGGTGAAGCTCTTGCGCGCGATCCAGGAGAAGGTCGTGATCCGCGTCGGCGACACCCGGCCCGAGCACGTCGACATCCGCATCCTGACCGCGACCAACCGCGACCTCGAGAAGGAGATCGCCGGCGGCCGGTTCCGCGAGGACCTCTACTACCGGCTCAACGTCGTCAACGTCCACCTGCCGCCCTTGCGCGAGCGCGGCGAGGACGTGCTGGTGATCGCGCGCTACCTGCTGTCGCGGTACGCGCGCGAGTTCGACGCCAAGGTGAAGGGGTTCTCGCCCAACGCCACCGTCGCGATCCGCAAGTACCACTGGCCCGGCAACATCCGGGAGCTCGAGAACCGGATCAAGAAGGCGGTCGTGCTGTGCGACTCGTCGGTGATCGGGCCCGACGACCTCGGGCTGACCGGCGACGTGATGCCGCAGATCCTCACGCTCGCCGACGCCAAGGAGAAGTTCCAGCGCGACTACATCAACGAGATCCTCTCGCTCAACAACGGCAACCGGACGAAGACGGCCCGCGATCTGGGCGTCGACCCGCGCACGATCTTCCGCCACCTCGAGAAGGAGAACGGCGGCGCGGCGCCCGGCTACGACGAGGAGGGCGCCGAGTGAGCGCCTGCGGAGGCGTGGCGCAGCCCGGCCGAGATCGCTCGGTCGTGGGCACGCTCACGCGTCCGCACGTCGATGATGTGACGGAGATGTCGGAGTTGCTCCGCGTCGCGGAGGTGCCCGCCGCGCGCAACATATCGAGAACAAAGACGAGATATGTGGTGGCCCGCCCCGTGCATCCGTTCCGGCCCGTGGTCCCTGCTGTCCTGCTGCTCGCGCTCGTCACGACGCCCGCGTGCGTCGTGCCGCCGCCGCTCGAGCTGGACCAGCCCGACGCCGGGCCGAACGCGCCCCCGATCATCACGGGCGCCAACGACTCGGCCGGCAACCCGCTGCGCCCGCCGGGGACGGTCACCGTCAACCGCGCCGATCTCGGCGGCCGGCTCAGCTTCCGCCTCTACGACGTCGACACCGACGACACGCTCTACGTCCGGCTGTACGTCGACTACGACCTGACCGCGCCGCTGCCGGCGCGCAGCGACTGCTTCGCGCCGCCGCCGGCGGACGCGACGCAGGAGCGCACCGCCAGCGACTGCGAGCTGGCGATCCTGTGCAACCCGGGCGACGTCGGGCTGCCGCACCGGCTCGAGGCCGACGTCAGCGATCGCCCGCTCGCCCAGCCCACCGCGAACCACCGCGACGTCGAGGCCCCGGGGCTCCAGAGCACCTGGACCTGGGACCTCGAGTGCATCGACCAGTCGCTCTAGCCGTACCCGATGTCCACGCCCCGCCTCACCCCGCTCTCGCTGCTCGCGGCCGCCGCCGCGCTCGCCGGGGCCGCGTGCCTCGAGCTCGGCCCCGGCGAGGCGACGCCGGCGCAGTGCGAGCAGACCTCCGACTGCGACATGGCCGCCGGCGAGGTGTGCGACGAGGGCGTGTGCTGGGGCGATCCGCCGGCGGCGCAGCTCGCCGCGATCATCAGCCCGCCGCCGGACCGCTACGACCTCGCGCCGACGGAGATCGAGGCCCTGACCGTGCGCGCCGACGGGTGGATGAACGACCTGCCGCTCGACGCGCCGGCGCTGCTGCGCGGCCGGATCGAGATCGCGTGCGAGGACTGCCCGTCGGGCGTGGCGATCGCCGCGACGGTCCAGGTGCGGCGCGCGTCGAGCATCCCGGGCGGCCCGGAGTTCCTCGCCACGACGGAGGCGGCGGCGGACGCGGCCGGCGCCTCGTTCGCGTTGCCCGTGCCGCCGCTCGACCCGGGCGAGCCGCCGTACATCGTGACGATCTACCCCGACGACGAGCTGGCGATCACGCCCGGCGGCCGCACCGCCGCCCAGCTCGTGCCGCCGCTGCGCCGCGAGGTCGGCGCCGGCGACCTCGGCGGCGAGCTGTTCGAGATCCTCGAGGCCACCGAGCTGCGCGCGCTGTCCGGCCGGGTCGTCGACGCGATCGGCCAGGGCATCCCGGGGATGCGCGTCGCCGCGCTCGGACGGTTCGATCCGCTGCGCCCGCTCGAGCGGATCTCGACGGTGGCGATCACCGGCGACGACGGCGGGTTCGGCCTGCTGCTCGGCGCCGACGCGCTGGACGTCGTCGACATCGTCGCCAGCCCGCCCGCGGGCTCGATCATGCCGACGCTGATCGCCCACGACCGCGGCGCGTTCGACCCCGAGCTCGATGACCTGGTGATGCCGAGCTTCCCGGCGCCCGCCACGATCACGGTGCCGGTGTCGGCGTCGGACCCGTCGGGAGGCAGCGTCCCGGTGGTCGGCGCGCGCGTCCAGCTCCAGACCGTGCTGGTCGATCCGATCAACCCGAGCGCCAACGTCGACGCCGTGTTCACGGTCGAAACGTACACCGACGGCGCCGGCAACATCACCGCCGAGGTCATCCCCGGCGCCCAGGTCGCCTCGCGCAGCTACACCGTCCAGGTCACGCCGCCGGCGAACACCCCGGCGGCGTCGACGTGGGACGCGACGCTGTCGGTCGGGGTCTCGGGTGGGGTCGTGGGCAGCATCGAGCTCGGCGCGCGCACCGCCGTCACCGGGTTCATCGTCGACCACACCGGCGCGCCGGTCGCGGGGATGACCGTCTCGGCCGAGCCGTCGCTGGCGCTGGCGTGGAGCCTGTCAGAAGACACGCAGCGGCGGCTCGCCGAGCTGCCGGCGCCCACCGCGGTGACCCAGCCCGACGGCTCGTTCGTGATGTTCGTCGACCCGACGATCGCCGACGCGCCCATGACCTACGACCTCGAGTGCACGCCCGCCGCGCAGTCGCTGGTGCCGCGGTGGACGATCCCGGGCGTGGACGCCGCGACCGGCGCCGCGGACGTCGGCATGGTCGTGCTGCCGGAGCCGTCGTACGTGCGCGGCCTGGTGCTCGCGCCCGGCCCGGCGCCGCTCGCCGGCGCGACGGTCCGGGTGTTCGCGCTCGGTGACGGCACGCTGTGCACGACCGCGGAGGCGCCGGCGGACTGCGTGCCGCCCGCGGTGTTCCTCGGCTCGGGGCAGAGCGACGCGCAGGGCGTGGTGCGGGTCGTCCTGCCCCGGTCGTGGTGAGCCGCGGGGCCACGCCCCGCCCCCAGGGCCGCCCCCAAGGCCGGCCTTGACCGCCCGTGCCGGGCCGTCTATGGTCCTGCCGCTCATCGTTCCAACCACGCGACTTCGCACAACGTCCGGATCCGCCGGCGCACCCGTGGGCACCTCACTGCTCGCCCCGGCCCGCCGTCCGGTCCCCTTCGCAGAGAGACAGCATGTCCAATGACCTCGTGCCGCCGGCTGGTGCCGACGCGGCCGACCCCGACACCTTCCCCGTCGATCTGATCGACTCCGCCGTCACCGCCGATCTCGCCGCCGCGCCTGACGCTGGCGACGCAAGCGACGCCGACGCCGAGCCCGCGGCACCCGCCGGTCCGAGCTTCGCCGCGATGAAGCTGTCGCGCGAGGTCCGCGACGCGCTCGAGGACATGGGCTACTTCACGCCGACGCCGGTGCAGGCGGCGGTGTTCACGCCGATGACGTCCGGCAAGGACATGCTGGTGCAGTCGCGCACCGGCACCGGCAAGACGACCGCGTTCGGCCTGCCGATCGTCGAGACGGTCGAGGTCGCCAAGAAGCAGGTCCAGGCGCTGGTGCTCGCGCCGACGCGCGAGCTCGCGATCCAGGTCAGCCGCGAGATCGCGGCGCTGGGCAAGCACAAGGGCGTGATCGTCGAGACGATCTACGGCGGCGCGCCGATCGGCAAGCAGATCGACGCGCTGCGCGCGGGCGTCCACGTCGTCGCCGGCACGCCGGGCCGCGTGCTCGACCACATCGGCCGCCGCACGCTCGATCTGCGCAACGTCAAGCTGTTCGTCCTCGACGAGTGCGACGAGATGCTGTCGATGGGCTTCCTCGAGGACATCGAGCGCGTCGTCCAGCACCTGCCGAAGGACAAGCAGACGACGCTGTTCTCGGCGACGATGCCGGACGAGGTGGCGCGCTACGCGCGGCGCCACATGAAGGAGCCGGAGCGGTTCGCCCTGTCCGAGGGCAACATCTCGGTCGCCGAGATCCACCACGCCTACTACATCGTCAGCGGCGTGGCGCGGACGCGGGACCTGTTGCGCGTGCTGCTCGCCGAGCAGCCGGAGCGCGCGATCATCTTCTGCAACACCCGCGACGAGACGTCGATGGTCGCGCGGTTCCTGCAGCGCCAGGGCCTCGACGCCGAGCCGATCTCGAGCGACCTCAGCCAGAGCGAGCGCGAGCGCGTCATGCAGCGCATGAAGCGCCACGACCTCAAGTACCTGGTCGCCACCGACGTCGCCGCGCGCGGCATCGACATCTCGAACATCACGCACGTCGTGAACTTCAGCTTCCCCGAGTCGGCGGAGGTCTACGTCCACCGCACCGGTCGCACCGGCCGCGCCGGCAAGAAGGGCGTGGCGCTGTCGCTGATCGGGCCGCGGGACCTGGGGTCGTTCTACTTCCTCAAGGTCATGTACAAGATCCTGCCCGAGGAGCGGGACCTGCCGCCGGCGACGATCCTCGACGGCGTGCTCAAGGGTGGGATCACCCACGTCGGCGCCCCGCCCCCGCCGGACCCGATCGAGGTCCTGGGCGCGGCGGTCGCCGGCACGGCGACCGAGGAGCAGCTCGCGTTCGCCAAGAAGGTGCTCGAGGCGCCGGACGGCGCGCGCATCGTCGCGCTGCTGATCGCCGAGCGCCAGGCGGCGGTGGCCGCCCGCAAGGCCGAGGCCGATCGCAAGGCGGCCGAGGAGCGCGAGGAGCGCGAGCGCCAGGCCCGCGCCGAGCGCGCGGAGCGCTTCGGCGAGCGTGAGGAGGAGCGCGGCGGCCGCGGGCGCTACGGTGACCGCGAGGGTGGCCGCGGGCGCTTCGGTGACCGCGAGGGTGGCCGCGGGCGCTACGGCGACCGCGAGGGTGGCCGTGACCGCGGGCGCTTTGGTGACCGCGAGGGTGGCCGCGGGCGCTTCGGCGACCGCGAGGGCGGCCGCGAGCGTGGCCCGTTTGGCGATCGCGACCGCGAGCGCAGCCGCGAGGAGCGCGCGCCGGTCGAGGCGCGCGAGGAGCGTGCGCCGGTCGAGGCGCGCGAGGAGCGTCCCGTGCGCGAGGAGCGTCCCGCGCGCGAGGAGCGTCCCGCGCGCCGCGAGTGGCCGCGCGAGGACCGCGAGGCTCGTGACGCCCGTGACGATCGTGGCCCGCGCCGCGACCGCGACGAGCGCCCGGCGCGTGAGGAGCGCCCGGCCCGCGACGAGCGGCCGGCGGCCGAGCCGGTCGAGGCGCGCGAGGAGCGTCCCGCGCGCCGCGTGTGGCCGCGCGAGGACCGCGCGGCGCGCGACGAGCGTGGCCCGCGGCGCGACCGCGACGACCGCGGCCCGCGTCCGGCCCGCGACGAGCGTCCGGCTCGCGACGAGCGCCCGGCTCGCGACGAGCGCCCGGCCCGCGACGAGCGTCCGGCCCGCGACGAGCGTCCGGCTCGCGACGAGCGCCCGGCTCGCGACGAGCGTCCGGCTCGCGACGAGCGCCCGGCCCGTGACGAGCGCCCGGCTCGCGACGAGCGCCCGGCCCGTGACGAGCGCCCGGCCCGTGACGAGCGTCCGGCGGGTGAGCCGGTCGAGGCCCGCGAGGAGCGTCCGGCGCGCCGCGAGTGGCCGCGCGAGGACCGCGAGGCCCGTGACGATCGTGGCCCGCGCCGCGACCGTGACGACCGCGGCCCGCGTCGCGACCGCGACGACCGCGGCCCGCGCCGCCTGAGCCGCGAGGAGCTGCCGGCGAACGTCGAGGTGAGTGACGAGCAGCCGCGCCGGATCGAGCGCGACGAGCCGGCGGCGGCGCCCGCCCCGGCCCCGGCGCCCGCCGCGGCGGCGCCCGCCCCCGAGGGTCGGCGCAAGAAGACCAAGGGCACGGCGATCACCGCGCTGTCGGGTGAGACCGTCGAGTTCTGGGAGACCTGGGCCGAGCAGAAGTCGACGCGCGACGAGCGCCCGGCCGAGCCGGCGCCGGCGCCCGCCCGCGAGGAGCGCGCGGCGAAGCCAGAGCGCGAAGGGCGCGAGGATCGCGGCGGCCGGCGCGGTCGCGGGCGTGATCGCGACGACCGCCCCGCCCGCGAGGAGCGGCCGGCCCGCGAAGAGCGGCCGGCACGTGAGGCGCGCGAGGACCGGCCGGCGCGTGAGGCCAGCGAGGACCGCCCCGCTCGCCTCGCTCGCCCCGCCAGCGACGACCGCGACGACCGTCCGGCGCGTACCGCGGCGGCCGACCCGGGCAGCCAGGTCCGCCTCTACGTCAGCCTCGGCAAGGAGGCCGGCGTGACCGCGGACGACGTGCGCGGGCTGCTCGGCAAGGGGCTCGGTGACGACGCGGGCCGCATCGGCTCGGTCGCGCTGCGCGCCACCCACTGCTACGTGCGCGTCCCCGAGGACCTCGCCGGCCGCATCATCGACGCGGTCAGCGGGTCGAGCTACCAGGACCACGAGGTCAAGGTCGAGCTCGCGCGCGCCTAGCGAGCCAACCTCCGTGGGCTCGGCGCCGGCCGGTGGGTGACTCCGCCGGCCGGCTCGCGTTTCGGCCCGCGCGAGTTGCACGCCGCGCCTTGACGCCTGAACGGGCGTTCCGTAGGGTGCATGCCGCATGGCACCCAACGGCAAGGGGCGAGCGGCGCCCGATCCCGACCTGATCGTCGTCGAGGGCGCGCGCGAGCACAACCTGCAGGTCGATCACCTGACCATCCCCAAGCACCGGCTGGTCGTGATCACCGGCCCGTCCGGCTCGGGCAAGTCGAGCCTGGCGTTCGACACGCTCTACGCCGAGGGCCAGCGCCGCTACGTCGAGTCGCTGTCGGCCTACGCCCGCCAGTTCCTCGGCCAGATGGAGAAGCCGAAGTACGAGCGGATCCGCGGGCTGTCACCGACGATCGCGATCCAGCAGAAGTCGGCGTCGTCCAACCCGCGCTCGACCGTCGGCACGGTCACCGAGATCTACGACTACCTGCGCGTGCTCTACGCGCGCGTCGGCGAGCAGCGGTGCCACCAGTGCGGCGGCGCGGTCACCGCCCGCTCCGCCGGCGAGATCGTGACCGAGCTCGCCGCGCTGCCCGACAAGGTGCAGGTGACGCTGCTCGCGCCCAAGGCGGAGAACCGCAAGGGCGAGTTCCGCGAGCTGTTCGACGACGCCCGCAAGGCCGGGTTCGTCCGCGTGCGGATCGACGGGATGATCGTCCGGCTCGAGGACGTCACCGCGCTCGAGAAGCAGAAGAAGCACACGATCGAGATCGTCGTCGACCGCGTCTCGACCGACGCCGCCAACCGCGGCCGGCTGACCGACTCGGTCGAGACCGCGCTGCGCGAGGGCAAGGGCAAGCTGATCGTCGAGGTCCCGGGCGAGAAGACGCCGCGCGCGTACTCCGAGGACAACGCGTGCGCGACGTGCGGCATCGGCTTCCCCGCCCTGTCGCCGCAGTCGTTCTCGTTCAACTCGCCGCTCGGCATGTGCGTGACGTGCAACGGCCTGGGCGAGCGGCTCCAGGCCGACCCCGACCTCGTCATCCCGGACCCGGCGCGCAGCATCAACGACGGCGCGGTCGCGATCTGGGGCGACGCCGTGGCCAAGGAGAGCGGCTGGACCTCGAACATCGTCCGGTCGCTGGCCAAGGCGTTCAAGATCGACCTCGATCGGCCGTGGAACAAGCTGCCGGACAAGCAGCGCGACGTGCTGCTGCACGGCACCGGCGACAAGCGCGTCACCGTGGCGTGGCAGGGCAAGCACTCCGCCGGCGAGTGGGCGATGAAGTTCGAGGGCATCATCGCCCAGCTCGAGCGCCGCCACCGCGAGTCGAGCTCGGACCGGGTGCGCGCGCACTACGAGCAGTACTTTCGCGCGATCGCGTGCGCGAGCTGCCACGGCACCCGGCTGCGGCCGGAGTCGCGGTCGGTCTACATCGGCGACCGCACGGTCGTCGACGTCACCCAGCTCACCGTGCGCGAGGCGGCGCGGTTCACCGACGGGCTGAAGCTGGCCGGCGCGCGCGCGCAGATCGCCGCGGAGGTGCTCAAGGAGATCAATGCGCGGCTGACGTTCCTGCTCGACGTCGGCCTCGACTACCTCACGCTCGACCGCAGCGCCGCGACGCTGTCCGGCGGCGAGGCCCAGCGGATCCGGCTGGCGTCGCAGCTCGGCAGCGAGCTGTCCGGCGTGCTGTACGTGCTCGACGAGCCGTCGATCGGCCTGCACCAGCGCGACAACGACCGGCTGATCCGCACGCTCCACCGCCTGCGCGACCTCGGCAACACCGTGCTCGTGGTCGAGCACGACGAGGCGACGATCGAGGCGGCGGACCACGTCGTCGACTTCGGTCCGGGCGCCGGGCGGCACGGCGGCCACGTCGTGGCGCAGGGCACGCCCGAGGACATCCGGCGCTCCCCGGCGTCGGTCACCGGGCGGTTCCTCGCCGGCACCGACGCGATCGTCACGCCGACCGAGCGCCGCGCGCCGACCGGGTGGATCGAGCTGACCGGCGCCCGCGAGCACAACCTCAAGAACGTCGACGTGCGCATCCCCGTGGGCGCGATGGTCGCCGTCACCGGCGTGTCGGGCGCCGGCAAGTCGTCGTTGATCAACGGCACGCTGTACCCGGCGCTCAACCGCCAGCTCCACCGCAGCCTCGATCGCGTCGGGCCCTACCGCGGCCTCACCGGCCTGGGCCAGATCGACAAGGTCATCGTCATCGACCAGCAGCCGATCGGCCGGACGCCGCGGTCGAACCCGGCGACGTACACCAAGGCGTTCGACCCGATCCGCGAGCTGTACGCGGGCACGCCGACGGCGCGGACTTACGGCTACGCCGCCGGGCGGTTCTCGTTCAACGTCTCGAGCAAGAACGGCGGCGGCCGGTGCGAGGCGTGCGAGGGCGCCGGCGTGCGCGAGGTCGAGATGCACTTCCTCGCCAACGTGTTCGTCACCTGCGAGGTGTGCCGCGGCAAGCGCTACAACGACGCGACGCTGCGCGTGACCTACAAGGACAAGTCGATCGCCGACATCCTCGACACGCCGGTCGACGAGGCGCTCGAGCTGTTCCGCCACCACAAGCAGCTCGGCCGGATCATGCAGACCCTGGTCGACGTCGGCCTCGGCTACCTGTCGCTCGGCCAGCCGGCGACGACGCTGTCGGGCGGCGAGGCCCAGCGCGTCAAGCTCGCGCGCGAGCTGGCGCGCGTCCAGACCGGGCGCACGCTGTACCTGCTCGACGAGCCGACGACCGGCCTGCACATGAGCGACGTCAAGAAGCTGCTCGAGGTGCTGACCCGGCTGGTGGCGAGCGGCAACACCGTGCTCGTCATCGAGCACAACCTCGACGTGATCAAGACGTGCGACTGGATCATCGACCTGGGCCCCGAGGGCGGCGCCGCCGGCGGCGAGGTGATCGCCGCCGGCACGCCCGAGCAGGTCGCCGAGGTCGAGGCGAGCTTCACCGGGCAGTTCCTCCGCCCGCTGCTGGCGCGCGATCGCAAGCGCCAGTCAGCCCCGCCGGCGCGCGGGCGCGGCGGCAAGGGCAAGGCCGTCGACGCCGACGCGCGGCCGTAGGGCCCTCCGCGGGCGCGCTACAGCTCGTCGGCCGCGAACGTCAGCACGTCGCGGATGTCGCGGGCGCCGGTGACGAGCATGACCAGGCGATCCACGCCCAGCGCGATGCCGGCGCACGGCGGCAGCCCCTCGGCGAGCGCCGCGACCAGGCGCTCGTCGATCGGCGGCGTCGCCAGCCCGCGCGCCGCGCGCGACGCCAGGTCCGCCTCGAACCGCGTGCGCTGCTCGACCGGGTCGGTCAGCTCGCCGAACGCGTTGGCGAGCTCGATCCCGCCGACGTAGGCCTCGAACCGCTCGACCACGGCCGGGTTGGCGGGCGACCGCCGCGCCAGCGCGCCGAGCCGGACCGGCCAGTCGGTGAGCAGCACCGGCTCGTCCATCCGCGCCAGCGCCGGGTCGACCCGCTCGACGAACGCGGTGAAGAAGACGTCGTCCCAGTGGGTCGCCGTGCCGACGTCGATCCCGGCCGCGGCCACCGCGGCGGCGAGCTCCTCGGCCGGCTCGTCCCCCCGCACGGTCACGCCGGCGTGCTCGGCCATGATCTCGGCGACCGTCAGCCGGCGCCACGGCCGCCCGACGTCGATCCGCCGGCCCTCGATCTCGACCACCGGCTCGCCGCGCACCGCGCGCGCGACCTCGGCGACGAGCGCCTCGGTGTCGGCCGCGATCTGGTCGAGCGCCGCCGGCGCGCGGTACCACTCGACCATCGTGAACTCGTCGGCGTGGTGGCGGCCGTGCTCGTCGGCGCGGAAGCACTTGCAGACCTGGTAGATCCGCTCCATCCCGCCGGCGAGCAGCCGCTTCATCTGGTACTCGGGCGAGGTGATCAGCCACGCACCCGGCCCGGCGGTCATCGCCGCGAGGTGGACCTCGAGCGCCGGCGCGCGGACGCGCAGCGGGGTCTCGACCTCGACGAAGTCGCGCGCGGCGAAGAAGCCGCGCAGCGCCGCCAGCGCGCGGCTGCGCGCGCCGAGGCGCGCGAGGCGCGGCGCGAGCCGGTCGCGCTCGGTCACGGCGGAGGCTCCGCCGCGCTCAGGCCGGCTTCTTCACGCGCTCGACGTACTCGCACGTCCGCGTGTCGATCTTGATCAGGTCGCCGATGTTGATGAACAGCGGGACCGCGACCTCGGCGCCGGTCTCGACCGTCGCGGGCTTGGTGACGTTGCCGCTGGTGTCGCCGCGCACGCCCGGCTCCGCCGCCGTCACCTCGAGGAACACGAACGTCGGCAGCGTGACGTCGACCGGGCGCTCGTTGAAGAACAGCACCGTGCACGGCAGGTTGTCCTTCATCAGGTCCGCCGGGTCGCCGATCAGCTCGGCGCTGATCGAGACCTGCTCGTAGCTCTTCTGGTCCATGAACGTGAGGTCGTCGCCCTCGCGGTAGAGGAACTGCATGTCGCGCTCCTCGACGTTGGCGGGCTCGAGCTTCTCACCCGACCGGATGTTCCGCTCGATCACCGCGCCGGTGAGCAGGTTCTTGAACTTGGTCCGCGTGAACGCGGCGCCCTTGCCCGGCTTGATGAACTGGAACTCGACGACGTTGTACGGGTTGCCGTCGATCAGGACCTTCAGGCCCTTGCGGATGTCCGAGGTGTCGTACATGGCTGGTGGTTCGTACACGCCCGTGCGCGCGGTGTCAACGCGCCGAAACGCCCACGAACGCGGCGGGTTAGCGCGGGCCGAGGGATCCGCGCAGCACCCTCTCAGCGGCCGCGGGCTCCGGGCGGCGTCCAGATCCCGGCGTCCACCAGCGGCGTGAACCACCGGGCGAGGTCGTCGCTGGCGGTGACTCGCGGCGGCTGCCCGTCGCGCCCGAGGTGCCCGTCGGGGCCGTCGGGGCCCTGGGCGCCGGCGGTCCCCGCGGTCCCGGGATCGCCGTTGGACGAGGTCCCCGCGCGTCCGGGCTGACCGCCGTAGCCGCCGTACCCGCCCGCCCCGGCCGCGCCGCCGGCCGTCGACAGCCCGATCGCCCGCCCCAGCTCCGGGTAGCGCGCGTCGACGTACAGGACGATCTCGCCGCCGTCGCCACCGTCACCGCCGCGCCCGCCGCGGCCGCCGTCGCCGGCGCGGCCGCCGTTGCCGGCGCGCTGGCCGTCCTTGGACGAGTCGTCGCCGCCGGCGCCGCCGTTGCCGCCGTTGCCGCCCGCGCCCCCGGACCCGCCCGCGCCGCCGAGCGCGACGATCGAGAACGGCGCGCCGTCGGGGTCGACGAGGTAGAGGCCGGTCGCGCCGCCGGTGACGACGCGCACGGCGAGCAGCGCGCCGTGTCGCTCGGTGTCGAGCCGGGTGACGGCCGCCTCGATCACGGGCCCGGGCCCGCCGTCGCCGCCGTCGCCGCCCGCGCCGCCGTCGCTGCCGTCGCCGCCGTCGCCCGGCGCGTCGTCGTCGTCGCCGTCCTCGCCGTCGCGCCCGGGCTCGCCGTGCGGCCCCCACGAGCCGCTGACCCCGGCGACGCCGACGTCGCCGATCGTCCCGCCGCACCCGAACGTCGGCGCGAGCGTGAGCTGCGCGACGAGGTCCGGACGATCGACCAGCCGCGCCTGCACCGTGACGTCGCGATCGAGCGCGCCGATCGGGTCGTCGGGCAGCCGCAGCCGGCCCTCGGCGTCGACCACGCCCCACGACGTCGTCCACTCGAGCTTGTCCAGCTCGAGCCGCCCCTCGACGCTGGCGCCGGGCGCCCACGTCTCGATCACCTTGCCGTCGACGAGCGTGACCGACGCGCCGAGCTGGACCGCGGCGCCGTGCGGGCAGTACTCGGTGACGCCGCCGCCGGTGTGGACCGCGAGCTGCGTCACCTTCGACGGATCGACGCGCGCCGGCGTCGGCGGGCGGGGACAGGCGACGAGCCAGGGAGCGACGAGCAGGGGCAAGGCGATCGGCAGGCGCATGGAGGACCTTGGAGCGGGACGCGACGGTGGCGCCGCCATCATGCTACGAACGTGAGGTGGACGCTGCCGATCACTACGCCCAGCTCGCGCGCCTGGGGCTGGACGCGTTCGTCGCGGCGACCGCCCCGGCCGCGCTCGTGCGGCGGCGCCGCAGCGACACGCCGACCCCGCCGCCGCCGCTGGGCGACGACGGCGACACCACCACCGAGGTCGACGCCGACCACGACGGCGACACGATGGTCGGCATGCCCGACGGCACGCGCCGCCGGTCCGGCGCGTTCGAGATCTTCCCGCTGGCGAAGAAGCCCGGCGCCCCGTTCCCGGACATGATCACGGTCGGGCGCACGCCCAACAACGACGTCGTGCTGCGCGACGCCACGGTGTCGCGCCTCCACGCGTTCTTCCGCCAGCGCGGCGCCGGCTGGCTGGTCGCGGACGCGGGCAGCAAGAACGGCTCGCAGCTCGACGGCGTCCCGCTCGAGCCCCGCAAGGAGCGCGCGATCGGCGCCGGTCAGCTGGTGCGGATCGGCGATCTCGAGCTGACCTTCTACACCGCCGCCGAGCTGTTCCGGGTGCTCGCGCCGTGACGGGCTGTGTTTTCCGCGCGGCTTTGCGGTAAGCCTCCCGGCGCATGGCGAGCGACTGGGACCAGCGGCAACTCTGCCCCGACGGGGGCTGCGTCGGCGTGATCGGCGGCGACGGCACGTGCAACGTGTGCGGCCGCGCGGCGCCCAACTGGGGCGACGAGCGCCGCCGCGGCAAGCACCCGACGGCCGAGGTCGAGCCGGTGGTCGAGGCCGCGGTGGTCGCGCACGCGACGCCGGCCGCGCCCGACGACTTCGACGACCGCGCGCTGTGCGCCGACGGCGGCTGCATCGGCGTGATCGGCGACGACGGGACGTGCAACGTGTGCGGCCGCCCGGCGGCGGCGCGCTGACGCAGCGCCGGCGCCCCCGGCGCCCCGGAGACTCGATGACGACCTCGCCCGACCGACCGCTCCGCATCACCTCGAAGATCCTCGACCTGATCGGCGGCACGCCGCTGGTCCGGCTGCGCGCGCTCGTCGGCGACGACGCGGCCGAGGTGTGGTGCAAGTGCGAGCACTGGAACCCGGGCGGCTCGGTCAAGGACCGGATCGCCCAGGCGATGATCGAGGACGCCGAGGCGCGCGGGGCGATCGCGCCGGGACGGACGACGGTGATCGAGCCGACGAGCGGCAACACCGGCATCGGCCTGGCGCTGGTGTGCGCGGCCAAGGGCTACCGGCTGGTGCTGACGATGCCGGAGACGATGTCGCTCGAGCGGCGCGCGCTGCTCACGTCGTACGGCGCGGAGATCGTGCTGACGCCGGGCGCGCGCGACATGGAGGGCGCGGTGGCGCGGGCGCGCGAGCTGCTGGCGGCGACGCCTGACGCGTTCATGCCGGACCAGTTCCGCAACCCGGCCAACCCGGCGGCGCACCGCCGAACGACCGCGCAGGAGCTGATCACGCAGCTCACCAGCGAGGCGACGATGGGCGCGACGCCGGCGGCCGCGGATGGCGCGACGCCGGGCGCCGCGCCGCTCGACGCGTTCGTCGCCGGCATCGGCACCGGCGGCACGATCACCGGCGTCGGCGGCGCGCTCAAGGAGCGCTGGCCCGGCACGCGCGTGATCGGCGTCGAGCCCGCCGACAGCGCCGTGCTGTCGGGTGGCAAGCCCGGCCTGCACCGGATCCAGGGCATCGGCGCCGGGTTCGTCCCCGACGTGCTGGACCGGGCCGTGCTCGACGAGGTGCGGACGATCACCGACGTCGACGCGTGGCAGACGTCGAAGGACCTGGCGCGGCGCGAGGGCCTGCTCGTCGGGATCTCCGCCGGCGCCAACGTGCGGATCGCGATCGAGGTCGCGCGCCAGCTCGGCCCGGGCAAGCGCGTCGTGACGATCCTGTGCGACACCGGCGAGCGCTACTTCTCGATGGGGAGCCAGTTCGCCTGACCGCCGCGACCACCGCCCGCGGCGGGCCCACCATCGTCGTGGTCGGCGGCGGCGGGCTCGGCGGTCCGCTCGTCTACGCGCTCGGCGCCGCCGGCGCGCGCGTCGTGGTGCTCGACGACGACGTCGTCGAGCTGTCCAACCTGCAGCGCCAGGTCCAGTTCGTCACCGCCGACCTCGGTCGCGTCAAGGCCGGCGCGATCGCCGCCGAGGGCGCGCGGCGCGGCGCCACGGTCATCGGCGTGCGCGCGCGCCTCGACGCGGCCTCGGCCGACCTGATGCTCGCCGGGGCCGACGTCGTCGTCGACGGCACCGACTCCCCCGCGATCAAGCTGCTGGTCGGCGACTGGGCGACCGCGCGCGGCGTGCCCCACGTGATCGCGGGCGTGCTGCGGTGGGGCGGGACGGTGTTCAGCGGGGCGCCGGGCGCGGCGTGCTTCCGCTGCCTGTTCGAGGACGCGCCCGACGACGCGCCGAGCTGCGCCGACGCCGGCGTGATCGGCGCGGCGTGCGCGGTGATCGGCGGGCTGGCGGCGCGCGCCGCGCTCGCGCTCGCGAGCGGCGTTCACGCCGACGCCGGCTCGATCCTCGTCGTCGAGGACCTGCGCCGGGGCTGGGCGCCGCGGCGCGTCCGGTTCGGCCCGCGGCCGGGGTGTCCGGCGTGCGCCGCCGCGCCGCGTCCGCATCCGTCGTGACGGACACCCTTCCGCGAACACGGATGCCCTGCTAGATTGCGCAGCCCATGCCGAACGTCCGTATCCCGACCCCGCTTCGCAAGCTGACCGAGGGCAAGGAGGAGGTCGCGTGCGCCGGCGCCACCGTGCGCGCGGTGTTCGACGACCTCGACCGCCAGCACCCCGGCATCAAGGCCCGGATCTGCGACGACGCCGGCGGCGTGCGCAAGTTCATCAACGTGTTCGCCAACGAGGAGGACATCCGGTTCCTCCAGAACCTCGACACGCCGGTCGGCGACAAGGACGAGATCTCGATCGTCCCCGCGATCGCCGGCGGCCGCGACGTCGACGTCGAGCCCGCCGCGCGCTGATCCCGTGCCCCTGCCCGCGCTCACCGAGCCGCAGATCCAGCGCTACGCCCGCCACGTCCTGCTCCCGGACGTCGGCGGCGTCGGTCAGCGCCGCCTGCTCGCCGCCGCGGCGCGCGTCGACCTCGACGGCGACCTCGCCGCCGCCGTCGCCGCCGCGACCTACCTCGCCGCCGCCGGCGTCGGGACGATCGTCCTCGGCGGCGACGCGGCGCGGCCGGTCACCGCGGCCGACGTCGCGCGCGCGATCGCGCTCGGCGCGGCCGACGTCGGCGCGCCGCTCGGCGCGGCGGTCGCGGCCCGGCTCGGCGCGATCAACCCCGACGTCGTCGTCCGGCTCGATGACGGCGCCGCGGGCGAGGCGCCCGCGCCCTCGGTCGACCTCGGGCCCGGGCTCGGGCTCCCCGCGCTCCCCGGCGCCGAGGTCGCCGACGCGCTCGTCCGCGGCGGCGCCGCCGCGGCGCGCCTCGTCCACCACGTCGCGACCACGCCCCGCTGACCCCAGGTCCCCGATGCTCCCGATCACGCGGCCGACCGACATCGCCACTGCCTCCATCGTCGACCTCGTCGGCAACACGCCGCTGGTGCGGCTGCGCTCGGTCGAGGCGCGCGCCGGCACCGGCGCCGAGATCTGGGCCAAGTGCGAGTTCGCCAACCCCGGCGGCTCGGTCAAGGATCGCGCCGCGCGCAAGATGATCCTCGACGCGCTCGCCGACGGCCGGCTCGCCCCGGGCAAGACGCTGATCGACTCGACCAGCGGCAACACCGGCGTCGCGTACTCGATGATCGGCGCCGCGCTCGGCGTGCCGGTGACGCTGGTGATGCCCGCCAACGTCTCCGCCGCGCGCAAGAACATCACCGCCGCCTACGGCACCGAGGTGATCTTCAGCTCCGAGCTCGAGGGCTCCGACGGCGCGATCCGGCTCGTCCGCCAGATCGTCGCCGAGACGCCCGAGAAGTGGTTCTTCCCCGACCAGTACGGCAACCCGAGCAACCCGGGCGCGCACTACGAGGGCACCGGCCCCGAGATCGTCCGCCAGACCGGCGGCCGCGTCACCCACTTCGTCACCGGCATCGGCACGACCGGCACCCTGATGGGCACCGGGCGGTTCCTCAAGGGCCACGACCCGAAGATCCGCGTCACCGCGATGCAGCCCGACGACGCGCTGCACGGGCTCGAGGGCCTCAAGCACCTGCCGTCGTCGATCGTCCCGGCGATCTGGCACCCCGAGGGCATCGTCGACGACACGATCTGGATGCCGACCGACGAGGGCTGGGACATGTCCGAGCACCTCGTCCACGAGGAGGGGCTGTTCGTCGGCCACTCCTCGGGCGGCAACGTCGCGGCGGCGCTGCGCGTGGCCAAGCAGGCCGGCCCCGGCGCGGTCGTGGTCACGGTGCTGTGCGATCGCGGCGACCGCTACTTCGCGCCGCTGTCGTGGGACAGAAAGCAGATCTACTGATTCACTCGGTGCGTCCCATGTCCGCGCCGCTCGACCCGCCCGCTCCCGTCGCGATCGCCACCCCCGCGCTGCGCGCGGTCTACGCCGCCGCCCGCGCGGCCTACCCGGCCGAGTGCTGCGGCTGGCTCACCGGCCCGCGCGGCGACGCCGGCGTCGCCGACGCGGCGCGGCCCGCCGCCAACGCCCAGGCCGCCGGCGACCACCCGATCACACCCGAGCGCGGCGCCGAGACCGCGTACGTGATCGCGGGCGACGACCTGCTCGCGCTCGCGCGCTCGTTCGACGGCCCGGCGCCGGCCCGCGTCATCTACCACTCGCACCCCAACGGCCGCGCCTACTTCTCCGCGACCGACCAGCAGGCCGCGACCTCGCCGTGGGGCGACGGCCCGGCGTACCCGGCCCAGCAGCTCGTCGTCGGGGTCGACGCGACCCGCGTCGTCGAGTGCGCGCTGTTCGCGTGGAGCGACGCGGCCGCGGGGTTCGTCGAGGTCGCGCGGTGGACGGCGCGCGACGAGGACCAGCCTTGACCGCGGCGGCGCGCGGCGCCCGCCTGGCGCTCGTGCTCGGCACCGCCGACGACCTGCCGCGCGCGGCGGCGCTCGCCCACGCCGCGCGCGCCGCGGGCGTCGAGGTCGCGGTGTTCGCGATGCACGACGGGATCGACGCGCTCGCCGCCGCGCCGGCCGCGGTCGCGGCGCTGCTCGAGGCCGACTGCGAGCTCGTCGCCTGCGGCACCAGCGCCGACGCGCGCGGCGTCACCGAGGCGGCGCTCGGGCCCGGCGTCATGCTCGGCAGCCAGGACGACCACGCGGCGATCGTCCACCGCGCCGACCGGGTGGTGTCGTTCACGTGAGGACGATCGCGGTGATCGTCCGCACCGGCGAGCTGGGGCGGATCGGCGAGGCGCTGCGCGCGGCGGTCGGGCTGACCCTGCGTGGCGACCGCGTCGCCCTGGTGCTCGGCGACGCGGCGCGACGGCTCGGCGCCGAGCCGCGCGTCACCCGCGCGCTCGGCACGCTCGAGATGCTCGGCCACACGATCGCGCGCGGCGACGCGGCGATCGGGCGCGTCGTCGCCGACGCGGACGCGATCGAGGTGTGGTCGTGAGCGCCGCGAACGGCATCTGGGTCCGACGGAGATCGGGCGGGCGCCCGCGCCCGGCCGAGCGATCGACCGACGGCCGGACGGAGGTCCGGCCGTGAGCGCCGCGAACGGCATCTGGGTCCGACGGAGATCGGGCGGGCGCCCGCGCCCGGCCGAGCGATCGACCGACGGCCGGACGGAGGTCCGGCCGTGACGACGCTGCACCTGGTGCGCCGCGCCGCGCCGCCCGACGGCGTCGTCGCGCCCGGCGACGAGGTCCTGCTCGATCACGACGGGGCGTGGGTGCGCGACCGCGCGCGTCCGGTCCCCGTCCCCGCCGCCGAGGTCCTCGACCTGGTGTTCCGCCATGCCCGCGTCGCCGTCTGGTGACCCGCCCGAGGGGGCGGCCTGGCTCGACCTGTCGGGCGAGGTGTGCCCGTTCACGTTCGTCCGCACCCGGCTGGCCCTCGAGGCCTTGCCGCTCGGCGCCACGCTGCGGGTCCGCGTCGATCACGAGCCGGCGCGCAAGAACGTCCCGCGCTCGGCCGCCGAGTGGGGCCAGGAGGTCGTCGCGGTCACCGAGGACGCCGGCGGCTGGGTGATCGAGCTGAAGAAGCGCGTCGAGTAGCGCGCTCGGGCCGCGCTTGGCCCGTCCGCGAGGCGTCTGCTACCGTGCCAGGCGTGAGCGCCGTATCCGTCGACCCTGCCGCCGCCGCCCGCCTCGACGCCCTGCGCGCGACCCTGGCCGGCTACGAGCGCGTGCTCGTCACGTTCTCGGGCGGCGTCGACTCGGCGTTCCTGCTCGCGGTCGCGGCCGACGTGCTGGGCGAGCGCTGCCATGCCGTCACCGCGGTGTCGGTGACGATGGCGCGGTCGGAGGTCGCCGACGCGCGCGCGCTCGGGGCGGAGCTCGGCCTCGGCGATCGCCACCACGTCGTCGAGTCGAACGAGCTCGAGGTCCCGGGGTTCGCGGACAACCCGACGAACCGCTGCGCGCTGTGCAAGACCGAGCTGATGGACGTCGCGGCGCCGCTGGCCGCGCGCCTCGGCGTCCGCCACATCGCGCTCGGCACCAACGTCGACGACCTCGGCGACTTCCGCCCCGGCATCGCCGCGGCCAAGGACCACGGCGCGGTGATGCCGATGGTCGAGGCCGGGCTGACCAAGGCGCAGATCCGGGCGCTGTCGCAGGCGCTGGGCCTGCGCACGTGGGACAAGCCGCAGCTGGCGTGCCTGTCGTCGCGGTTCCCCTACGGCACGCGGATCACGCCCGAGCGCCTCCGCCAGGTCGACGAGTTCGAGGATGGGCTGCGCGCGCTGGGGTTCCGCCAGCTCCGCGTCAGGTTCCACGACGCGGTCGCGCGGCTGGAGCTGGCGGCCGACGACCTGCCGCGGATCGTCGCGCCCGGCGTGCGCGACCAGGTCGTCGCGCTCGGCAAGCGGCTCGGCTTCACCTACGTCGCGCTCGACCTCGCCGGGTTCCGCTCCGGCTCGATGAACGAGGGCCTGGTCACGCTCGGCGTGAGGCGGGCGTCATGAGGCGCGGGGCGCTGGTGATCGCCGGGCTGCTCGCGGTCGCCGCCCCGGCGCCCGCGCGCGCCGACGGCGCGGCCGGGGCCCCGGTCGCGACCGCGGCCACCGCGGCGCAGCCGGCGAAGAAGGACGCGCGGTGGGCGGCCAAGCAGCACGCGAGCAAGCCGCTGCGCCAGGTGGACCGGGCCAAGCTCGTCGGCAAGGCGCCGGCGAAGCTGGTCAGCTTCTACAACCAGTGGACCCACGAATGGCTCGCGGTCGACGCGGCGGCCAGGCGGGTCCCCGACGAGGTCAGCGACCGGTTCCTGCGCTGCCACTTCACCAACGAGCCGACGGAGATGGACGGCCGGCTGCTCGGCAAGGTGCTCGACGCCGCGCGCCACTTCGGGGTCGACCGGGTCCACGTCGTCTCGGGGTTCCGCGCGCCCAAGTACAACCTGATCCTGCGCAAGAAGGGCCGCGAGGTCGCGCGCGACAGCGCGCACACCAAGGGCCACGCCGTCGACTTCTGGTTGCCCGGCGTCGGCGTCCAGTCGCTGTACGACTGGGCGATGAAGCACCAGATGGGCGGCGTCGGGTTCTACAAGAACAGCGGCTTCGTCCACCTCGACGTCGGCAAGAAGCGCACCTGGAACGGCGACTGAGCCGCCCGATCCTGGGCGGGGTGGCGCCCGACGAGCTCGGCTCGTCGGGCGGCGCGGCGAGCCCCGTCTACTGAGCCGCCCGATTCTGGGCGGGGTGGGTCCCGACGAGCTCTGCTCGTCGGGCGGGGCGGCGAGCCCCGTCTAGTGGTGGCCGTGCCCGTCGGGACCGTGCGGGTGGCCGTGCTCGAGCTCGTCCTTGGTCGCGGCGCGGACCGACAGCACCTCGACCTCGAAGTGCAGCGTCGCGCCGGCGAGCGGGTGGTTCTGGTCGAGCATGACGTCCTCGTCGGAGACGCCGGCGATCCACACCGGGAACGGCTCGCCGTCCGGTCCCCGGACGAACAGCTGGGTCCCGAGCTCGAGCTCCATGTCGTCGGGGAACGCCGACCGCGGCACCGGCTTCGGATCCGGACCGCGCTCGCCGTAGCCGTCGGCCGGCGGCACCGTGACCTTGAACTTCGCGCCGACCGCCTTGCCCTCCATCGCCGCCTCGAGCCCCGGGACGATGTTGCCGGCGCCGTGCAGGTAGTCGAGCGGCTCGCTGTCGACGGAGCTGTCGATCACGTCGCCGTCGTCGTCGCGCAGGGTGTAGTGGATGCTGACGACGGTGCCGTCGGCGGCGGCCTGGGGGGTCGTGGTCATGGTCGCCGGAATCTACACCGCGTCCGCCACCGGGGATATCCTGGCAGGACATGTCGGTTGGCCTGTGGATCCTCGCCGGGGTCGGGGGCTTCTTGCTGCTGGTCGCGATCTACGACGTGACCCAGAGGAAGCGCGCGATCCTCCGCAACTTCCCGATCATCGGCCACCTCCGCTACATCCTGGAGACGGTCGGGCCGGAGCTGCGGCAGTACATCGTCACGTCCAACGACGAGGAGCGGCCGTTCTCGCGCGACCAGCGGCGGTGGGTCTACTCGACGGCGAAGAAGGAGAACCCGTACTTCGGGTTCGGCACCGACAACGACCTCGAGCGCTCGCCCGGCTACCTGATCATCCGCCACGCCGCGTTCCCGAAGACCTCGCCCCACCCCGGCGAGCCCGGGTACGACCCCGCGTACCGCGTGCCGTGCGCCAAGGTGCTCGGCGGCCACCGCGGCCGCAAGCACGCGTTCCGCCCGGCCTCGACCGTCAACACCTCGGCGATGAGCTACGGCTCGCTGTCCGGCCCGGCGGTCGAGGCGATCAACCGCGGCGTCGCGCTCGCCGGGGCGATGCAGAACACCGGCGAGGGCGGCATCAGCGATCACCACCGCCACGGCGGCGAGCTGGTGTGGCAGCTCGGCACCGGCTACTTCGGCGCGCGCAACCCCGACGGCACGTTCTCGCTCGAGCGGTGCCTGGAGAGCATCGCCTCGGCGAGCGGCAAGGTCCGCGCGCTCGAGATCAAGCTGTCCCAGGGCGCCAAGCCCGGCCTCGGCGGCCTGCTCCCCGCCGCCAAGGTCACCCCCGAGATCGCGCGGATCCGCGGCATCCCCGTCGGCCAGGACTGCGCGAGCCCCGCCGCGCACTCGGCGTTCCACGACGTCTCCAGCATGCTCGACTTCATCGAGCGCCTGGCCGAGGCCACCGGCCTGCCCGTCGGGATCAAGTCCGCCGTCGGCGACATGGGGTTCTGGCACGACCTCGGCCAGCAGATGCGCACGACCGGTCGCGCTCCGGACTTCGTCACGATCGACGGCGGCGAGGGCGGCACCGGCGCCGCGCCGCTGGTGTTCTCCGACCACGTCGCGCTGCCGTTCAAGCTCGGGTTCGCCGCGGTCTACCGCGCGCTCGCCGAGGAGGGCGTCCACGAGGACGTCGTGTTCATCGGCTCGGGCAAGCTCGGGTTCCCCGAGGCCGGGCTGCTCGGGCTGGCGCTCGGGTGCGATCTGATCAACGTCGGGCGCGAGGCGATGCTCGCGATCGGCTGCATCCAGGCCCAGCGCTGCCACAGCGGCCACTGCCCGGCCGGCGTCGCGACCCAGAACCGATGGCTGATGCGCGGCCTCGACCCGACCAACAAGGCGGCGCGCCTGGCCAACTACCTGGTCGGCCTGCGCAAGGAGCTGCTGACGCTCGCCCACGCCTGCGGCGAGGATCACCCCGGGCTCGTCCCGCTCGACGCGATCGCGATCCTCGAGGACCGGCTGCGCCAGCGCCCGGCCCGCGAGGTGTTCGACTACCAGCCCGGCTGGGGCCTGCCCAAGGCCGACGAGATCGCGGCGACGCGCGCGCTGATGCGGCCCGGCGCGGCGACGTGACGCGCGTGTTACGGTCGGCGCGCGATGGCGGACCTGCTCGTCTGGATGGACCTGGAGATGACCGGCCTCGAGCCGGATCGCGAGCGCATCATCGAGCTCGCCGTGCTGCTGACCGACGGTGACCTGGCGATCGTCGCCGAGGGCCCCGAGCTGGTGATCCACCAGCCCGACGAGGTCCTGGCGGCGATGGACGACTGGAACACCAAGCACCACACCGCCTCGGGGCTGGTCGAGCGCGTGCGCGCCTCGACCGTGTCCGAGGCGGACGCCGAGGCGGCGGTGCTGGCGTTCCTCGACCAGCACCTCGGCCCCAAGGAGCGCCCGCCCCTGGCCGGCAACTCGATCCACCAGGACCGGCGGTTCATCCGCCGCTACCTGCCGCGCCTGGACGCCCGCCTCCACTACCGGCTGGTCGACGTCTCGACGATCAAGGAGCTCGGCCGGCGCTGGTACCCCGAGGCCTACGACCGCCGCCCGGCCAAGAACGAGAACCACCGCGCGCTCGACGACATCCGCGAGTCGCTCGCCGAGCTGCGGTACTACCGCGACGCGATGTTCCGGCCGCGCCCACCGAGCGACTGATCGCAGCCGGGACCAGCGCACCTGACCTGGCCGGCTGCCGGCCACCCGGGTGGCCGGTGACCGGACGCCCGGGCGGCCGCGATTCCGCACGGTTGCCCGCGGCATGGCCGTTGCTCGGACAGCCGCCATGCCCACCCTGCCCCGTCCGTGGCTGCTGACCTGCTGTCTGGCCTCGCTGTCCGCCGCCGCCTGCGTCGAGCCCGAGCCGGGCGACGAGGCGATGCCGGAGGACGGCGTCGTCGTGCCCGAGGGCAAGGAGGACGACTTCCTCAGCCTGTCGGCCTACGAGTACCGGGTCGAGGGCAAGACCACCGTGACGCTCGAGCCCGAGCTGGCGGCGGCGCCGGCCGCGACCAAGGAGGCGCGGGTGCGCGAGCTGATCGGCTACAAGCAGATCGCGATCGCGTGGTTCCTCACCGAGTACCTCGTCGACAAGGAGCGCGACGAGCCCAACGCCAGCTTCGGCGGGTTCGGCGGCATGGCCAAGGGCGGCGCGTGGGAGGATCTCGACGTCCGCGCCGTCGACGCCACGACCTACGAGTTCACGTTCCGGCAGATCGTCGCGGGCGGCAAGAGCCTGATGAGCGCCTTGCCGCTGCGCACCGGCGCCGGCGGCGCGAAGGTGTTCACGCTCGAGATCGGGCGGCCGACCAACGCCCAGCTCGCGCAGCTCGAGACCAATCACGAGTGGTACCGCGAGGCGCCCTACGACGCGTGGGATCCGGCGACCGTGCCCGCGGCGCAGAAGGAGGCGCTGACGATGGCGATCGCGCGCGAGACCGCCTCGGCCGACGCGTGGTTCGACGTCGACGCGCTGCTCGCCGACGGCAAGCTCGACATCGACATCCACTTCGGCTGGGACTACCACGACGCCTACCACGTCAAGCACGCGCGGGCGATGTACAGCTGGCTCAAGACCAAGGGCTTCACCGCGCCGGTGTCGTCGTTCGACAAGCTGACGCGGACCTCGGGCGCGTTCACCCGCAAGCTCACCGCCGACGGCCGCCAGGTCACCGTCGCGGTGCGGCTGTTCTACGGCAAGGCCGGCAGCTCGACCGACCCGGACACCGACGCCGGCGGCAAGCGGCTCGAGGACGACATGCGCGCCTCGCTCGCGAGCCGCGACGTGATCGTCTACAGCGGCCACTCCGGCCCGTTCTACGGGTTCGCGCTCGCCAACTGGCGGACGACGTCCGAGGGCGACCTCGACGACGCCGAGATGGCTTCGGTGGCGATGCCGGCCGAGCGCTACCAGGTGATCGTCGCCGAGGGCTGCGACACCTATCAGATCGGCGAGGCGTTCCGCCGCAACCCCGCCAAGCCGGACGGCGCGTTCGTGGATGTCATCACGACGACGTCGTTCTCCGACGCATCCACCCCGGCGGCCGTCCAGGACGTCATCACCGCGCTGATCGAGCGCGACTCACAGGGGCGGCTGCGCCCGCGCACGATCAAGTCGCTGCTCGGCGCGCTCGACGCCAACGCGGCCGGGTTCCACACGATGTACGGGATCCACGGGATCGACGACAACCCGGCGCTCCACCCGTTCGGCGTCGTCGAGAACCTGTGCAGCGAGTGCGACGCCAACGCCGACTGCGGCGGCGTCGGCAACCTGTGCGTGACGATCGGCGACGACGGCCGGCGCTGCGCCGCGGCGTGCACCGACGATCGCGGCTGCCCCGACGGCTACGCCTGCCGCGCCATCGCCTCCGCGTCATCGAGCACGATCTACGGCCAGGCGTGCGTCCCGGCCGACCTGTCGTGCCCGCTCGAGTGACACCCGGCCGCAGCAACCACGCGCCCGGGTTTTGGTAGAGTGTCGTCCTCCAAGGAGGACGTCATGGGACTTCTCGACATGGTCTCGGAGCACGGCGGCGGCGTCGTCGGTCAGCTCACCAAGAAGTTCGGCGTCAGCGCCGACCAGGCCAAGCAGGTGCTGGCCCAGGCGGTGCCGTTCATCAAGGACAAGATCGGCGGCAAGCTGCGCCTGCCCGGCACCGGCGCCTCGCTGTTCGGCGCGATCAAGGACGGGGACCTCGCCGCCTACGCGCGCGATCCGTCGAAGCTCGACGACGACGACGACGTCCGCGCCAAGGCCCAGGGCCTGCTCGGTGATCCCGACGACGACCAGGAGGCGCACGTCGCCGAGGTCGCGCGGTCGACCGGCCTCGACCCGGCGGTGGTGCGGCAGATGCTGCCGCACGCGGCGGTCGCCACGGTCGGCGCGATGGACGCCGACGGCAGCCTCGAGGAGTTCAACCAGATCCACGGCGACCTGATGGCCAAGCTCAAGGCGCTCGGCGCGATCAAGCAGGACACGTGAAGGACACGCTCTCGATGATCATGGCGGGGGGGCGCGGCTCGCGCCTCGGCCCGCTGACCGTCCACCGCAGCAAGCCGGCGGTGCCGTTCGCCGGCCGTTACCGGATCATCGACTTCGCGCTGTCCAACTTCGTCAACTCGGGCGCGCGGCGCATCTACCTGCTCACGCAGTACATGTCGTCGAGCCTGATCAAGCACCTCAACCGCAACTGGCGGCTGTCCGGGTTCGGCGAGTTCATCGAGGTCGTCCCGGCGCAGATGCGGCGCGGCGAGTTCTGGTACCGGGGCACCGCCGACAGCGTCTACCAGAACCTCAACCTGGTCCGCGACGCGCGCGTCGATCACGTCGCGGTGTTCGGCGGCGACCACGTCTACATGTTCGCGATCGACCAGATGGCCGCGGCGCACCGCGAGTCGCTGGCCGACCTGACCGTCGCCGCGATCCCGGTGCCGCGCAGCGAGGCGTCGGCGTTCGGCATCATCCACTGCGACGACCGCGGCCGGATCATCGGCTTCGTCGAGAAGCCGTCGAACCCGCCGGCGATGCCGGGGCGCCCCGACTGGTCGCTCGCGTCGATGGGCAACTACATCTTCCGCACCGAGGTGCTGACCCGCGCGCTGGTCGAGGACGCGGCGGATCCGTCGTCGCGCCACGACTTCGGGCGCGACGTCATCCCGCGGCTGGTCGCCCAGGGCGCGCGGGTCTTCATCTACGACTTCGCGCAGAACCGCGTGCCGGGCGAGCCGCTGGGCGCGGCGCCGTACTGGCGCGACGTCGGGACGACCGACAGCTACTTCACGTCGAACATGGAGCTGCGGGCGCGCGTGCCCGCGCTCGATCTCTACAACCGGCAGTGGCGGATCCGCACCGCCCAGCGCGACTACCCGCCGGCGCGGTTCGTCCGCGCGGGCGAGCAGTACCCGCCCGCCCTGGTCGACGACAGCCTGGTGTGCGAGGGCTCGATCGTCGCGAGCGCGACGCTCGAGGAGGTCGTGCTCAGCTACGACTGCTTCGTTCACGCCGGCGCGCACATCTCCGACTCGATCATCCTGTCGGGCTGCGACATCGGCGCCGGCGCGCGGCTGCGCCGCGTGCTGCTCGACAAGAACTGCAAGGTCGAGCCCGGCACGGTGATCGGCGAGGATCCGGACGCGGATCGCGAGCGGTTCCCGTTCGTCACCGAGTCGGGGATCGCGGTGTTCCCCAAGGGCACGCTGATCACCGCGAAGGGCCCGGTCGTGCTCGCCAACGACGTCGCCGAGCTGACCGCGGCGGATCCCGAGCTGCGCGGGCAGCTCCGCCCCGGCACCTACGCCGTGTCGATGCAGGGCCGCCACAGCTACGAGTCCGTCGGCCCGCGCTACAAGAAGTTCGGCCCCGACGGCGCGCCGCCCGGGCACGGTGCCGCGCTGGGCGGCGGGATCCGCGCGCGCCCCGAGGCGGAGCCCGAGCGCGATTGAGCCCGATCCCGATGTCCACCTCGACGTCCCCCGGGGGCCGCGCGCGCCCGCTCCGCGTGCTCCACGTCGCCAGCGAGGTCGCGCCGTGGTCGCAGACCGGCGGCCTCGGCGAGGTCGTCGGCGCCCTGCCCGACGCGGTCGCGCGCGCCGCCGCCAGGACCGGCGACGACGTCCACGTCACGCTGGTGACACCGCTGCACCGCGGCGTCGCCGAGCGCATCGGCGGCGCCGGGCTGGCGCTGGGCGAGCCGCGGCACCACACCGTGACCGTCGGCGCGACGCGGATCGAGGTCCAGCTCCGCCCGCTCTACCGCGCCGGCCACGTCACGATCTGGTTCGTCGACGCGCCGCACCTCTACGACCGCGAGGGCGTCTACGGCCCGCGCGGCGGCGGCGACCACCCCGACAACCCGCTGCGGTTCGCCGTGCTGTGCCGCGTCGCGGTCGAGATCGGCGCCGAGCTGTGCGGCGGCGAGGTCGACGTCGTCCACGCCCACGACTGGCAGACCGCGCTCGTGCCGGTCTACCTGCGCGTCGGGCCGCCGACGCCGACCGCCTCGGTGTTCACGGTCCACAACCTGGCGTTCCGCGGGCTGGTGCCGATGCACATGGTCGAGGCGCTCGGGCTGCCGTGGAGTGTCTACGACCACCACCACATGGAGCACTGGGGCGAGCTGTCGCTGCTCAAGGGGGGCCTCGGCTACGCCGACGTCGCGACCACGGTCAGCCCGACGTACGCGCGCGAGATCCTCGAGCCCGAGTTCGGCGAGGGGCTCGACGGGTTCCTGCGGTGGGACGTCGAGCGGCTCGTCGGCATCCGCAACGGCATCGACGTCGAGGCGTGGGATCCGGCGCGCGATCCGACGCTGCCGGCGCGGTTCTCGGCGACCGAGCTGGGGCCGCGGCAGGTGTGCCGCCGCGACCTCGCCGCGCGCCACGGCCTGGCGATCGGCGACGACACGGTGATCGCGGTCGTCGTGTCGCGGCTCGCTGCGCAGAAGGGGCTCGACCTGATCGCCGAGCTCGTCCCCGACCTGCACCACTTCGACGTCCGGCTGATCGTCCTGGGATCGGGCGAGCCGGAGCTCGAGGCGCGGTGGCGCTGGCTGGCCGAGGTGTTCCGCGAGCACGTCTCGGTGACGATCGGCTTCGACCCGGCCGAGGCGCGGCGGATGTTCGCCGGCGGCGACGTGCTGCTGATGCCGAGCCGGTTCGAGCCGTGCGGCATCGGCCAGATGTACGCGATGCGCTACGGCGCGATCCCGATCGTCCACGCCGTGGGCGGGCTGCGCGACACCGTGCTCGACCCCGGCGACGCCGGGCTGCTCGCGGGGGCCGGGACCGGGATCGCGTTCACCGGCGGCGACGCGGCCGCGCTGCGCCACGCGCTCGAGCGCGCGCTGCGGCTCTACCGCGGCGACCGCGACGGGTGGCAGGAGCTGCAGCGCGCCGCGATGCTGCACGACTGGTCGTGGGGACCGTCGGCGCGCGAGTACGTCCAGCTCTACCGCGCCGTCGCGCGCGCGCGGCGCGCCGCGGAAGCCGGGTGACGGCGGGGAGCGTGCGCCCGGGCCGCGCGGCGCTCGCGGCCGGCGCGGCGATGGTCGTGGTCGCGGCGCTCGCGTGGGCCACGGCGCCGCGCGTCCGCCATGCGCTCGCCGGCG
>WYBA01000258.1 GCA_011526095.1 Myxococcales bacterium | reverse complement strand
GAGCGTCGCGTCGCCCGCCTCCGCGATCGTGGCCGCGGCGTCGCCGTGCGTCGCCGCGCCGCCACCGCCGGCGGCCGCGCCGGGCGGCGGGCTCGACGACGCGCTGCACGCCGCGGCGGTGATCGCCGCGGCGGTGATCGCCGCGCGGGTCCCCGACGAGCTCGCCACGCCTCGGTTGTAGCGAGGCGCGCGCGCGATGTCACGCCGGGCGCGCGCCACCGCCGTCGTGCGCGCCGGTGTATCGTCGTCGCACCATGTCACCCGCTCGCCTGATCGCGCCCCTGCTCGTCGCCGCGACGGTCGCCGCCGCCGTGGTCGCCGCACCCGCCGACGCCGAGGCCCGGCCGCGCCCCGCCGGGCGCAAGTCGAACTTCGAGGCCAACAAGACGTTCGGCCTGGGGCTGATCCTCGGCCAGCCGACCGGGCTGTCCGGCAAGTACTTCCTCACCGCCGACACCGCGTTCGACTTCGCGATCGGCGGCTGCTGCTACGCCGGGCGCGATGGCCTGTCGCTCCACTTCACGTACCTGTGGCACCCGGTCAGCCTGGTCTCGGCCGAGGCGTTCGAGCTGCCGCTGTACTTCGGCCTCGGCGGGCACTTCTTCGACTTCGCCGACGATCGCGGCGACGACGGCGCCGGCGTCGGCCTGCGCGCGCCGATCGGCGTCGCGTTCGACTTCAACAACGTCCCGCTCGACGTGTTCGTCGAGCTCGCGCTGTTCATGGACGTGCTGTACGACCGCTACGACGACGACGACCTCTACATCGCGCTCAACGGCGCGATCGGCGTCCGCTACTACTTCAACTGACATGCGGACGCCGTGCATGCGCTACCGCGCCGCGGGCGGCGCGGAGGTGATCGAGGCGGGCGAGGTCGAGGTCCGCGAGCCCGGGCCGGGCGAGGTCTCGGTCGAGATCGCCGCGGCCGGGCTCAACCGCGCCGACGTGCTGCAGCGCAAGGGCTTCTACCCGGCGCCGGCAGGCGCGCCGCCCGACGTGCCCGGGCTCGAGCTGTCCGGCCGCGTCGTCGCGCGCGGCCCGGGCGCGACGCTGTGGCCCGAGGGCGCCGCGGTGATGGCGATCGTCGGCGGCGGCGCGATGGCGCGGCGGATCACGCTGCACGAGCGCGAGCTGATCCCGGTCCCGGCGGGGATCGACCTCGTCGCGGCGGCCGCGATCCCCGAGGTGTTCCTCACCGCGTGGGACGCGCTCGTCGGCCAGGCCGGGCTGCGCGCCGGCCAGACCGCGCTGATCCACACCGCGGCCAGCGGCGTCGGCACCGCGGCGATCCAGCTCGCGCGCGCGCTCGGCGCCCGGCCGATCGCGACCTCGCGCAAGGACGCCAAGCTGGCGGCCGTCCACGCGCTCGGCCTCGGCCTCGGCGCCGACGACGGCGTCGCGTGCCCCGAGTCGACGTTCGCGCCGCGCGTCGCCCAGCTCACCGGCGGGCGCGGCGCCGACGTCGTGCTCGACACCGTCGGCGCGGCCTACTTCGAGGAGAACGTCCGCGCGGTCGCGCCGAAGGGGACGATCGTCCTGATCGGCACGCTCGGCGGCGGCACCGGCAAGGCGCCGATCACGATGATGCTCGGCAAGCGCGTCACCGTGATCGGCACGGTGATGCGCGCCCGCGCGCTCGAGGAGAAGATCGCCCTGGCGCGCGGCGCGGCCGCCGAGCTGGTGCCGCTGTTCGAGCGCGGCCTGGTCCGGCCGGTGATCGACCGCGTCTACCCGATGGCCGAGCTCGCCGCCGCCCACGCCCGGATGGAGGCCGACGACAACGTCGGCAAGCTCGTCCTGGCGTGGGCGTGACGGCGGGCGTCGGGTCAGCTCACCGCACGTTCGCGCAGCTGAGGCCGCACGTGGTCTGCGCCGCCTCGATGCAGCGCTCGTCCCACGTGTTGGTGCAGCAGTACGGGTCGGCCGCGCACACCGCGCCGACGCACGGGTCGCAGCTCGCCTCGAGCGCGGTGCCCTGGCTGCACGGGTCGTGCGAGCAGGTCTCGCACGTCAGCCCGCACGTGTCGGCCGCCTCGGCGACGCACCGGCTGTCCCACGCGGTGGTGCAGCAGTACGGGTCCGCGGCGCACACCGCGGTGGTGCAGTCGTCGCAGTCGGCGGTCAGCGGCTCGCCGATCGAGCACTGGTCGTGGGCGCAGCCCTGGCAGGTCGCGCCGCACAGCTCCTCGGCCTCCTCGACGCACACGCGGTCCCAGAACGTCGTGCAGCAGAAGTCGTCGGCCGCGCACACGGTCGCGACGCAGCTGTCGCACGACGCCTCGAGCGGGACGCCGGGCTCGCACACGCCGTGGGCGCACGTCGGCTGGCAGTCGGCGGGGCAGGTCTCGGGCGACTCGCCCGGCTCGCACGCGCCGTTGCCGCAGGTCGAGCACGTCGCGCCGCACAGGTCCTGCGCCTCCTGCACGCACAGCGCGTCCCACGCGGTCGTGCAGCAGTAGCTGTCGACCGCGCACACCGTCTCGGCGCACGGGCTGCAGGTCGGATCGAGCGGCTCGCCCTCGAAGCACACGCCGTGGGCGCAGCCGTCGGCGGCGTAGATCCGCAGGTTGTCGACGTACCAGCCCTCGAGCTGGTTGGCGATCGAGTCGACGGTGTCGAACGCGAACACGAGCTGGACGCGGTCGTCGTCGAACCCGGTCAGCGGCAGCCCGCGCGGCGCGAACACGCCGCCGGTGTTGCCGGTCTCCTTGCCGAACACCAGGACCTCGGACGGATCGTCGACGTTGATCACGCGGATCTCCAGCCGGTCGTAGAAGTCGCCCTCCTCGACGTCGAGGAACTGGTCGATCACCAGCACCGGCGCGGTCGCGCCCGACAGGTCGATCACCGGCGAGGTGAGCTGGCCGCTGTTGGCCGTGCCCGGCGTGTCGAACGTGCCGGTGGCCTCGTCGCCGTACCAGAACGCCTGGGCGCCCTCGGACGCGCGGCGCGCCGTGACGTGCCACAGGCCGGTCGTCGTCCACCCGGTGTCGGCCTCGGCGCCGTCCTGCCACACCGGCGTGCCGGCCTCGGTCGTCGCGCTGACGACGTTGGACAGGCCCGAGGTGTTGTACTGCTCGTCGATCGCGACGAGCGCGACCCACACCGTGGCGCCGGGGAACGTGGCGATCGAGATCGTCTCGGTCGAGCCCGCCGGCAGCGGCGCGCCGGTCGGCGCGACGGTCGCGGCGTAGAAGTTCGTCTCGTCGATCGGGAACGTCGCCCACCGCACCTCGTAGGCCGCGGCGGTGCCGACGGCGCCGTCATCGCCGGGCGCGGTGAAGCTCAGCGTGAGCTGGGTCGGCGAGGCGTCGACCACGGTCAGGTCCGTCACCGCGGCGGGCGGGGTGAGGTCGGGGTCGATCGCGAACACCAGGCCGTGGCGCTCGGCCGCGGCGTAGAGCGCGTCCCAGTGCGGCGTCTGGTTCGACAGGTCGCCGTCGTCGTCGTCGCGCAGGAACGCCTCGCGCACCGCCGTCGGGATGTCGGGCGCGTTCGACGACAGCGACGGGATCAGCAGCGCGCGCGCGAGCGCCTCGCCGTCGGCGCCCATCGTCGCGATCAGGTTCTGGCGGACGTCCCAGCCGAACCCGGCCCACGCCTGGCCGAGGTTGTGGACCTCGTCGCCGCCGCCCGGCGGGTAGACGTAGGTGTTGTCGCACGAGCGCAGCGCGGTGCCCGGGAACAGGTCGAACCCGACCTCGGGCACGCCGAGCGCCAGGCACGACAGCAGGTCGCCCCAGCCTTCGCTGAGGCCGCCGTCCCAGATCCCGCCGAACGCGTCGTCGACGAAGTGGCCGTACTCGTGCGCGACGACGCTGTCGGTCGCGCTGTTGTTGCAGCCGCCGCCGGCCTGGAAGAAGTTGATGCTGCGCGCCCACGGGTCGAAGTAGGCGTTGCACACGTCGGGCAGGTTGACGTTGGTGTCGAGCGGCGCGCCGAGCGTGGCGCCGTCGAGGCCGTTGGCCTCGGCGAACGCGCGCACCTGCTCGACGAAGTGGTAGGCGGTGACCTGCGCGAGCGCCCCGGGCGACGGATCGCCGAGGAGCAGGCTGGTCTCGCCGCCGTACACCGCCGGCGCGGTCGCGGTGACCGGCGCGCCGGCGAGGTCGAACACGGTCGAGGCGCGCCCGGCGAGGGTCGCGGTCAGCGGCGTGCCGTCCGGGACCTCGATCGTGTAGGTGCCGTCAGCGCCGGTCTGGGCCGTCGCGCCGCCGCCGGAGAGGTTCAGGCCGGCCAGGCCCGCGGCGTCGGGGACGCCGAGCGCGCCGGGCGCGCCGCCGCGCACGAACTGGCCGACGACGGTGCCCGAGGTCTCGAACACGCGGCGGTCGACCGCGTGGACGCGGCCGGCGTCGCGGCCGCTCGCGATGACGTAGGCGTCCGACGTGCTGCCGGCGAACCGCAGCTTCCACGCCAGCTGCAGCCGGTCGCCGAGCTTGCGGATCACCAGCTCGTCGTCGCCGGGCGCGGCCCCGGGGGCGACGCGCAGCGCCTGGCGGCCGAGCACGATCGCGCGGTCGCGCGTGACGCTGGGCGAGGTGTCGACGCGGACGTTGTCGAACACGCGGTAGCTCGAGCTCACGACCTGCGCGGCGGCGCCGGGCTGGCCGAACCGGACGCCGATGTTGAGGTACGTCTCCTCGACCGGGATGCCGGCGACGGTCTGGCGCATCATCACGTGCGACAGCCGCGCGCCGCCGCCCGCGCGCGTCAGCTCGCGCCCGGTCTCGACGAAGTCGGTCGGGCGCAGCGCGCCGAGCCGGCCGCGCAGCTCGGCCTGGACCGCGTCGACCAGCGGCGCCGGATCCATGATGTCGACGTCGGTGACGCCGGCGAGGGTGGTGGCGTGGACTCGGCCGCCGCGTAGCTCGCGCTCGCGCGGCTCGACGACGGCGGGATCGGTGGGCGTGGGGTCGGGCGGCGTCGGGCCGGGCGGCGTGGCGTCGTCGCCGCACGCGGCGGCGAGCAGCAGTTGGGCCGTGACCAGCCCCAGCAGTGGCTTGTTCATTCTCTCCTCCAGGCGGTTGAGCGCGCAGGTGCACGCGCGCGGTCGCCGCGCGGTGCACGCGATGCGCCACGCGCGCGCGCATGACGCGCTCCCCGTCGGAGCGTGAGGTCGCTTGCCGTCCGCGAGTCGGTCGCGCCGCGAACGGTCAGGGCGCGCACGGGTCGCGGCCAGGCGAGCGTGCGGCACCTCGCGGCGACCGGCGCGAACCGGCAGCGCGCGCGCGCCACGCGTTCACACCCCCCCTGTGTCCGGCGCGCGTCGCATCCAGCGCACGCCGATCGGCACGCGCTGGCAAGGAGAAGACGGATCTGGCGGCGGCGGCGGCAGGTCCGGCGTCGCGCGAGCTCGCGCCGAAGCTGGTCAGATGCGGCAAGGCGTGTCAGCTCCGCTCGCCCCGAGCCAGCGCCAGCGCCAGCGCCAGTGGACGGTGCGAAGCGACGGGCGGCGGCTGCTGACGAACAGCCGTCCGAGCCCGCAGGATCGCCAAGCTTCTTCGACAGGCTCAGCTCAGAACAGCGGGCTGCGCAGAAGGCGTCGACGACGAGGAAGGCGCGCGCGACGATGGCGACAGCCGTGGCTCGCGGCGCCGCACACCGTCGAGGCCCCAGGTGCGCGGGCGTTCGGCGCTGCGAGCGCCAGCCCGACGAGCCCACCGCGGACGCGCGAGACGGCGGCGGCGTGGCGGCGCCAGGCGCCGTGGCGTGGCGCGCGTCCCACGACCGTCCGGGAGACCGCGAACACCGGCGCCGGGCCAAGCAGGGGCCCGGCGCCTCGATGCTCGAGCGATCGCCGCGGAGGGTCCGAGAACCGGACAG
>WYBA01000257.1 GCA_011526095.1 Myxococcales bacterium | reverse complement strand
CGCCGACCGCGCTGGCCGCGCCGGCCGCGCCCACCCCGCCGCCCGCGCGCGCCTCGACCCTCGACCCCGAGCCGGCAGGCCCGCTGCGCCTCGAAGGCCAGGTCATCGACCGCGACGAGCGCCCCGTCGGCGGTGCGCTCGTCACGCTGTCGAGCGAGCCGCCGCGCACCGCGGTCACCGAAGCCGACGGCTCGTTCGCGTTCGACGGCCTGATGCCCCGCACGTACCGCGTGGGCGCGCGCCGCGACGCGCTGCGCGCCGAGCCCGTCTCGGTCCGCCTCCGCGCCGACACCGAGCCGCTGATCCTGCGAGCGCGCCCCGGCAACACGCTCGTCGTCACGGTCGTCGACGCCGACACCGGCGCGCCGATCGCGGGCGCGCGGCTCGACGAGCGCGAGCAGCGCGCGGTCACCGACGCGGCCGGCGTCGCGACGCTGCGCGGCGTCGCCGCGTGGTTCGTCGCGATCCTCGCCGAGGCCGACGGCTACGCGCCCGCGCTCCACAGCGGCGTGCTCCCGGGCGACCCCGGCGGCGAGATCGCGTGGACGATCCCGCTGGCGCGCGGCGCCCCGATCACCGGGCGCGTCGTCGATCCCGCGGGCGCACCGGTCGCCGGCGCGGTCGTCTCGCTCGCCGGGGGCGACATCGGCCTCACCGCCGACACCGCCGCCGATGGCACGTGGCGCGTCCCCGGCGCCGCCGACGGCCGCTACGAGATCGTCGCCGAGGCGCGCGGGCTCGCGCCCTCCGCGCCGGTCGTCGTCGAGCATGACGGCCGCGCGCCGCCGCCGCCGATCACGCTGCGGCTCGTCGCCGGCGCGCGCGTCGCCGGGATCGTCGTCGACGAGGCCGGAGCCCCGGTCGCGGGCGCGCGCGTGGTCACGACCGACGGCCCGACCGCGGGGCGCGCGACCACCACCGGCGCCGACGGCCGGTTCGTGCTGGCCGGGCTGGCGCCCGCCGCACACACGCTGGCCGCCGAGGCCGACGACCGCGCCTCGCCGTCGCTCGACGTCACCCCGCCCGCCGCCGACGTCCGCCTCGTCGTCGCGCCCGCCACGATCTCGGGCACCGTCGTCGACGCCGCGGGCGCGCCGGTGCCCGACGCGCGGGTCGCCGCGACCGGCGCTTCGCGCGGGATCGTCGACGCCGTCGCCGACGCCGGCGGCCGGTTCGTCCTCGGCCCGGTCCCGCCCGGCGACTACCGGCTCGAGGCGAGCCGGCCCGGCGCGAGCCTGGTCGACGGTGACCTCCGCCCCCCGCGCGACGACGCCGAGGTGCGCGCCGCCGCCGGCGCGCGCGACGTCGTCGTCACGCTGCCCGCCACCGGCGCGATCACCGCGGTCGTGACGCGCGACGGCCAGCCGGTGCCGCACTTCGGCTTCACGATCGATCACTTCGTCGGCGGCCTGCTGTCGTTCGCGACGCCCGCGGTCGTCCGGTCACCGGACGGCCGGCTCACCCGCGACGGCGTCCCGGCCGGCACGTGGTTCATCGCCGTGTTCGGCGACGGGTTCGCGCGGACGATCGTCCGCGACATCGAGGTCGTGGCCGGCCGAACCACCGACCTCGGCGAGATCACCGTCGAGCCCGGCCGCACGATCACGGGCCGCGTCGCCGCCGCCGGCGGCGCGCCGGTCGCGGGCGCCGAGGTCGTCGTGGCCCGGCTGATCCAGCTCGGCGACCCGGGCTCGATCGAGCACCCGCTCGACGCCGCCAAGCGCGGCAGCCACGCCGCCACCACCGCCGCCGACGGGACGTTCGTGATCCCGCACGTCGCCGACACCGGCCTGCGCGCCGTCGCGCTCCACCCGCGGCTCGGCCAGACGCCCGAGGTCACCGTCCCTGACGACGACGCGGTCGTGCTCGCGTTCGAGCCGACCGGAGCGATCCACGGCGCGCTCACCACCGGCGACGGCTCCGATCCGCTCGACCTCGTGGTCGGGGTCGAGGCCGTGCCAGCCGCGGACCCGGACGCCACGCCGCGGGTCGCGCGCCTCGATCCCGCGGGCCGGTTCCGGATCGACGCCGTCGTCCCGGGGCGATACCGCGTGCGCGCTGTCGCGCTGCGCGATGCGTCCGCGCCGGAGGCCGAGGTCGAGGTCACCGCCGGCGCCACCGCCACCGCAGACCTCGCGCTCGGCCACGTCACGCTCGCCGTCGAGCGCGGCGCCCGCACCTGCCGCGCGATCACGCTCTCCCCCGGCGACGCCCCCGCCCCGCCGCCCGACCGCGCCGTCGCCGCGTGTCCCGGCGACGTCACCTTCCGTGCCCTCACCCCGGGCCCGCACCACCTGTGCGTCGACGACGCGTGCCGGACGATCACCGTCGCCGCGACGCCGCCGCGTCAGACGGTGGACGTGTCCGCGTGGTGAGCGCCGACGCTCTGCGAACGATCAGTTGCAGATGTAGCTGGCGCGGCAGGTGACCTCGTTGGTGTCGATGCCGTTCGGAGCGCGGCAGCCGAACCGATACGACTCGCCAGCGGACACCGGGAACGTGGTCGTCGCGTGAACCTCCGAGGAGTTGCCGGCATCCACCGCCACCGCAGCGTCGTAGAGCTCCTCGTCGTAGATCACCTGGTTCGTCGAGACCCGCAGCAGCGCCGGCTGGACGAAGTAGTCGTAGTTCACCGCGGCGCGGAGGTGGATCGTCACGAAGCACGTGCCCGCCGAGTCCATGGTCACGGACTGACTGCCAAAGATGGTGCCGCCGGACCCGATGCCGGTCGACGTGGCGCGAACGTGGCCGATCGGCCCGCTCGTCTTCGCCATCGTGACCGCGCCGTTGGCGAGGTGCGACGTCGCGACGCCGCCGGCGGCGATGCTCAGCGTGGCGTCCCCGGTGGCGCTGCCGCCGGCCAGGCCCGAGCCCGCGTTGACCGCGGTGATGTCGCCGGCGCCGCCGGTCGCGTCGGTGCCGCAGACGACGGTGCCGGTCGCGCCGACGCTGCGGACGTACTGCCCGGTCGGGCACGTGCCGGTGACGCGCGCCTGGACGACCGAGGTGTCGATGCCGAGCGCGACGGCGCCGCTGGACGCGCCGCCGGTGAGCCCGCTGCCGGCGGCGGTCGTGACGGCGGTGATGTCGCCGGTGCCGACCGCGTCGGTGCCACACACCACGGACCCGTTGCTGTTCACGCCGGTGATGTACTGCCCCGCCGAGCAGCTCCCCGTCACCCGCGCCTGGATCGTCGTCGTGTCCACGCTCAGCGTCACGCCGCCGCTGCCGCCGCCGCCGGTGAGCCCCGCGCCCGCCGTCACGCCCGTGATGTCGCCGGTGCCGACGCCGTCGGTGCCGCACGTCACCGTGCCGTTGGCGTTCACCGCCGTCACGAACGAGCCGGCCGCGCACGTGCCGGTGACGCGTGCCTGGATCGCGGCGGTGTTCACGCTCAGCGTGACCGCGCCCGCGGCGCCGCCACCGGATAGCCCCGCGCCCGCGGTGACGCCGGTGATGTCGCCGGTGCCGACGCCGTCGGTCCCGCACGTCACGGTGCCGTCGGCGTTGACCGCGGTGATGTACATGCCCGCGGCGCAGGTGCCGGACACCCGCGTCTGCACCGTCGCCGGATCGAACCCGTCGAGCGCGCTCGCGACGGCCGCGGTCTCGGCGTGGCCGGCGTGGATCGCGTACGGCACCGACTCGATCGGGATGCGCGGCGACAGCGTGTCGCCGTCGACCGTGAGCTCGAGGAACGCGGCCCCGCCGTCGAACACGCTGCCGTCGAGCGCGTTGTTCACCGGGTCGACCGCGCCGAGGCTGGCGTAGACGAGGCCGTCGACCGCGGGCACGCCCGCCTGGGTCTCCTCCCACAGCAGCGCGCCGCCGGACGCGGCGTCGTAGACCCGCAGCACCAGCGTGACGTCACCCTCGACGGGGCCGCTGTCGTCGGTGAGCCGCGCGGTGAAGGTCACCGTGCCGGGCACCGCGTGGGCGTCCCCGGCAGCGCCGGCGACGAGGATCGCGGCGGTCGCCGCGGCGATCAGAGCACTCAGCTTGTTCATCTTCGTTCCCCCCTACCGCTTCACCGCGGCGTTGCCCTCGGCGGTCGTCCCGCCGCCGCGCACCGGCTGCTGACCGACGCCGTGCCCGACCTGGACGTCGGCGCGGAACCGCTTGCCGGTCAGCCCGCGCGCGCCGCCGGTGATCTCGTACGCGGGCAGCGGCGGCGGCGCGTCGATCGGCTCACCGCCACCATCGGTGACGCCTCCGTCGGTGAACCCGGCGTCGGTGTACGTGGCGTCCTTGCCGCACGCCGCGGCGGCGAGCAGCAGGACCGTGATCATCAGGACGGTGCGCACGCCGCGCACAGTAGTGAAGGGCGTCCGGATGACCAGCGACTTCGGACGGGTGGTCCGGCCTTGGCCAGTGCTTGCCACTTGTCGCCACGTCTTGCCCGCAACCGCGAGCGCGATCGGGCGAGGGGAGCCCGCTACTCGACCACCCAGCGCGCCTCGTGCGCGTCGCGCACCTGCGCGGTCGTCCACGGCAGCTCGAAGTACGCGTTGCTCGACCAGTACTCGTCCATCAGGTCGCGCCAGTGCGGGCTCTGCGTGTCCATCACCTGCCCGCCGGGCAGCGCGAGCAGCGTGCGCGGCTCGCCCTGGCCGAGCACCGTGATGTGGCGCATCGCCGGGCCGTGGCCGTAGGTGAAGTCGGTGTCGCCCAGGCCCGGGCTCGACGCGTCGACCGAGTGGTTGTCGCCGTGGCGCGGGTAGCCGCCGCGCAGCGACGCGTCCGGATCGTCGTCGGGCGGCACGACCAGCTCCGACGACGGCAGCAGCGGCTCGAGCGTCAGCCGATGCAGCGCGCCCCACCGCCACGCGGCGAGCTCGTCGCCGGCCTCCGCCAGCCCCCACGTGATCGCGGCGTCGAGCGCGCGCAGCGCCTCGTAGGTGCAGCTCTCGATCGTGCCCGCCGTCGCGAGCTCGTCGCACAGCAGCGCCTCGCCGGTCTCCTTCGCCACGCCGGTGACGAGCTGCTCCGGGCGCAGCAGCACCGTCACGACCGCGTTGGCCAGCCACGAGCCCGGGCCGCGCCCGACGACGGCGGCCTCGTCGGCGAGCGCGTAGGCGGTGAACCGGACCAGCCAGGTGTTGAACAGCACGGTCGCGGCGCTGTCCTCGGCCTCGGCGCTGCCGTCCGCGGCGCCGATCGCGGCCGGCGTGTCGAACGTCCAGCCCTCGAGCAGCGCGCGCGCCTCCGCGAGCAGCGCGCGGCGCGGCGCCGACAGCCCCGCGGCGAACGCGGCGAGCCCCGGGTGCGTGCCGGGCGTCGCCAGCTCCTCGTCGAGATCGTCGAGCGCCGCGAGGATCCGCGGCGTGAGGTCCGCGCCCAGGTTGGAGTGCGCGTCCGCCTGCACCGCCGCCATCGCGTCGGCGTCGAGATCGCCCTCGGCCGCGAGCGCCTCGAGCCGGCGCGAGATCCGCCCGACGCGGTAGCCCTCGTCGTAGTCGCGCGCGCCGGTGTAGAGCACGTGGCCGTCCGCCGTGCCGTCGTCGAACGGATCGCCGTCGGCGGTCGCGCCCACCGGATCGGCGTTCGCGGTCGCGATGTAGCCCCGCGCCGGGTCCTTGTCCTGCGGCAGGTAGGCGTCGGCGATCCAGCCGTCCCACTCGCACGAGCCGTCGCCCGGCACGATCCACCACGGCGCGACGCCGCCCGCGCCGGGGTTCGCGGCGTCGAACGTGAAGCAGCCCGCGGTGCGCGCCGGCACGTTGGCGCGCGTCGTCCACCCGATGTGCCCGGCATCGTCGGCGATCACCCAGTTCTGGCCGCCGAACCCGAACGGCGCGAACGCGGCCATCGCCTCGTCGACCGTGCGCGCGCGCCACAGCCCCTGGAACGCCGCGAGCTCGAACGTCGGCTGGTGCCCGGTGTAGCGGACCGAGATCGCGGGGCCGGCCGGCCGCGGCTGCAGCTCGCCGTCGGCGATCACCGGCAGGATCGGCCCGTGGTGGGGCACGCGCTCGTAGGTGACCTCGTACTCGTCGGTGATCGTGCCGAGCGCGCCGACGCGGATCGTCTCGGTGAACGTCTCGATCGGCACCTGGCCGCCGTCGAACACGACGCAGTCGCCGCCGCCCTGGGCGCACGGCTCGATCGTCTCGAGGTAGTAGTCGGTGACGTCGTGGTTGACCGTCGTCGCGCCCCACGCGACGTGCTGGTTGTGGCCGAGGATCACGCCGGGGATCCCGGGGAAGGTGATGCCCGCGACGTCGAGCTCCGGCGCGGCCGCGCCGGCGGCCTGCACCGTGAGGTGACACGCCCAGAAGATCGACGGCGAGGCGAGCGTGAGGTGCGGGTCGTTGGCCATCAGCGTCACGCCGTCGCCGGCGAGCGCGGGCCCGACGACCCAGTTGTTCGAGCCGTTGCGCGGATCGCCGAGGCGCGCCTGCAGCGCGCTCGGTCGGGCGCGGCGCACCTGGTCGAGCAGCGCGGATGACACGCGCGGGCGTGCCGCCGGCACCGGGGGCGCCGCGGCGCGCGGCGCCGGCGCGCCGCTGACGCCGGGGAAGCCGTCGCGCGACGAGGTCGGGTCGATCGGCGCGAGGCGCACGAGATCGTGGAACGCGCCGGCGCGCCGCGCACGATCCGGATCGGCCGACTCGTCGAACCCGGCGAGCGCGCGCTCGAGCAGGTCGGTCTCGTCGAGCTCGAGCGACGAGAACGACAGCTCGTACGCCTGGAGCCGGCCGATCACGAGGCTGTCGACCGGCGTCCACTCGCGGAACCGCTCGGCGTCGAAGAACACCTGCACCGCCGGGTCGAGGGTGCGCGTCCCGGCGCGCAGGTCAGCGACGTAGCGGTTCACGCCGTCGGCGAACCGGGTCAGGAAGGTGACCAGCTCCTGGTCGGCCGGCGCCGACGACGCGGCCAGCGTCTGGTAGCTCTCGGTCGCGCGCGCCTCGAACTGGTGCAGCCGCATGTCGAGGTCGGCGTCGATCTGCCCGGCGTCGAGCGCGCCGAACAGCTCGGCGACGCGCCCCGCGGCGAAGTGGCGGAACAGGTCCATCTGCTGGATCCGGTCCGACGCCATGACGTACCCCTGCGCGAACGCGAGGTCCTCGACGGTGCGCGCGCGGACGTGGGGCACGCCGTACGTGTCGCGGACGATGTCGACCGGCGCCGAGACGCCGGTGCCGGAGATCGTCTCGGCGACGGGCAGATCGTCGTAGGGCCCGGGCTCGCTGGTCGGGGCGTCGTCGCCGCAGGCGGCGAGCGTGGCCGTGGCGAACGTGGCGAGGAGCGCGGAGGTCGAGAGGGCGCGGCGCAGCATCGCCGCGCATCGTACGCCCGCGTCTCGGGCGAGGACACAGCTCGGATCCGCGGCATGGGGCGAGCCGTTCCGGTCAGCCGGCGCCCGGCCACCGAACCGGGCCGCTCGCCGTCCCGCTCGCCGTTCCGCTTGCCGTTCCGCTCGCCGTTCCGCTCGCCATCCCGCTCGCCGCTCCGCTCGCCGTCCCGATCGCCGCTCCGCTCGCCGTTCCGCTCGCCGTCCCGCTCGCCGTTCCGCTCGCCGCTCCGCTTGCCGTTCCGCTCGCCGCTCCGCTCGCCGCTCCGCTCGCCGCTCCGCTCATCCTGAGCCCGGCCGAGCGCCAGCGAGGCCGGAGTCGAAGGATGTTGACAGTCCTGGCTCGCACCACCGCGTCAATGACTGTCACCGTCCACCGTCCTTCGACACGCGCCTCGCTTGCGCTCGGCGCTGCTCAGGACGAGCGGAGGAGGCGCGGTTCTCGCGAACCAGGTCGAGCCGGGGAGACGGAGACGGAGGCGGAGACGGAGGCGGAGACGGAGACGGAGGCGGAGACGGAGGCGGAGACGGAGACGGAGGCGGAGGCGGAGGCGGAGGCGGAGGCGGAGACGGAGGCGGAGACGGAGACGGAGACGGAGGCGGAGGCGGAGACGGAGGCGGAGACGGAGGCGGAGACGGAGACGGAGACAGATCAGACCATCCGGCGCCGGATCTCCTCGGCCAGGATCTCGATCCCGCGCCTCAGCTCGTCCTCCTTCGGATACGCGTACCCGAGGCGCACGCCGTGCAAGTGCGGCCGGCCGCAGCACGCGGCGCCCGCGGTGTCCAGCCACACCCCGCGCGCCGCGAGCGCGTCGATGAGCGCGGGCAGCTCGACGCGACGCGGCAGCTCCAGCCACAACGTCGGCCCGCCTCCTGGCGTCGTCCACCGCACCCCCTCGGGCATCAGCGCCTCGAGCGCGGCGAGGCACGCACGGTAGCGCGCGTCGGTCGCGCGCTGCATCGCCTCGACGTGGACGTCGTAGTAGCCGCGCTCGAGGAACTCGGCGAACAGCGCCTCGGTCAGCCACGCGCCGCCCAGCGTCGACAGCCGCTTCATCG
>WYBA01000256.1 GCA_011526095.1 Myxococcales bacterium | reverse complement strand
GCGTCCTTCGACACGGGCCTCGCTGGCGCTCGGCCCTGCTCAGGACGAGCGGGGGCTCCCCGACGGAGACGGAGACGGAGACGGAGACGGAGACGGAGACGGAGACGGAGACGGAGACGGAGACGGAGACGGAGACGGAGACGGAGACGGAGACGGAGACGGAGACGGAGACGGCCGCGCGCGGCGTCAGCGCACCTTGCGCTTGGCCACGCCCTTGACCTTCCGGCGCTTCAGGCGCGTGACCTCCTTGAGCCGCTTGTCCGTCCGCTCGACGAGCTGCTGCTGCGCGCCCTTGGCCGCGGGGCCGCCGTCGCGCTGGACGTAGCTGCCGTCGGGCTGCATGTCCCACGCGGCGCGCTGGTCGCCGAGCTGGATGTCGAGGATCGCGCGCAGCTCGGCCTGCAGCCGCCCGTCCTCGACCGGCACGACGACCTCGACGCGGCGCTCGAGGTTGCGCTGCATCGCGTCCGCCGAGCCGATGAAGTACTCGGGCTTGCCGCCGTTGCCGAAGTGCAGGATGCGCGCGTGCTCGAGGAACCGGCCGACGATGCTGACGACGCGGATGTTGTCCGACAGGCCGGGCAGCCCCGGGCGCAGCCGGCAGGTGTCGCGCACGATCAGGTCGACCTGGACACCGCGCTGCGACGCCCGGTACAGCGCCTTGCAGATGTCGACGTCCTCGAGCGCGTTCAGCTTCCACTGGATCAGCCCGCGCGCGCCCGCGTCCTGGTGCGCGATCTCGCGGTCGATCTTGTCGAGCAGCGCCTGCTTCATGTGCTTGGGCGCCGGCAGCAGCTTGACGTACTTGCGGCGCGGCTTGAAGCCGGTCGTCAGGTAGTTGAACAGCTCGGTGAGGTCGCGGCCGATGCCCTCGTCGGCGGTGAACAGCCCGAGGTCGGTGTACATGCGCGCGGTCCCGGCGTGGTAGTTGCCGGTCGCGACGTGGGCGTAGCGGCGCAGCCCGGCGTAGTCCTGGCGCACGACGAGCACGACCTTGCAGTGGGTCTTGAGCCCGACGACGCCGTAGGTGACGTGGATGCCGGCGCGCTCCATCCGCGTCGCCCACCGGATGTTGGCCTCCTCGTCGAACCGCGCCTTGAGCTCGAGCACGACCGCGACCTGCTTGCCGTTGCGCGCTGCCGCGATCAGCTGGCGGATCACCTCGGAGTCGCGCGAGGTGCGGTACAGCGTCATCTTGATCGCGCGGACCTTGGGGTCGACCGCGGCCTCCTTGAGGAACCGCTCCACCGACTGACCGAACGACTCGTACGGGTGGTGGACGAGCAGCGACCCGGCGTCGCGGATGATGTGGAAGATGTTGCGCTCGTGCGAGGTGAGGTCGCACGGCTGCGCCGGCGCGTGCGGCGGATCCTTGAGCTCGGGGATGTCCAGCTGCGCCAGCTCCATCAGGTCGCGCTGCCCCAGCATGATGTTGCCCTCGAACACGTCGGTGTGCTCGTCGAGGCCGAGCTCGGCGGCGAGCTTGCCGCGGTGCAGCGGCGTCATGATCCGGTCGACCTGCAGCCGGACGACCGGCGCGAACTTGCGCTCGCGCAGCTCGATCTCGATCAGCTCGAGCAGGTCGTCGGCCTCGTGCTCGTCCTGCTCGGTGACCGCGTTGCGCGTGACGCGGAACATCGCGCAGCTCTCGATCTCCATCCCGGGGAACAACAGGTCGAGGTTCGCCTTCATGACGTCCTCGAGCGGCACGAACAGCCAGCCGGCGGTGCCGACGCGCAGGAACCGCGGCACGCCCTGGCCGACCGGCACCTTGACGCGCGCGAGCATCGGCTCGGGGTCGTCGGGGTAGTGCAGCGTGACGAGCAGGTTCAGCGACAGGTTCGAGACGAACGGGAACGGGTGCGCCGGGTCCATCGACTGCGGCGTCACCAGCGGGAAGATGTTCGCGATGTAGTAGTCGCGCAGCGCGGCCTGCTGCTCGGGCGACAGATCGCCCCACGCGGCGAGCCGGACGCCGGCCATCCGCAGCTCGCCGAGCACGCCCTCGAGGATGCTCGCGCGGTGGCGCTCGAGGTCGTGGATGAGCTGGTGGCAGTCGCGGATCTGCTGCACCGGCGTGCGGCCGTCGGGCGTGATCGAGTGGAGGTTGGCGCCGACCTGCTGCTTGAGGCCGCCGATCCGCTTCATGAAGAACTCGTCGATGTTGTTCGCGACGATCGCGATGAACTTGACGCGCTCGAGCAGCGGCGTGCGCGGGTCCTCGGCCTCGTGCAGGACGCGCCAGCAGAAGTTGAGGTAGGTCAGCTCGCGGTTGAGCAGCGGCTCGGCGCCGGTGACCCCGGGGTGCGGCGGCGTGCGCGCGGGGGCGGTCGGCTCGATCGCGCGCAGCTCGACCCGGTCGCCGCGGTCGGCCCGTTCCGGCCGCGCCTCGAGGGCGAGCGGGCGCACCGGCTCGGCGATGGGGAGCTCGGGCAGGCGGTGGACGCCGGAGTGGTCGGGGGACGGCATGCGGACGCACCAGTATACCGGGCGCCGCGTGACGGGCGCGTCGCGGCGGTCCGGAGTGGCCGCGGCGGATCAGCCCGAAGTCCGCAGACCCAGTGCGGAAAGCTCGTGACCGGCGTCGCTCGGGGCGCGCCCGCCGCGCCACGTGCCGCGCACCGTCAGGGTGCGTGCGTCGAGGGAGGTGAGCCCGCCGTCGGTGACCAGCCAGACGTGGCCCTTGGCGACGTGGTGCGGCTGCAGCGGGCGCGCGCCGGGCACGGCCACCGCGCGCGCGGCGCCGGTCGCGACGTCGATCGACACGAGCGTGTCACCGAGGCGGACGAGCACGACCTCGCCCGCGGGCACCAGCGCGGCGTCGCGCAGCGCGGGCAGCGCGGCCGTAGTCCACGCCTCGGCGCCGGTGCGCACGTCGACGCCGGCGAGCCGCGCCGCGCCGTCGTCCCCTGCCGTGGCCGCGACCCGCATCGCGACGACCGGCGCCGCCGGCGCCCCGCCCGCGGGCGCCCAGATCGTCGTGCCGACGCCGGTGCGGACCCACGCCGCGTCGCCGTCGCCGCCGCACGGGCCGATCTGCGTGGCCGGCGCGGTCGAGCCGCGCACCTGCTGGTCGGCGAGCCCGAGCCAGAACACGCCGCGCTCGGCGGCGACGAACACGCCGTCGCCCGTGACGCACGCCCCCGTGCCGGCCTGCGACCACGCCGCGCCGGTGCCGCGGTCGAGCGCGGTGATCACGCCCGGCTGCGCCACGACGAGGTGGGTCGGCGTCAGCCACATGCCGTCGACGCCGCGCGTCGGCAGATCGATCTCCCAGGCGATCTTGCCGGCGGTCATCGCGAGCGCGTAGACCCGCGTCGGGCCGCCGTCCGGCTCGATCACCTCGAACGACTGCAGCCCGCCCGACAGCGTCGCCACCGTCGGGGCGAGGTGGCCGTCGGCCTCGCGCGGCAGGTCGTGGCCGAGCGTCACCGTGCCGAGCTTCTGCGCCGTGAGCGTGCCGAACCCGAAGATCTGCGTGCGCCCGTCGCGCGGGAACCGCACCGTGATCGCGCCGTCGGACGCCGCGACGCCGACCGCGCCGGGCGCGACCTGGTAGCGCGGGACGAGCGCCTGCCACCGCAGGCCCTCCTCGGTGCCGAACAGCTCGACGTAGGCGCGTCCGCGCGTCCGCTCGTGGCGGATCGCCACGCCGTACTCGCCGTCGAGCGCGAGCACGTCGATGTAGGCGCCCGTGCGCGGGCGCTCGGACAGCAGCACCCAGCCGGCGACGCCGCCGAGCACGGCGACGAACGCGGCGCACACCAGGAGCACCTTTCGACCGGGGTAGCTGCGGCGGGTCATGGCGCCTGAGGAGGGGGTCACCGGCGGACCCTATGCGGCGCCGTCCGCGAAGTCCATTGCGACTGAATGTCGCGTCTGGCGGTCGCGTCACAGCTCGCAGCCGTCATCGTCCTCACCGTCCGGGAGCCCGCCGATGTCCAGTCCGGTCTTCTCGCTCACCGCCGCCCTCGTCCTCGCCGCCGCCTCGCCGGCGCTCGCCGCAGGGGGCGACGGTGACCTCGCCGACGCCGCTGGCCACGACGACATGCACGACGTCCCGGTCGTGCGCGTGCTCGCGATCGAGACCGGCGCGCGGGTCCAGCGCGGCGCCACCCTCTACCTCAACCGCGACGGCGGCATGGTGACCGGCGGGTGGGACGACGCCGCCCGCGACGTGTCGTCGGTGGCGATGGGCGAGGGCGACGTGCGGATCCCGGCCTACCGCGGCGGGGATCGCCGGTGGCGCCAGGTCGTCGCGTGCGTCGAGGATCGGTTCCGCCCGTTCGCGGTCGACGTCGTCACCGCCCGGCCCGCCACCGCCGGCTACTCGATGATCATGGTCGGCGGCCAGCCCGGGCTGTTCGGCTACCCCGACAGCGTCGGCGGCGTCGCGCCGTACAACGGCGAGGTGATGCGCGGCGCGATCGGCTACGTGTTCTCCGACAACCTCGGCGACGACGTCGAGTCGACCTGCACCAGCATCGTCCACGAGGCGGGGCACACGTTCGGGCTCGACCACGCCTACGTGTGCGAGGACCCGATGTCCTACCTGTGGGGCTGCGGCGAGAAGCGGTTCCAGGACCTCGACGCGGCGTGCGGCGAGGGCGAGGCGCGCGCGTGCGCGACCGGCGAGCCGACGCAGAACAGCTACCGCCACCTCGCGCGCGTGCTCGGCCTGCGCGACGGCGGCCGCGCCGAGCCCGACGTGCCGGCGCCGCGCGAGCCCGAGCCCGAGGCGCCCGCCGCCGACGACGGTGGCTGGGACGCGGACGACGGTGACGCCGCCGACGACGGCGGCTGGGACGAGGACGACTGGGGCGGCTGGGACGACGAGCCCGCCGCCGACGACGATGCGGACACCACCGCGCCCGAGGTCCGCATCCTCGGCCGCGCCGACGCGCTGCCCGGCAACCAGTGGACCTCGATCACCGTGCGCGCCTCCGACGACGACGACCTCGCCGACGTCGAGCTCGGGTGGGCGTCCGAGACGATGGAGCTGGTGATCTCGTGCGCGTCGCCGCCCGCCGACATGCCGGTGTCGTGCACCCGCGACGGCGACAAGTTCCGCTTCCAGCTCCTCGTCGGCGTCGGCCTGCGCGGGATGGTCGCGCGCGCGACCGATCGCGCCGGCAACCAGACGATCACCGACGTGCGCCTCGTCTATTTCGACGAGTGACCGGTGCGACGAGTGACCGGTGCGACGAGTGACCGGTGCGACAGTGACCGGCTCGACGAGTGACGGGAAGCGCTAGCCGTCGGAGTTGACCGGCTTGCCGGCGTGCTGGCCCGAGTAGTCGAACGGCTTGGGCCGCGCCAGCGAGCCGCTGCCGCCGCCGCTCGCGGGCGCCGCGGCGCCCTTGCCGTGCACCATCACCTTGCGGCCGACGGCGAAGAACACCGTGATCTTCGGGCCGTCGACGATCTCGACGACGCCCTGGCCGAACGTCGGGTGGTCGACGCGATCGCCGACCTCGAACGTCTCGCTGACCTTGTACGCGCGCGGCGGGCGATCGAGCGCGGCGGCCACGGCCGGCGCCTCGTGCTTCTCCACCACCGCCTTGGGCTCGCGCGGCTTCGCCGGGCTCGCCGTCTTCTTCTTCGCCGCGGCCTTGCCGTCAGGGGAGCGGTAGCGGTGGTACGCGCCGCACTCCTTGCACTGCACCTTGGCGATCTGCGTGCCCACCATCGCGACGACGACGTGCCATACGTCGCCGCATTTGCTGCACAGCGCTGCTACATCCGAGCCGGTCGCGACGCTCATGAAGGAACCATCCTAGATCATCGGCACCGTCGGACGGAAGCCGTGCGACGATCGGACGTGATGACCTCGCCCGTTCGCCTGCGCCCGCTGGAGGAGTCCGACGTCGATCACATCATGACGTGGATCAACGACCCCGAGATCGTCGGAAATCTCGCGGCGTTCTCCGGTAGCGCGTTCACCCGCGACCAGGAGCTGGCCTGGGTGCGCCAGGTCCGCACGTCTCGTAGCGACGTCGTGTTCTCGATCGTGGACGCCGCGGACGACCGCTACCTCGGCCAGTGCGGGATCCACCAGATCCACGACCGCAGCAAGGTCGGCCGGCTGGCGTGCATCCTGGCCAGCCGCGGCGACATGGGGCGCGGGCTCGGCTCGGCCGCGATCCGCGCGCTGTGTGACCACGGGTTCGACGTGCTGGGGCTCCACAAGCTGTGGCTGATGGTGTTCAGCCACAACGCGCGCGGCCGCGGCATCTACGGCCGGGTCGGGTTCGTCGAGGAGGGCGTGCTGCGCGAGGAGTACTTCCACGAGGGCCGGTGGCACGACATGGTGCGGATGAGCCTGCTCGCGCGCGAGTGGCAGGCGATCCGCGAGGGGCGCGGGAAGCTGCCGCAGCAGTAGTGACGGAGGCTCAGCCCGGCTCGAGCTGGGATCAGAAGCAGACGCCGTACTCGGTGCCGCCGACGACGAAGCCATCACCCAGAGCGAAGCACGTTGCTCCGCCCGGAATGGTCGCGCACTCGGTTCCCGCCGGCCGGGTGCAGATCTTGAGGCACAGCGGTGAGCCATCGACGGTGATGCAGGAGTGCCCGGCCGCGCAGTCGGTCGTGGCGCAGCTCTGCTCCTGCGTCGCAGTGCCAGCGGGCCGGCAGTCGGCGATCTCGTGGTCCGTCCCGCCGAACGTCGCCGTGAACAGGTCGCACGTCCACCCCGTCGGGCACAGCGGGTTGGTCGCCGTCGCCGGGTTGCAGTTCGACGAGCACGTCACCGCGCCGGGGATCGGGTCGGTGCCGTCGTTGAGCTGGATGACGCACTGCCCGCGCGGCCCGGCGCAGTCGCTGTTGTCGGCGCAGTAGTGCTCGCAGCTGTTGTTCGTCCCGTCGCCGACACACACGTTGCCGGCGGCGCACTGGTTGATCGCGGTGCAGGTGTCGTTCTCGTCGCCGGCGGTGGCGACGCCGCGGCACGCCGTGCCGTCGAGGTCGGAGAAGTCGACGTCGCACGCCTGGTTCATCGCGCAGCCGCACTGCTCGACGAGGTCGCACGGCGAGGTCGGGCAGGTCGAGCCGTCGATCGGCATGGCGTCGATCGGCATGGCGTCGGCCGGCATGGCGTCGATCGGCATGGCGTCGATCGCGCCGGGATCCGCGTCGATCGGCGTCGCGTCGATCGCGGGCGCCGCGTCGATGTCGCCGGGCTCGGCGTCGATCTCCCCGCCGCCGCTGTCGATCTGCCCACCGCTGTCGATCCCGGGCGTGGGCTCGGCGTCCGGGGCGCCGCCACCCTCGGAGCTGGCGCAGGCGGCGACGAGCAGGGCGGCGAGCAGGGCGGGGCACCTCATGGCGCCGGCAGCATCACCACCCCGCGATTTCTTTCGCAAGGGGCTTCGTATGGCACCTTCCCACCGCGCTGATACCTGCCGGCGTCCCCGGCCGGTCTGGTAGGGTCCACGGGGTTGAGCCAGCCCGTCGCCGACCAGCTGACCGCCGAGGGCCACGCGCTGTTCGAGCAGAAGCAGTACGCGGAGGCCGCGGCGCGCTTCGAGCGCGCCGCGACGATCTTCCCGTCGCACGCGGTCGCGTGGAAGGGCCTGGGCAACGCCCTGCTGTGCCTGGGCAAGACGACCGAGGCGGCGCGGGCGTTCGACCGGGCGATCGGCCTGCGCCCCGACAGCGCCACCGCGCTGTGGGGGGGCGCGCTCGCCCACGCCGACCTCGGCCACCGCATGATGGCGCAGAACTACCTCTCGCGCGTGCTGCAGCTCCAGCCGAGCTGGGTCGAGATGGCCCGCAACGTCCCCAAGCTCGCCGCGTTCCTGCAGCTGTCGTCGCACGTCGCGAACCTGCTGCGCGGCGCGCTCGGGCCGTACAGCGCGCGCGCCTACAAGCACGCGGGCGATCCCAGCCAGGTGATCGAGGTGCTGCGCGCGGCGAACTGCCCCGTCAAGGGCACGGTCACGTACGCCTCGCTCGGGCTGTGCGATCACGCCTGGCGCGAGCCCGGGCGCCCGCGCGTCGAGCTGCTGATGGCCAGCACCGTCGACGGCGAGATCAACGGGCAGATCGTCGCCAACGCCGCCTACCACCTGCTCGGCAACCACTTCTTCCCCGAGCCCGGCTCGTTCGTCCGCGACGTCATCGCGGTGCTCGGCGCCGGGGAGCTGTCGCAGCGCCTGCCGCACGTCTACTTCACGGTGCCGCGGTCGTGGCCGATCCGGCTGCCGCTCGACCAGGGCCCGCCGGCGATCACGCTCGTGGCGCTGGTGCCGGTGAGCGAGCGCGAGTACCAGTTCTGGCGCGCCCACGGCGCGGCCGCGTTCGAGCTGGCCTTGACGGCCAGCGGGGTCGACCTCGCCGATCTGCGCCGCGGCGACGCGGTCTAGCTAGCGTCCCGGCCCGTTTGACCGCGGCCGCGATCCACGGGCAGACTCGCGCCATGCCCCGCCTCTATCGGATCGACAACGGCGAGACCGTCGGCCAGATCACCGACGCCCAGCTCAAGTTCCTCGTCGACCAGCTCGAGGAGGAGGACGGCGACGACAAGGAGTACTTCTTCGATCGCGACACGCTCGAGCTGCTCTCGGACAACGGGGCCGACCCGGACCTGCTCGCGCTGATCGAGAGCGCGATGGGGGACGAGGACGAGGTCGACCTCGCCTGGGAGTGATTCCAGTTAGTTAGATCGTCTGTAAAGTACAACTTGACACTAGACAGTGGCCTGGGGCAGATTGGCCTCCATGGCCACCCCATCCCGCCTGCGCGCCCGGCTCTCGGCCGTGGCGCGCGACGTCCGCGCGGTCCTCTCCGACCTGCGCGGTGACCGGCTCCCGCCGCTCGTCGCCCGCCGCCCCGGCCGCCACCCGGTGGTCGAGGCCACGCCCGGCTCGATCCCGTCGGCCACCACCGCCGCGGCGCGCCCGCTGCTGGTCCGCGCGCTCCACCGCGAGACCCAGGACGCGCTGACGATCGTCCTGTCCGATCCGACCGGCGCGCCGGTCGTGTTCGTCCCCGGCCAGTTCCTCACCCTGCTGGTGACGATCGACGGCGAGATCCACCGCCGCGCCTACTCGATCTGCAGCGCGCTCGACGACACCGCGACCGTCGCCGTGACGGTCAAGCGGATCGCCGGCGGCCGCGTCTCGACCCACCTCCACGAGCGGCTCGCCGTCGGCGACGTCGTCCCGGTGCTAGGCCCCTCCGGCGACTTCACCGTCGTGCCGGACGCGGCGGCGCGGCGCTCGCTGGTGCTGATCGCCGGCGGCAGCGGCATCACGCCGATCATGGCGATCACCCGCGCGGTGCTCGCGCGCGAGCCGGACAGCCGGATCACGCTGCTGTTCGGCAACCGCACCGCCGCGGACATCATCTTCCTGCCCGATCTCGACGCGCTGGTCGCGCAGCACTCCGGGCGCCTCGTCGTCCGCCACGTGCTCGAGCGCGTCGCCGAGGGCGACGTCCCGGCCACCGTCGGCCGGCTCGACCGCGTGACCGTCACCGCCGAGCTCGAGGCCGTCGCCGACCGGCTCGACGCGACCACGCAGTACTACGTGTGCGGCCCGGCGCCGGCGATGGCCGAGGTGCGCGAGGCGCTCGCGGCGCGCGGCGTCCCGACCGCGAACCTCCACGAGGAGCGGTTCGCCACCGCCGAGCGCGCCACCGGCGCCAGGGTCGCGCAGCGGCTGTCGCTGCGCCGCCGCGGCGGCGCGGTCGTCGACGTCGTCGTCCCGCCGGGCGGCACGATCCTCGACGCCGGCCTCGCCGCCGGCGTGCCGATGGACTACTCGTGCGCGATGGGCGGGTGCGGCGCGTGCGCCGTGCAGCTGGCGTCGGGCGAGGTCGAGATGGACGAGCCCAACTGCCTGTCGCCCCAGGAGCGCGCGAGCGGCCGGATCCTCGCGTGCTGCGCCCGGCCGGTGTCGCCGTGCACGGTGGAGGCGCCGTGAACGCGCTCGCCCCCGCGGCCGCCCCCGAGGCGCCCGACGCCGCGCCGGTCTACAAGATGAAGGACCTGTGCGAGCTCACCGGGCTGTCGCGCCAGGCGATCCACTTCTACATCCAGCAGGGCCTCGTCCCCGAGGGCAAGAAGACCGGCCGCAACATGGCCTACTACGGCCCCGAGCACGTCGACCGGCTGCGCCTGGTCCGGACGCTGCAGGAGGAGCGGTTCCTCCCGCTCAAGGCGATCCGCGCGCTGCTCGCCGGCGAGACCGCCGGCCTGGCGCCGGCGCAGCGCAACGTGCTCGGCGAGGTCGCGACGCGGCTCGGCGCCTCGCTCGGCGCGCAGGCGCGCCCGACGATGGTCGACGCCGCCGAGGCGTGCGCGCGCCACGGCGTGACGATGGCCGAGCTGCAGCGGATGGTCGAGATCGGCCTGGCCGCCGCGCGCCCCGGCGCCGACGGCCGGCTCGAGGTGTCGACCGAGTCGCTGTGGCTGCTCGACATCTTCGGCCAGCTGCGCGCGGCCGGGTTCTCCGCCGAGCTCGGGTTCACCCCCGACGACATCCTGATCTACGACGAGGCGGTCACGACGCTGTTCCAGCGCGAGACCGCGATCCTGGTCGACCGCATGGAGCACCTGCCGCCCGAGCAGTCGGCGCAGATGATCGCGAAGATCTTGCCGCTCATCCACGCGATCGTGATCCACCTCCACACCGCCACCGTGAAGAACTTCTTCGCCGCCCTGGAGCCACGCCCATGACCACGCCCTCGAAGCCCAGTGATGACACCCGCGCCCACGTCTCGCTGACCACCCGGCTGTCGTCGCTGACCGCGCGGCTGCCGGCGCGCGTCCGCGACACCGTCGACCGCTACCTCGAGGTCGTCGACTTGATGCGCGAGATCAAGGATCCGCGGGTCGCGCGGTCGCTCGGGCCGTCGGGGCTGCGCGGGCTGATCCTGCACCGCGGCAAGCAGGGCGAGCCGACCCTGTTCCAGGCGCGCCACCGCGCCTACTTCGACTGGGCGTACCCGTCGGATCACCCCGAGATGGCCGAGCTCTACCGCCGCGCCAAGCGCGGCCAGTGGGACGGCGAGACCTACCTGCCGTGGGCGACCTCGGTCGACCCGATGAACCCCGAGGTGCCGATCCTGCCGCAGGGCTGGTTCGACTACGCCCCGCTCGAGGCCGCCGGGATCAAGCTCGACGGCGCCGAGGAGAAGCGGTTCCGCGCCAGCATCGTCGCGTGGATGCTGTCGCAGTTCCTCCACGGCGAGCAGGGCGCGCTGATGGCGTCGGCCCAGGTCACCGAGGCGGTGCAGTTCTTCGACGGCAAGTACTACGGCGCGACCCAGGTCGTCGACGAGGCGCGCCACGTCGAGGTGTTCCACCGCTACCTCGACACCAAGCTCGAGAAGCTCTACCAGATCAACGACAACCTGTTCGTCATCATCGACGCGCTGATGGAGGACTCGCGCTGGGACATGAAGTTCCTCGGCATGCAGATCATGGTCGAGGGGCTCGCGCTCGGCGCGTTCGGCACGCTCTACAAGATCACGCGCGAGCCGCTGCTCAAGCAGCTACTGAAGATGGTGATCCAGGACGAGGCGCGTCACGTCCACTACGGCGTCCTCGCGCTGCGCGAGCACATCACCAAGCACCTGTCCGACAGCGAGCGCCGCGAGCGCGAGCAGTGGGCGTTCGAGGTCGCGCTGCTGATGCGCAATCGGTTCATGGCGTACGAGGTGTACGAGGAGTGGTTCGAGCACAAGATCAGCCGCGAGACCTGGCGGACGTTCGTCACGCAGGCGCCCGGCATGCGCGAGTTCCGCCACGTCATGTTCAGCCGGCTGGTGCCGAACCTGCGGGAGATCGGCCTGTTGTCCGATCGGATCAAGGCCGACTACGACCGCGTCGGGCTGTCGCGCTACTTCGGCGGCGCCTCGGCCGACCAGCTCACGGCCGAGAAGATGCTGAGCGACCTCGACGCCGGCGCCGGCCAGTACTCGCCCGGCCAGGCGGCCTGACCCCGCCCGCTACGAACGAAGGTTGACGAACGGGTTGGCGCGCGCCTCGTCGCCCAGGGTCGTGGTCGGCCCGTGGCCGGGGATGACGAGGGCGTCGAGGTCGCGGGTGTAGAGGCGCTCGCGGATCGACACCGCGAGCTGGCGGGTGTCGCCGCCGGGCAGGTCGGTGCGGCCGACCGAGCGCTTGAACAGCGTGTCCCCGGCGAACAAGAGCGGCCGCTCGCCGTCCTGGGTCACCTCGAAGCACACCGAGCCCGGCGTGTGGCCGGGGGTGTGGACGACCAGCGCGGCGCGCTTGCCGAACTCGATCGTGTCGCCGTGCTCGACGAACCGGTCGACCGGGACGCCCGGCCGGACCTTCCAGCCGAACATCGCCGCCTGCATCGCCATCCCTTCATAGAGGAAGGTGTCGCCGGCGTGCAGGCACACGGTCCCGCCGTGCGCCTCCTTCACGTCTCGCGTGCAGTAGATGTGATCGAGGTGGGCGTGGGTGTGGATGATCGCGCGGACCGTCAGGTCGTAGTGGGCGACGATCTGGGCGATCCGGTCGGTCGACCCGCCCGGGTCGATGACGACGGCGTCCTTGGTGTCGCCGCAGGCCAGGACCGTGCAGTTGCACTCGAAGGAGCCGGCCGGGAAGGTCTCGCGGAGCAGCACGCGGGATCTCTACCAGAAACCCCAGGGAAGTCGCCCGTTTCGTCGCGGGAGTCGTCGATCTTACGAGGATCTAACCGTCTGTAATTGAACAAGATTTCGTGCTGTCACCGGGCCGCCGCGAACTTGACAATTTTCTGGATGGGAGGATGCTCGGGTCCGTGCCTGCCCAGTCCCAGTCCCAGAGCTCCGAACCTCCAAGTCGAGCCGCCCGCTACGACGCGGGCGGTGTCGGCCTCGGCACCATCGCCATGGCGCTCGCCGCGCTGACCATGGCCGTCTTCACGTACTTCGCCAACTGAGCGAGCCCAGCCAGGCCGCCCAGTCGCCGCCCGGGACGGGCTCCCCGTCCTCGGCCAGGCGCGGGTCGGCCAGCACGTAGCACCACGCCCACGTCTCCTCGCCGTCGTCCAGCACGACCCTCTTGAGGATGCGGATGTACTCGCCGCCCTCGTAGGCGTCGAGCAGCGCGAACGCGGCCGGCAGGTCGCGCAGCGTCACCACCTCGCCATGCACCGGGGCGTCGCCCTCGTCGACCAGCCCGGGGTAGTCCGGGAACGCGACGAGCCGGCCGGTCGTGCGCGCCGGCCGCGACGCGGCGATGTGCTCCTCCATCAGCGATCGCGCGGCCTGTCCCGACCGCAGCGTCCCGTAGACGAACAGCCGGTCGACGACCTCGTGGATCGCGCTCGAGTACCCTGGCTTCCGCGCCACGCCCGGGTTGTAGCGCGGCGGGGTGCGACGGTCACGGCACGAGCAGGCGGGCGGCGCCGTCGACCAGGCCGAGCGCCAGCGCGGCGCCGGCGCCCTCGCCGCTGCCGACGCCGAGCGCGAACAGCGGCGCGAGCCCGAGCGCGGCGAGCGCGCGGCGGTGGGCGGGGCGGGTCCCGCCGTGGGCGGCGATCAGGTAGCCGGGGACGGCGGGCGCGAGCCGGGCGGCGACCAGCGCGGCGGCCGAGGTGCCGTGGTCCTCGAGCACGACCGGGACGTTCATCGAGGCGGCCGCGAGGATCAGGCCGGTCAGCAGGGCGAGGTCGGGGCCGCCGAGCGCGGCGAGCGCCTCGAGCGGGCCGGTCGCGGCGGTGACGTGGGCGAGCGCGGCGGCGACGTCGGCGTGATCTGCGGGCGGGGCGACCTCGGCGAGCGGGGCGCCGGCGAGGTGGGCGACGAGCGCGGCGGACGCGACCTCGGCGCCGGGGGCGACGTGGCCGAGCGCGAGCACGTCGAGGCCGGCGCCGGCGTCCCGCTCGTCGGCGAGCGAGGTGGCGAGGGCGACGCCGGACTGCAGCGCGAGCAGGGCCTCGACCACGGTCATCGCCGGCTCGCGCGTGATGTCGGCGGCGCCGCGGCCGGCGGACAGGCGGATCACCGCGGCCGGCAGCGGGGCGCGGGTGGCGAGCCCGGCGTCGACGATCATCACCGGGGCGCCCGCGGCGCGGGCGGCGGTCGCGACCGCGGCGGTGCCGGCGTCGATCGCGCGGGCCGCGATCACCGCGGGGTGGGCGTCGCCGAGGTCGACGCCCGGGTCGGCGCTGCCGTGGTCGCCGAGCACGACGACGAGGTGGGCGCGCGCGGTGCGCGGCGACGGGGCGTGGCGGGCGGCGGCGAGCCGGACGGCGAGCGCGGCCAGGCTCGCGGGATCCGCGGCGGGGTCGTCGGCGCCGGGCGCGGAGGTCGCCGGTAGGCCGAGGCGGAGCCGGGCGCCGAGCGCCTGCGCCGCGCTCGGCGGCGAGATCGCGGCGCACACGTGGTCGAGGACGGCGCGGGGGCCGTGGGCCGGCTCGGACATGGTCAACCTCCCCAGAGCTGGGCGCCGCGCTTGCCGCGGACGAGGACGAGCAGGAAGAACGGCGCGCCGAGCAGCGCGGTGACGATGCCGACCGGGAGCTGGGCCGGCGCGATCGCCAGGCGCGCGAACGTGTCGCACACGACCAGCAGCGCGCCGCCGACCAGGATCGACGCCGGCAGCAGGACGCGGTGGTCGGGGCCGACGACCGCGCGCAGCGCGTGCGGGACGATCAGGCCGATGAAGCCGATCGGCCCGGCGACCGCGATGCCGGCGCCGACCAGCAGCGAGGCGGCGACGAACACCAGCGTCTGGGCGCGGCCGACCGAGACGCCGACCGAGGCGGCGGCCTCGGGGCCGGCGGCGAGCGCGTTGAGGTCGCGCGCGAGCCACAAGAGGATCACCAGGCCGGCGCCGATCGCGACCGCGGCGCGGGCGAGGGTGGCGTAGCGGACGACGTCGAACCCGCCCATCATCCAGCGGACCATCCGGCTGACGTCGGCGAACTCGGCGGTGTACTGGACCAGCATCGAGGCCGAGCTGCACAGCATCGCGATCGTCACGCCCGCGAGCAGCAGCGTCGCGGGCGGCAGCGCGCGGCCGACGCGGCCGAGCTGCCACACCACCGCCACCGCCGCGCCGGCGCCGACGAGGGCGGCGACGCCGGTGCCGGTGCCGCCGAGCGCGCCGTCGAGCCCGAGGCGGATCGCGATCACCGCGGCGAGCGAGGCGCCCGACGAGACGCCGAGCGTGTACGGCTCGGCCAGCGGGTTGCGCAGCAGCGCCTGGAACGCGCAGCCCGCGGCGGCGAGCGCGGCGCCGACGAGCATCGCGCCGAGCGCCCGCGGCAGCCGGGTCAGCACGAACACCTTGTGATCGATCGCGTCGGCGTCGCCGATCGCAGACAGGTCGAGCAGGGTGAGCTCGCGGCCGTCGCGCGTCATCGTCACGCCGAGCAGCGGCGCGAGCACGGTGACCAGGGCGGCGAGCGCGGCGCACGCGCCGAGCGCGAGGACGAGGCGGCCGCGGGTGAGCCGGCCGCCTCGGCGCGCGGCGAGGAACCCGCTCATCGCGGCACCACGAACGGCTGGCCGTCGGGGAGCGTGCCGACGTGGAGCGTGACGCCGAACGCGGCGGCGGCGGCGGGGGAGGCGAGCACCTCGGCGGGCGGGCCGCTGGCGACGACCTCTCCGCCGGTCATGACGACGACGCGATCGCACCACCGCGCCGCGAGGTCGAGGTCGTGGGTGACGATCACGGCCGCGGCGCGGCGGTCCGCGCACTCGGCGCGCAGCGCGGCCATCACCGCGCGGGCGTGGGCGGGGTCGAGCGCGGCGGTCGGCTCGTCGAGGACGATCGCGTCGGCGCCCTGGCAGAACGCCTGGGCGAGCAGGGCGCGGCGCTGCTCGCCGCCGGACAGCTGGTCGAACCGGCGGTCCTCGAGCGCGCGCACGTCGCAGCGGTCGAGCGCGGCGCGGGCGAGCGCGACGTCGGCGTCGTCCTCGAGCCCGAGCCCGCCGCGGTGCGGGTACCGGCCCATCAGCACGACCTCGCCGACCGAGAACGGCAGCGCGATCTCGTAGCGCTGCGGGACGTAGGCGAGACGGCGGGCGACGTCGCGACGCGGGGCGCGCGCCGGGTCGAGGTCGGCGACGGTGACGCGGCCGCGGGTCGGCGCGAGCAGGCCGGCGAGCAGCCGGACCAGCGTCGTCTTGCCGGCGCCGTTGGGGCCGACGATCGCGCACAGCGCGCCGCACTCGACGACGAGCGACACGTCGCGCACGACCGCGCGCGCGCCGTAGTCGAAGCCGACGTGGTCGCAGGCGATCACGCCCCGCTTTAGCACCGATCAGCGAGCGGTGGGGCCGGCGGGCGCGGGCGGGTACAGCGCGGCCTCGAGGTCGGCGAGCGCGTCGGCGATCCGCGGCGACGGCGCCATCATGTACGGGCCGGGGAGGATGACGACGCGGCGGTTGGCGACCGCGGGGACCGAGGCGACGTCGCTCCACGTCGCGGCGACGTCGGCGGCGCCCGCGCCGTGCGTGACATCGATGATGACGTCGGGCGCGGCGCGGAGGATCTCCTCGGCGGAGATCTTCGGATAGCGCACGCCCGCGCCGGCGAGCACGTTGCGGGCGCCGACGATCGCGAGCAGCTCGTCGAGCCAGCTCCCGGTGCCCGCGGCGACCAGGTTGGCGAGCCCGCCCGCCTCGTGGTCGATGACCGCCAGCACCCGCGGCGCGCGGTCGCGGCGGCGCGTGCCGGCCGCGTCGACCGCGGCCTCGATCTGATCGATGGCGGCGCGCGCCGCGTCCGCCCGGCCGAGCCGCGCGCCGATCCGCTCGAGCCCGCGCAGCACGTCGCCGAGCGCGTGCATGTCGCAGGTCAGCGTGTCGATCCCGGCGTCGCGCAGCGTCGCCTCCAGGTCCTGATGGATGTCATCTGTGATGACGACGTCCGGGGTCAGCCGGAGGATCGCCTCGAGGTTGGGCGCCAGGAACGAGCCGACCCGGGGCAGCCCGGCCACCTCCGGCGGGTAGGTCGAGAAGTCGTCCACGCCGACCAGCATCCCGGCCGCCCCGACCGCGGCCACCAGCTCGCTCGCCGAGGGCGTCAGCGCGACCACTCGAAGGGTTCCGACGGGTTGGCCACCCCGCGGGGCGTCCGGACGGGTGTCACCCGACCGGATCCCTGGCTGGAGCGCCTCGGCGCCGCCCGCCTGCGCCGATCCCGGCCCACTACCGGTAGTGGTGGAGGGGGAGGCGGCCCTCCCGGGATCTCCCCCGCGGGTGTCAGCCACCTCGCCGGAAGTGGGTGGTGTCTCACTGGATCGGCAGCCTGCGATCTCCAGAGCCGCGAAAACAGACAGGATCGCGGCGAGCGGGGCCGCGGCACGATCGAGGCCAACCCTCCGTTTGATCCCACCACAGGAGGGATCTCCAGTTTTTTTTCGGGTGGGGATCGGCAGGCGCGCCAGAGTTGGCACGTCACACACAGCGTTGTCCACACACTTTTATAACTAACTGGATTCAATGGGTTATATCGGCGGATTCCGGCAGTTATCCACACACAATCCAGAGCATCCTTCACATCTGCCCACACTATCCGTGGTGGTGATCTCCCCGTCCACCCCCCAAATCTAGTGTGCAGATTCTTGCCCGGGCCGGGGCTCGAGCGTAGAACGAGAGTCCGCCGCGCTGGGTTGGCGCGGCCGTCACGTCGCTGTTTCGTTCCCGGGGGGAAACCACTGGCAGGTCGCCCGACCATGCCACCGGGACTGGTCTGCATTTTTTCCGCCGTCGCCACGCCAACAGGGGGAGCCATGCTGAACAAGCCCGAAGATCGTCGCCGCACCGCCACCAAGGAGCCGAAGGACGTCGCGATGAAGGACAAGGGGCCCGACAAGGGTGACAAGCCCGCCGCCCGTCCCTTCAAGCACGCCTCCAAGGGGAGCCGCGTGATCAAGGACGAGCGTCCCGGGCTCACGGTCGAGCGGTACTTCACCAAGGAAGGCGTCGACCCGTTCGAGGAGGTCGAGTGGGAGCTCCGCGACGCCGTCATCAGCGGCGCCGACGGCAAGATCGTGTTCGAGCAGCGCCAGGTCGAGTTCCCCCGCGCCTGGTCGCAGACGGCGACCAACGTCGTCGTCCAGAAGTACTTCCGCGGCACCCTCGGGACCCCCGAGCGCGAGCGCTCGGTCCGCCAGATGATCGGCCGCGTCGCCGACACCATCTTCGCGTGGGGCAAGGAGGACGGCTACTTCAAGTCCGATCGCGACGCGTGGGCGTTCCGCGACGAGCTGGTCCACCTGCTGCTCCAGCAGAAGATGGCGTTCAACTCGCCGGTCTGGTTCAACGTCGGCGTCGAGGACGAGCCGCAGTGCTCGGCCTGCTTCATCAACGCCGTCGACGACTCGATGGCCAGCATCCTCACCCTCGCCAAGACCGAGGGCATGCTGTTCAAGTACGGCTCGGGCACCGGCTCCAACCTGTCCTCGCTGCGCTCCTCGCGCGAGAACCTCAACGGCGGCGGCACCGCCTCGGGCCCGGTGTCGTTCATGAAGGGCTTCGACTCGTTCGCGGGCGCGATCAAGTCGGGCGGCAAGACGCGGCGCGCGGCCAAGATGGTGATCCTCAACGTCGACCACCCCGACGTCGTGGACTTCATCGACTGCAAGGCGCTCGAGGAGAAGAAGGCGTGGGCGCTGATCGACGCGGGCTACGACGGCGGGTTCAACGTCGTCGGCGGCGCGTACGACTCGGTCAGCTACCAGAACGCGAACCACTCGGTCCGCGTCACCGACGACTTCATGCAGGCCGTGCTCAAGGACGGCGAGTGGCAGACCCACGCCGTCACCGACGGCCGCGCGCTCGACACGTACAAGGCGCGCGACCTGATGCGCAAGATGGCCGAGGCCGCGTGGATCTGCGGCGACCCGGGCATGCAGTACGACACGACCGTCAACGACTGGCACCCGTGCATCAACACGGCCCGGATCAACGCGTCGAACCCGTGCTCCGAGTACATGTTCCTCGACAACTCGGCGTGCAACCTCGCGTCGCTCAACCTGCGCAAGTTCCAGAACGAGGACGGTGACTTCGACGTCGAGGCGTTCCGCCGCGCGGTCCGCGTCACGACGACGGCGATGGAGATCATCGTCGACAACTCGAAGTACCCGACCGAGGCGATCGCCAAGAACTCGTGGGAGTACCGCCCGCTCGGCCTCGGCTTCGCCAACCTCGGCGCGCTGCTGATGTCGCGCTCGCTGCCGTACGACTCGGAGCCGGGCCGCGCCTACGCGGGCGCGATCACCGCGCTCATGTGCGGCGAGGCGTACCGGACGTCGGCGCGGATCGCGGCCGACGCGACCGGCCCGTTCGCCGGCTACGCCCAGAACGAGGAGCCGTTCCTGCGCGTCATGCGCAAGCACCGCAGCGCGGTCGACCGGATCGACGCGGCGCTCGTCCCGTACGACCTGATGACCGCGGCGAAGGAGTCGTGGGACGACGCGATCGCCGTCGGCCAGAAGTACGGCTTCCGCAACGGCCAGACCACCGTGCTCGCGCCGACCGGCACGATCGCGTTCCTGATGGACTGCGACACCACCGGCATCGAGCCGGACATCGCGCTCGTCAAGTACAAGCGCCTCGTCGGCGGCGGCCTGCTCAAGCTGATCAACAACACGGTGCCCGAGGCGCTGAGCCGGCTCGGCTACAGCGACAAGGACGTCGCGGCGATCACCGCGTACATCGACCAGAACGACACGATCGAGGGCGCGCCCGGCCTCAAGCCGGAGCACCTGCCGGTGTTCGACTGCGCGTTCCGCTCGGCGACGGGCACGCGGTCGATCCACTACATGGGTCACATCCGCATGATGTCGGCGACCCAGCCGTTCCTGTCGGGCGCGATCTCGAAGACGGTCAACCTGCCGACCGACTGCACCGTCGAGGACATCGAGGACGCGTACATCCAGGCGTGGAAGCTCGGCCTCAAGGCGATCGCGGTCTACCGCGACGGGTGCAAGCGCACCCAGCCGCTGTCGACGAACATGAAGCAGGCGACGAGCTCGGGCCAGCTCGCGGCCGTCGCGGTCGATCCGCTCGACACGCTGTCGGGCGAGGAGCGCAAGCTGGTCGAGGCGCTGCGCGCCCGCCAGGGCCGGCCGAAGGGCCCGCCGATGGCGATCCGCTACAAGCTGCCGGAGGAGCGCCACTCCTTCACGCACAAGTTCTCGATCGGCGGCCACGAGGGCTACATCACCGTCGGCATGTACGAGGACGGCAGCCCGGGCGAGATCTTCGTCCGCATGGCGAAGGAGGGCTCGGTCATCGCCGGCCTGATGGACTCGTTCGCGACGGCCATCTCGCTCGCGCTGCAGCACGGCGTGCCGCTGCCCATCCTGATCGAGAAGTTCAAGGGCACGCGGTTCGAGCCGAGCGGCTTCACCGGCAACCAGGAGATCCCGATCGCCACGTCGATCATGGACTACCTGTTCCGCTGGCTGTCGCTCCGCTTCCAGTCGGAGAACTCCGAGCGCCACCCGGCCGCGCGCGAGACGCAGCTCGACCTGCCGCGCGTCCCGCTGATGGCCAAGGACGCGGTCGAGGCCTCCTCGATCCCGGTGGTCGTCGCGGCCGTCACCAAGGACCGCACCTGGGTCCAGGAGACCGACGCGCCGCCGTGCCACGAGTGCGGCACGCTGATGGTGCGCAACGGCGCCTGCCACAAGTGCCCGAACTGCGGCGCGACCAGCGGCTGCTCGTGATCGGCTGAGGGACTGCGACGCAGTCCCGTCCGTCCGAGGCGCGCGGCCGTCCGAGCCGACTCCGTGAGGACCGGCCGATCGACGCGGCCTGTGAGGTGCGAGATCCTCACAGGTCGCGAGGTGAGGTCAGCCGGAGAAGCCGCCTCATGGGCTTGCATCCGGCCGATCGCGGTGCGATGAACACCGCCATCGCGGCCCCGCCGCCACCGTTTCAAGGACGATGACAACATCGGCCTCCCGGAGGCCCGGACACCACCAGGTGTTCGGGCCTTGCTGTTTTCGGCGTCGCGACGCGAAGCTCGCCGTGGATGCTCGTCGCCCGGCACGATCCCTCGCTCGTCGCGCGCGTCGTCGCGCGCCGGCCGCTCGTCTACCGCCGCGGCGCGGACCCCGCGCTCGATCGCCCGGCGCACGTTCGCGCCGCGTCATCGATCGTGTGGTGCGGCGACGCGCTCGTCGTGATCCAGGACGACGCCGCGTTCCTCGGCGTCGTCGACCCGGCGACCGGGCTCGTCGACGACGTGGCGCTGCCGGCGGGGCCGGGCGGGCGCCGCGTGTTCGACAAGGGGATCGGCAACAAGGCCGACAAGCCCGACCTCGAGGCCGGCTATGTCGACGCCGAGGGGAGGCTCGTCGTCGTCGCCTCGGGCGGCCCGCTCGCCGCGCGCCAGGTCGTCGTGACGTGGGCGCCGCCGGCGCCGCCCGAGGTGCGCCCCGCGCCCGCGTGGTACGCGGCGCTCGCCGCGGCGGTGCTGCCGCCCGGCACCGCGCTCAACCTCGAGGGCGCGACGCGCGCGGGCGAGCAGGTGTGGCTCGCCAACCGCGGCGGCGACGTCGCCGGCGAGCACGTCTCGCCCGACGCGCTGATCGCGCTCGACGCCGCGGGCGCGCCGCGCGTCGTCGTTCCGTGCGCGCTCGGCGAGCTCGACGGCGGCGCGCTGCGGTTCACCGACCTCGCCGTGCTCGGCGCTCGCCTGTGCTACCTCGCCACCGCCGAGGCGACGTCGAGCTACTTCGACGACGGCGAGGTCCGCGGCAGCGTGCTCGGCGTGATCGACCGCGACGGCGCGGGGCTCCCTGTCGGGCTGCGGCACGCCGTCGTCACCGACGCCGAGGGCCAGCCGCTGCGCGACAAGCTCGAGGGCGTCGCCCACGTCCCGGGCGCGCCCGAGCGCGCCTACGCCGTCGTCGACTTCGACGACCCGTCGCGCCCCGCCGACCTGCTCGAGCTGGCGATCGCGCTCGGCGCGTGAGCGCGTGCGCCTCGTCGCCTGCCAGGGCCAATGCCGGTCAGTTAGCAACGCTGACAAGAGTCCGTTCGTCCTGAGCCTCTCACCGATGTCGTCGGAGATCGCCGCTGGACGAACAGGTTCCGTGGATCCGTTCGCCCCGAGCCGGGCCGAGCGCCAGCGAGGCCCGTGTCGAGGGGCCAGCGGCCAGCCTCAGGATTGATCAGATCTCCGGTTCCTCGAACCGATTGTGATTTCAAACCGTTCGCCCTGAGCCGTCGGTCGGC
>WYBA01000255.1 GCA_011526095.1 Myxococcales bacterium | reverse complement strand
GGCCCGGCCTCGCCCGCCGGCGCGGCGTCGCCGCCGTCGCGCCGCGGCGGGTCGCCGCCGCGCGAGTCCTTCGCGCCGCACGCGCCTGCCGCGGCGACCGCGGCGAGCAGCGCGGCGGCCCTGATCACGAGCGGACCTCGGCGCTCACGATCGGGCCTCGCCCGTGATCCGCTCGACCTCGGCGACGACGCGCCGGGCGTCGGCGATGCAGTCGTTGACCGCGACGCCGTGGTAGCCGCTGCCCGCGAGCACCAGCCGGTGGGCGCGCGCGATCGCGTCGGCGTCGGCGACGCGGCGGGCGTGGCCGACGCGGTACTGGGCGACGCCGTGGCGCTGGCGCACGACGTGGGTGTGGACCGGGGCCGAGGTGATGCCGAACCCCTGGGCGAGCGCCGCGCGCCCGCGCGCGATCAGCGCGGCGTCGTCCTCGCCGACCGCCGCCGGCTCGCGGGTGCCGCCGATGATGCAGCGGATCAGGACGTGGCCGTCGGGCGCGCGCGACGACCACAGCACGCTCTCGAACACCGCGCCGAGGATCGGCAGGGCCTCGCCCTGGGCGACGAGGAAGCCGAACCCGTCGAGCGGGTGCGCGAGGTCGGCGCGGCGGAAGCCGAGGTACGCCACCGCGACCGGCGCGTACTCGACCTCGGCCAGGCGCGGCGCGAGGTCCGGCACGGCGCCGACGAGCGGCGCCGCCGCTGTCGCGGGCAGCGCGAGCACGACCGCGTCGAACCGCTGCGGCGCGCCGCCGCCGATGTCGACCTCGACGTCGGCCGCCACCGGCGTCACCCCGGTGACCCGCGCGCCGGTGCGGACGCGGCGGCCCAGCCGGTCCGCCAGCGCGGCCGCGAGGGCCTCGACGCCGCCGACCGGCGCGGTGAGCCGCGACGGCGCGCGCTTGCGCTTCGCGCCGCCGCCCGCGGCCTCGCGCGCGGCGCGTGCCTTGCGCATCGCCGCGAGCCCCCCGCGCAAGAGGCCCCCGTCGGCCTCGAGCGCCGCGAGCTTGGGGAACCCGGCGACGACGCTGACGTTGCGTGCGTCCCCCGCGAAGATGCCAGTGACGAACGGCGCGACGATCGCGCGCGCGACCTCCGGCCCGAGCCGGCGCGCCGCGAAGTCGTAGATCGACTCGTCGGCGTCGGGCCCGAGCGCGCGCGTGCCGCGCAGCGGCTCGGTCAGCACCCGCAGCTTGCCGCGCCAGGACAGCAGCGGCGTGCGGATCGCGTCGAGCGGCCCGCCCGGCAGCGCGCGCAGCGCCCCGTCGATCCAGATCCACCGCCGCTTCGCCGCCGCCGACGCCTCCTCGACCGCGACGCCGAGCTCGTGGCACAGCGCGACCGCGCCGTCGGGCGCGCCCGACAGGAACGCGTTGGCCGCGTACTCGTGGACCCACCCGTCCTCGCTCACCGAGCGCAGCACGCCGCCGACGCGGCCGTCGGCCTCGAGCACGCTGACGTCGGCGTCGCCGAACCGCTCGACCAGCCGGTGCGCCGCGGCCAGCCCGGCGATCCCGCCGCCGACGACGGCGATCCGCCGCGTCACGCCGGCCCCGCCGGCGAGGCGGGCGCGGCCGGGCGCGCCGACAGCTCCTTGACCGCCTCGACCATGGCGCGGACGTGCGCGGGGTCGGTCCCCGGCATGACGCCGTGGCCGAGGTTGAACACGTGCCCGATCGGCCCGGCCTTGGCCAGGATCTCGCCGACGCGGGCGCGGATCTGCTCGGGCGGCAGGAACAGCGCGCCCGGATCGAGGTTGCCCTGCAGCGCCGCGGCCTCGCCGATCCGCGCGCGCACCGCGCCGATGTCGACGCGGAAGTCGACGCCGAGGACGTCGGCGCCGCTGGTGGCGTAGTCGGTGAGGTACGGCGCGCAGCCGTTGACGAAGTAGATGATCGGCACGCCGCCGCCGCCGCGCCACGTCGGCGAGGCGCGCAGCGCGTCGATCACCTGCTTGGCGTAGCGCAGCGCGTAGGCGCGGAAGTCCTCGGGGGACAGCACGCCGGCCCACGAGTCGAAGATCTGCACCGCCTGCGCGCCGGCGGCGACCTGCGCCTCGAGGAAAACCGCGCACGTCCGCGCCAGCTTGTCGAGCAGCGCGTGGGCGCTGGCCGGGTCGCCGAACAGCAGCTGCTTGGCGTGGGGGTAGTCCTTGCTGCCGCCGCCCTCGACCGCGTACGTCATCATCGTGAACGGCGCGCCGGCGAACCCGATCAGCGGGACGCGCCCGGCGAGGCCGGCGCGGATCTGGCGGACCGCCTCGAGCACGTAGCCGAGCTCCGCGGTCGGATCCGGGACCGCGAGCCGGTCGATCCCCGCGCGATCGCGCACCGGCGACGAGATCACCGGCCCCTTCTCGGGGAACGCGACCTCGAGCCCCATCGCGGGGAGCGTGATCAGGATGTCGCTGAACAGGATCGCGGCGTCGAACCCGAGCTGGTCGATCGGCTGCAGCGTCACCTCGCACGCCAGCTCCGGCGTGCGGCACATCTCGAGGAAGCTGTGGCGCGCGCGCACCGCGCGGTACGACGGCAGGTAGCGTCCGGCCTGGCGCATCATCCACACGGGCGTCCGCTCGACGGGCTGGCGGCGACAGGCGCGGAGGAACAGCGGCTCGGGGGCGGTCATCGCGCGACACTCTACCTCGACCGCGCGGCGACGGTGATATGGTCGCCGCCATGCGCAAGCTGTTCGTGCTGGGCACGCTGCTGGTGGCCGCCGCGTGTGGCGGAGACGACGAGCACCTCCCGGGGACGCCCGACGCCTCGCCCAACCCGCCGCCGGCGGGCCCGTTCGACGAGCTCGACCTCGGCGAGGACCTGATCGTCGGCGGCCTCGACGGCGCCGTCCACGTCGCCCGCGATCGCTACGGCGTCGCCCACATCCACGCCACGACCCGCGCCGACCTGGCGTTCGCGCAGGGCTACGTCATGGCGCACGACCGGCTGCCGCAGATGGACATCCTGCGGCGGTTCGGCTCGGGCACGCTGGCCGAGCTGTTCGGCGCGCTCGACGACGGCATCATCGAGACCGACCTCGAGATGCGCGTCCACCGCATGCGGCCGCTCGCGACCGAGGCGTGGACGCAGCTCCAGGCGTCGAGCGACCCGACCGACCAGGAGATCGTCGAGATCCTCCAGCGGTTCAGTGACGGCGTGAACGCCTACGCCGAGGCGCTCGCCGCCGACCGCTGGTCGCTGGATCCGGCGGTGCTCGCGTCGTTCGATCCGGCCCGGTTCGAGGCGTGGAGCCCGATCGACTCGCTCGTGCTCGGCCGGTTCCAGGCGTTCGCGCTGTCGTGGACCACGCCGATCGAGGTCGACATCACCGAGATCTACCAGGGGCTGCACGAGACGTTCGACCAGGCAACCGGCGCGGACCCCGCGGCGTTCGCGCGCCGTGGGATCTCCGACGACATCCTGCGGCTGACGCCGGTCGGCCGCCGCCCGACGATCGACGGGTTCCCCAACGTCGACGTCGACACCGGGACGAGGTCCGACGCGGGCCGCCCGGCCCAGGCGCCCGCGCCCGCCCGCCGCGCCGCGCCCAAGGTGGCGGCGAAGGCGAAGCCGGGCAAGGTGGCGAAGGCGGCGCCGACGCGCCCGCACGTCCCGCGCGAGCTGCTGCGCTCCGCGCGCGACTTCTTCCGCGCGACGATGGTCAACGGCCCGCACGCGTTTATGGCGCCGCGCGCCGGCTCGAACAACTGGGTCGTCTCCGACGAGCTCGCCGGCGGCAAGACGCTGATCGCCGGTGACCAGCACCTCGATCTGCCCAACCCGTCGATCTTCTACCCCGTCCACCTCATCCTCGACGCCGCCGGCGCCGACGACGACCTGTCGGTCCAGGGCATCACGTTCCCCGGCATCCCCGGGATCGTGCTCGGCCACAACGGCGAGGTCGCGTGGTCGGCGACGGTCGTGTTCCACGACGTCAACGACGTCTACCTCGAGACGATCCAGCCGTGCGCGTCCGGCGGCGGCGACTGCGCCCAGCGCGCCGACGGCGAGGTCCGGATCGAGCCGTGGACGGAGGAGATCACGGTCGGCGCCCTCGGCACGCCCACCGACACGATCGAGGCGACGTACGAGCTGGTCCCGGGCCGCGGCCCGATCATCCCGAACGTCGTCGACGGCGAGCTGGTGCCGCGCACCGGCGGCGCCGCGCTCAGCGTCCAGTACACCGGCTACGACACCTCGTTCGAGATCCGCGCGACCTACGGCCTGATGAAGGCGGGCAGCGTCGACGACGCGTTCGCCGCGCTCGCCAACTTCTCGTACGGCGGGCAGAACTGGGTGATCATCGACAACCAGGGCAACATCGGGTGGACGTCGAACGCGCGGGTCCCGCTGCGCTCGCCCGCGGCGTACACCTGGAACGGCGCGACCAACCCCGACGGCCTGGCGCCGTTCTTCGTCCTGCCCGGCGACGGCTCGGTCGAGTGGGAGGGCTTCATGTCCTCGCGCTACGTGCCGCACGCGATCAACCCGCCCGAGGGCTACCTCGCGACCGCGAACTCGGACCCGGTCGGCGCGTCGTTCGACGGCGACCCGTTCAACGCCCCGATCGTCGACGGGCGGCCGCTGTGGGTCGGCTCGACCTACGCCGCCGGCGTCCGCACCGAGCGGATCCGCGACCTGCTGGACGAGGCGATCGCCGGCGACGCGCCGCTGACGCTCGACGACCTGGCGCGGATCCAGCACGACTCGGCGTCGACGATGGGCGCCAAGCTGCGCGACGGGATCACCGCCGCGCTGGCGTACGCCGCGGACCCGACGGGCGCCCCGGCCGACGTCGCGACCTACGTCGCGGGCCTGTCGTCGGGCGACCGCGCGCGGCTCGCCGACGCCCGCGCCCGCCTCGCCGCGTGGACGTTCGAGACGCCGCCGGCGGTGGCCGGCTCGCCGACCGCCGGCGAGGTCGCGGACTCGGTCGCGACGACGATCTTCAACCACTGGGTCCACTTCTTCATCGAGCGCACGCTCGGCGACGAGCTGGACGCGATCGCGTTCGACGTGTGGGACGTCAACGAGAACCTGCTCGCCCGCACGCTCTACGGGATCGTGGTCGAGCCCGGGACGATGACGGCGTCCGCGACGACGACGCAGCCGATCGTGTGCGACGACATGACCGTCGGCGGCGCCGACCAGTCGTGCACCCAGCAGATCCTCGCCGCGACGCTCGCCGCGCTCGACCACCTCGAGACGTCGATCGGCGCCGACCCGGACACCTGGGTGTGGGGCGACCTGCACCGGCTGACGCTCAAGCCGCTGTTCCCGAACACCGCGCTCGAGGTGCCGGCGCCGGACGAGGGCGGCGTCAACGCCGGCGGGTTCCCGCGCGCCGGCGACAACTTCGTCGTCAACCGCGCCGACTGCGGCTGGCGCGACCTCGACTTCAGCCAGAGCGCGGACGGCCCGGCCCAGCGGTTCCTGGTCGAGGCCGAGGTCGGCGGCACGACGCGGCTGCGCTGGGCCCTGCCCGGCGGCGCGATCTACGACCGGTCGAGCTCCCACTACCGCGACCTGCTCGACGACTACTACCTCCAGAACGACCACTTCGACGCGCCCTACGCGATCGACGAGATCGTCGACGACGGCGAGCAGCGCTGGGTGATCCGCTGAGATGGCGACGCCACGCGTCACCGCCGCGTTCCTGATCGCGACGCGGGCCTCGGCCGACACCCCGCTGCGCCCGCTGCTCGCGATGCTCGACGACGTCGGCGTCCCGACGACGGTGGTCGAGACCGCCGAGGACGCCGCCGCGCGCCTGCTGCTCGGCGACAAGGACCTGGTGCCGTGCGTCCTGGTCGACGCGACGGACGTGTCGCGCGGCGACGCGCCGGCGACCCAGATCGACGCGCGGCTGCGCACGCTGCGCGAGATGGTGCCGTGGGCCGCCCCGGTCCTGGTCGCGCGCGCGCCGACGGTCGCGCTGGTGCTCGCCGGCATGCGCGCGGGCGCGGCCGACGTGCTCGACCTCGAGGTCGAGAGCGCCGGGACCGTCTACCACCTGCTCGAGCGCGTCGCGCGCCTGCACCACGAGCGCCAGGCGCAGCGCCGGACGGTCACGTCGCTGCGCGCGATGATCGAGGACTTCCTGCGCGACCTGGTCAAGACCGAGCGCCGCTCGATCGACCTCGAGCACCGGCTGGCGATGAAGGACCGGCCGTCGGGCCCGGTCGTGGTCGGCGCCGACCTCGACGCCGACCGCCCGCCGGTGCTGTTCGTGGTCGAGGACGACCGCGAGGTCGCCGACCACCTGTGCGAGGCGCTCGAGGACGCCGGCCTGACCACGTTCGCGTTCATCAGCGGCGAGGAGGCGGTCGCGCAGGGCGAGCGGATGTCGAACCGCCGGGAGGCGATCGACCTGCTGCTGTGCGACCTGCGCCTGCCGGGGATCGACGGCCTGGAGACGGTGCGGAGGCTCCGCGCCCACAAGCCCGGGCTCGCGGCGTTCCTGATGACCGGCTACAGCGACGTCGAGACCGCGACCTCGGCGGCGGACCTGGGCGTGGTCGGCTTCGTGCTCAAGCCGTTCGACGACCTGCCGGCGCTGGTCAAGCGGATCCAGGAGCAGGCGCAGCAGTCGATGCAGCGGACGCGGGAGCACCACTACCTGCAGCGGATCAAGGAGCGGCACGACCACGTGCTGCAGCGCTACCGCAAGCTGACGGCCGAGATCGACCGCTGACCGACCGCCGGCTCGGACCGACCGGCCGCGGACCGCCGCCACCCGGCGGCTACCCCGAAGCCGTGGCACCAGCCGCCCGGAGCGCGGGCGCGTCGGCTATACTGGCGCGGTCTCAATGGCGTCAGCGCCCATCAGCATCAAGCTGCGCTGCGCGTCGTGGCAGCAACTCGCGTCGATCTACAAGCGCGACCTGTCGCGCAACGCGATCTTCCTCAAGACGACGAGCCCGCCCGCGCTCGGCACGCCGGTGCGGATCGACCTGACGCTGCCGAGCGAGTCGATGGTCGTGCTGAGCGGGACGATCTCCCGCCACATCGCCGACGGCGAGCTCGAGGGGCGCGGGCCCGGCATCGACGTCCGGCTCAACACCATCCCGCAGAGCGCGATGTGGCTGATCGAGACGGCGCTGGCGTCGGCGCAGAAGGAGGCGGGCCGCCCCGCCACCCCGCCGGCAGGGACGCCGACGGGCCGGGCCGCGACGTCGCCAGGCGTCGGCGGAGCAGGCGGCGGTGCCGGCGGGCTCGCGGGCGTCGGGGCGGTCGCGCGGCGGCCGCCAGCCCCGCCCGCCGAGCCGCGCGACGCCGCGCTCGGCGACGGCAGCGAGCTGGCGGCCGCCGAGTCCGAGCTGGTGATCGCGCTGACCTCGGAGCTCGAGTCGATCAAGCGGCTCAACCCGTTCCAGGTGCTCGGTCTGCCCTATCAGGCCGGTGACGCCGAGGTGCGGCAGGCGTTCGGCGACCTGACCAAGCGCTACCACCCGGATCGCTACGCGCGGTTCCAGTCGCAGGACATCCGGCGCAGCGCCGCGGAGATCTTCATCTGCATCCGCGACGCGTACCGCAAGCTCGGCGACGCCACCGCGCGCGCCGCGGTGCTCGCGCAGCTCCAGGGCGGCGCCAGCCCGCGAGCGGCGACGCCCGCGCCATTCGTGACCGGTGCGCCCGCCGCGCCCGCCGCGCGACCGAGCGCGCCGGTCGTCCGGGTGCCGACGCCCGCGCCGGTGGCC
>WYBA01000254.1 GCA_011526095.1 Myxococcales bacterium | reverse complement strand
TGTGCGCGACCGCGCCGTCGAGCCTGGCGTGCGGCGGCGCGCGCGCGTGGGTCGCGACCGTCGACGCCCGCGGCGCGAGCGTGCGACCGCTGCCCGCGTGCGAGCTGGCGATCCCGCTGGGCGGCGCGCGCGCGGTGTGCGTGCGCGGCGGCGGCGCCGAGCTGCGACGCGACGGCGACGTGGCGTGGACCGCGACCATCGGCGCGCCGGGCGATCGCGCCGTCGCCGGCGCGGCGCTGCTCGAGGCGCGCGTCGTCGCGGTGTGCCTGACCCGCGGCGACGACGAGGCCCGGATCGTCGTGCTCGACGCGCGCACCGGCGCGGCGCTCCACGCGCTCGCCGCACCGGGCGCCACCGCCGTCGCGTTCGCGCCGCGCCGCGGCTGGGCGCTGGTGCGGATCGGTCGCGCCGGGCTGGCGATCGTCGACCTGCGGTTCGGCCGCGTCGTCGCGCGGCGCGACGAGGACGCCGAGGTCGCGGCGCTGGCCGTGGACGAGGCGTTCACGCGCGTCGCGCTCCGGCTCGGCGACGCGCTCGCGGTCGCCGACGGCGCCGCGCTGTGGCAGGCCGCGCAGGCCGACGCCGCGGCGCCGCACGTCGAGCCGGTCTCGCTGTCGCCCGCGCCCGCCCCCGCGCCCGCGGCTCCCGCCGCCGAGGCCCCCGACGCGGGCCCCGCGCTCGCGCTGCCCGCCGGGCCGCTGCCCGGCCTCGCCGCGCCCGACGACGCGCCGCGCGCGACGACCGAGGAGGCCGCGGTCGAGCTGCAGGCGCGCCTGTTCTGGGTCGGCGCGCTCGCCGATCACGCGATCGCCGCGGCGTGGGACTGCGGGCGGATCGCCGCGCCGTCGGCGACCGCGCTGCCGTTCGAGCACGAGGTCACCGGCGTCCTCCACCGCGTCGAGGGCCGCGCCGTCGCGCAGCGCGCGCGCGCCGCGCGCCACCTCGCGCACTACCGCCAGGTCGTCGCCGAGGTCACGGCCCGACGGGGCGACCGCGTCACGCCGCTGGCGCGGCTGGCCGGCGAGCTCCGGCTGTCGCCGCTCGCGGAGGATCTGCTGATGGTCGCGGCGGCGCCGCTGCTGTGGGGCGAGCTGGCGCGGCTGTACGGGATCCTCGCCAACGACGAGGCGCGCCCCCTGTGCGACGAGCTGCTGGTGGCCCACCTGCTCGAGCCGGTGCACCCGCGCGGCGCGATCGCGCGCGAGCTCGACCCCGACCGTCCGCTGCGGCGCTCCGGCGTGCTGCACGTCGACGCGCGCCTGCCCCGCCCGTTCGGCGCGCTCCGGGTCGAGCCGACGGTGGTCGCGCTGCTCCGCGGGGTCGAGCCCGCCGCGTGCGTCGACGACGTCGTCGCGCGCCCCGCGACGCGCGGGCTCGACCAGCTCCGGCTCGACGCCGAGGTGGTGGCGTCGGCGGTGCGCGCGCTCGGGCGCGAGCCGGCGTCGCCGGCGCGGATCGCCGTCCGCGGCGGGCTCGGCAGCGGCCGGCGCGCGCTCGCGGCGGCGCTCGCCGCGCGGTGTGGCCGGACGCTCGGGGTGATCGACGCGACGGCGACCGGCGCGGGCGATCCCGACCGCGCCGCGCGCCTCGCCGCCGCGCTGCGCCGGTGCCGGCTCGTCGGCTGGATCCCGTGCGTCGAGGGGCTCGACGACGTCGCCGTCGCGGAGCATCCCGAGCGCGGCGCGATCCAGGCGGTGCTCGCCGCGCACCCCGGGCCGGTCGTGCTACGGCTGCCGCCCGAGGCGGTGGCGCCGCTGGCGCCCGGTCACCTGCGGGTCGAGCTGCGGCCGCTGCCCGAGGGCGCGCGCGCCGAGGCGTGGGCGGAGGCCCTCGCGCGCCGCGCGCTGCCGCCCGACGACGCCGCCGAGCTCGCCGCGCGGTTCAAGATCGGCCCGGGCCTGATCGAGCGCGGCTGCGAGGCCGCCGTCGCCGCGCTCGCCGCGCCGGCCGGCGCGCCGCCGGCCGCGATCACCCCGGCCGTGGCGACGCGCGCCGTCGACGCCGCGGTCCGCCAGCACCTCGAGGAGCGGCTCGGCACGGTGGCGAGCCGCGTGACCCGGCTCGCTGGCTGGGCCGACCTGGTCGCGCCCGACGACGTCCTCGACTCGTTGCTGGAGCTGATCGCGCGGGTGCGCCGGCGCCGGCAGGTCTACGAGGCGTGGGGCTACGACCGCCGCCTGACCACCGCGCGCGGCGTCACGGCGCTGTTCCAGGGCGGACCCGGCACGGGCAAGACGCTCGCCGCCGGCGTGATCGCGCGCGAGCTGGGGCTCGATCTGTACCGGGTCGACGTCGCGCGCGTCGTGTCGAAGTGGGTCGGCGAGACCGAGAAGAACCTCGCCGCGGTGTTCGACGCCGCCGAGGATGGCCAGGCCGTCCTGCTGTTCGACGAGGCCGACTCGCTGTTCTCGCGCCGCACCGAGGTCCGCTCGTCGGTCGATCGCTACGCCAACCTCGAGGTCAACTACCTGCTCCAGCGGCTCGACGCGTTCGGCGGCATCGCGATCCTCACGACCAACCTCGGCGGCTCGATCGACCCGGCGTTCAAGCGCCGGCTCGGGATGCGCCTGACGTTCCCGTTCCCCGACGACGAGCTGCGCGAGCGGGTGTGGCGCGCGCACGTGCCCGCCGAGGTCCCGCGCGCCGGGGACCTCGACTTCGCCGCGCTCGCCCAGCGCTACCGGCTGTCCGGCGGCTACATCCGCAACGCCGCGCTCCGCGCCGCGTTCCTCGCCGCCGAGGAGGGCGTGGCGCTGGCGCAGGGCCACCTCGAGCGCGCGATCCGCCTCGAGTTCCGCGAGGTCGGCAAGCTGTCGGAGTCCGGCGCGCTCGAGTAGCGGCGTCGCCCGCCCGCGGGTCAGCCCAGCCGCACGTCGAGCGCGCGGAGCAGCGCGTCGGCGGCGAGCGGCTTGGTGAGGCGCGGCGCCGCGGCGAGGGCGGGCGGCAGGTCGGGGATGTCGCCGTAGCCGGTGATGAACACGCAGCGGACGCCAGCGGCGGTGAGCTCGGCGGCGAGGTCGAGCGAGGTGCCGCCGCGGAGCTGGACGTCGAGGAGCGCGTGGGTGGGCGGGGCGGCGCCGGGCGCGGCGAGCGCGCGGCGCGCGGACGCGGCGTCGGCGAACGGGCCGACGACGTCGACGCCGAGGTCGCGGAGCTGAGCCTCGAGATCGAGGGCGAGGATGAAGCTGTCCTCGACCAGCAGCACGCGGGTCACGGCGCGCCCTCGTCGAGCGGGATGGTCAGCGCGTAGCGACGGCCGCCGTCGCCGGGGTGCTGGTGGAACGCGCCGCCGAGCTCGTGCTCGATCAGGCCGCGGACGAGGCGGAGGCCGAGCCCGGGGGTGGCGGGCGAGGACGCGGCGGCGGCCGGCGGCGCGGCGAGCGCCTCTTCCCACGCCACCGCCAGCCGCCCCGGCCCGGCCCACGCGGCGCGGACGTCGAGCCGGCCGGCGGGGTCGGCGAGCGCGCCGTGCTTGACCGCGTTGGTCGCGAGCTCGTGCAGCGCCAGGCCGAGCGGGACGACCACGACCGGCGGCAGCGTCGGGTCGATCGAGCCGGGCGCGAGCGCCGCGGCGCGCTCGGCGAGCGGCGCGACCGCGAGCTGGAGCACGCGCGACAGCGCGACGCCGCGCCACCGCTCGGCGGCGAGCGCCTCGTGGGTGCGGGCGAGCGCGTGGAGGCGGCCGGTGAACCGGTCGCGGAAGTCCGGCAGCGAGGTCGCGCGCGCCAGCGTCTGGTCGGCGATCGCGCCGACGGTGGCGAGGGTGTTCTTCACCCGGTGATCGAGCTCGGCGAGCATCGCCTCGCGCTGCGCGGCGGCGCGGCGCTCGGCGGTGACGTCACGGGTCATCGCCAGCGCGACGGTCTCGCCGCCCGCCTGGGGCAGCGGCACGGCGCGGCTGTCGAGCCACCGGCGCGTGCCGCGCATCCCGACCATCTCGAACCGCAGCGCGCTCGGCGCGCCGGCCATCACCTGGGCGTGGAGGTCGCGCAGGGCGTCGCGGTGCGAGGGGTCGACGCGCGCGAACAGGTCGACCGCGCGCGCCTCCTCGACGTCACGCGCCTCGAGCAGCGCGAGCCCGGCCGGGTTGACGTCGAGCAGCCGGCCGTCGCCGCTGACGAGCATGACGCAGTCGGGGGACGACTCGAGCTGGCGGCGCAGCCGCTCCTCGCTGAGCTGCGCGACCTCGAGCGCGCGGACGCGATCGGTGACGTCGACCAGCGCGAGCACCGCACCGATGACGCCGCCGTCCGCGCCGTGGATCGGCGACAGGCTCCAGTCCCAGTGGGTCACGCCGCGCTCGGGCGCGTGGGGGTAGCTGAACGGCCGCGCGGTCACGCGGTAGGGCTCGCCGGTCGCGATGACGCGGCGGAAGATCGCCTCGTTCTCGGGGTTCGGGTAGAGCTCGAAGTGGCCGCGCCCGGGGAAGTCCTCGGGGCGGCGGCCGTCGACCTCGGCGTAAGCGCGGTTGACGCGGACGAACCGCAGCTCGGGATCGAGGTGGGCGATCAGGACCGGCGTGGCGTCGAACAGCTGCTCGAGCAGCGTGGCGAGCGCGGCGCGCGCGGCGAGCCCGTCGGGCGGGTTGTCCGGGGGCGAGCTGGCCACTGACTGGCCAGTATTGCCCGCTTCATGCCCGTTGCGGGGTGTTCGCGGGTGTGTGTGTCGAATCACAACCAGGGTTCGCGGACCAAGAAGATCTCGTAGCTCGCGGGGCCCGGGCCGCGGAGCGCGACGCCAGGGCATCACTGCAGCGCGGCGCGCGCGGCCGCGAACACGTAGCGGGCGCCCTGCCCCTCGCTGAGGCTCCACACGACGTCGTCGACGGGGTCGTGGTAGAGGTCCTCGGGCGCGTCGATCCACGGCAGCGTCGCGCTCGCGGCGCTCGCACGGGCGCGGTAGAGCTCGCCGGCGCCGGCGGCGGGCTTGCTCGACGACAGCCAGAACGTGTCGCCGAGCGCGAGCGCGCCCTGGACGTGGGAGTGACCGGACAGCCACGCGCCGTCCGGGACGAGGCGCCCGCCCGCGACGAGGCGCGGCCGACCGGTGGCGCCATCGAGCGGCCAGCGGAACAGCCGGCCGGTGACCGTGGTCGCGCTGTACTCGCCGGAGACCAGGCTCGGCGGCGAGGTCGCGCGATCGAGCGCGACGAACGAGAACCGCGGCGCGCACGCGCCGTCGTCGGCGAGCGTGTCGACCTGGGGCACGGCGTAGGCGTAGTTGTGGGCGTGGTAGGCGCCGGTCGCCGCGTCGTACCCGATCGCGTCGACGCCGGTGGCGACGCGCAGGATCCGGCCGAGATCGAACACGCGCAGGCCGGTGAACGTGTCGGCGACATAGAGGTAGCGCCCGACCCAGGCGATGCCGCCGGCGTGGATCGGGACGGACGTGAACGTCGGCTGGCCGTCGACGAGCACCGGATCGACGAGCAGCACCAGCCGGTAGCGCACGTCGTCGGGATCGGTGACGTCGGCGATCGCGAGGCGCACGCCCTTCTCCGCCGTCGTGCCCGCGTCCTCGGCGCGGTCGTAGTACCAGCTCACGATCACGACGTCGCGACCGGCGACGCGGCCGCCGCTGGCGCCGGCGCCGTCACCCGCGTCGCCCGCGCCCGTGATGCCCTGCGGGATCCAGTACGCGACGTCCTGGTCGCCGGCCTGCCAGCCGAACGCGCGCGTCACGCCCGGCGGATCGCCGGGCACGTCTGCGGCGGGCAGGCGCGGCGCGCTGCGGTTGAGGTCGGCGAGCACGCCGGCGACGTCGGTCGTGTCGAGGTCGGCGTCGAGCGCGTCGAGCGCCGCGGCGCGCGCGGCCCACTCGTCGCGATCGACCAGCGGGAACGCGCAGCGCTCGATCGCGACGAGCCCGGCGCCCTCGACGACGGCGGCGAGCGCCTCGTCCGTCGGGCACGCCGCGACGACGTCGGCGCACGGGTCGGGCAGCGGCGCGTCGGGGCCGGCGGCGTCGGGCGCGGGTGCGGCGCCGGCGTCGGGCGCGGGCCCGGCGTCGAGCGACTGCGAGGGCTCGCCAGCGCACGCGGCGCACGCGGCGAGGGCCAGGAGCGAGGCGGCGGCGAGGCGGCGCACGGCGCCGGGAGTTGCAAGGCCGGGGCCTCGACGGCGCCGCGGCGATCCCCGCGAGATCCGGTGCGGGACCGGTGCGGCCGGTGCCCACCGTCGTGGGCAGGTGCTCACAGCCCGAGCGCCTCGGCGCGGGGATAGAGCTCCGGGTGGGCGCGCAGCGCGGCCTCGACGCGCTCGCGGCGCTCGCGCCACACCTTCGCCGCCGCAGCGTCGCCGCGCCACGTCGCGGCGCGCTCGCGCGCGAGCTGCAGCGCGCGCGCGCCCTGGCCCGACAGCTGCGTGTCGAGGTAGACCTCGACGTCGCCATCCGCGGCGAGCGCGCCGAGCGCGACCAGCCGCACGGCGAGATCGAGGCCGCTGCGCGGGTCATCCGCCCAGGTGGACTGACACCACCACCGCACCTTCGCCCGCTCGGCCGCGCCGCCGTTGATCGCGTGCACGATCAGCGCGCGCGCCTCGCCGTCCTCCAGCCGGCCGCACCACCACGACTCCTCGCCGGACTCGCCGTCGGGCGTCGGCGACGGGCCGGACGCGAGCGCCTCGAGCCCCGCCCGATCGCCGGCGCTCACGGCCAGCGCCAGCCGGACCCACTCCAGCGCCTCGCACGCCCCGTCGCAGTCGCCGGCGGGGCGCGGTGGCAGCGCGGCGCGCGCGCCGTCGAGATCGCCGCGATCGAGCCGCGCCAGCATGCGCTCGACGAGGAGCTCGCGGTGATCGGGCGTGACCGCGAGCCGCGCGTCGAGCCACGCCGCCGCGCCCTCGGGATCCGCGAGCCGGCGCAGGCGCGCCATCGACTCGACGGGCAGCGGCGCGGGCAGATCGGAGCGCGCGGCCAGCGCGTCGGCGCGGGCGAACGCCTCGCGCGCACCCGCCACGTCCCCGAGCACCGAGCGCGCGTACGCGGCGTCGATGTGCAGCACCCACGCGACGCGCACGAGCGTGGCCTGCGCGGCCGGCGGCGCCACGGGCGGGCCGGGCTTGCGGCGCCCCGACGGCGCGGGGGGCACCGGCCAGGCTCGCGCGAGCAGCGCCGCGGCGAGGCGCTCGGCGAGCTCGGGGGACACGCGGTACGGCGCGCCCGGGTGCACCTGGTCGAACTGACCGCTCCAGCCCACGCCATCGCCGACGAGCGGCGCGAGCACCTGCTCGTCGCTGCCGCCGCGGTCGACGACCTCGAGCGCCGCCGCGACGGCGCCCTCGTGCTCGCCGGCGCGATCGACCGGCGCGCACTCGCCCTTGCCGACCAGGCACAAGAGCGATCGCCGCACGATCGCCTGGCTGTCGGGGATCGTCGCCGCGATCGCGGCGACCGCGTCGAGGTCGCCGAGCACCAGCGCCGCCTCGATCCCCGCGGACCACAGCGGCGTGATCCCGACCTCGATGTCGGCGCCGCGCGGCGCGCGCGCCGCCTCGACGACGACCGCGCGCGCGCCGACCGACATCGCCGCCAGCTCGGGCATGACGAAGGAGTCCGTGTGACCGCGCGCGAGCACGAGCAGCCGGCGCAGCAGCGCGTCGCGGCGAGCCCCGTCGAGGTCGCGGAACGCGGCGAGGTCCACGGCGAGCCAGGTCGTGCGGTAGTCGTTCTCCCAGGTGACCTCCGCGGCGCGCGCGCGATCCGCCGCCAGGACGCCGCCGAGCGCGGGCGCCTTGCGGCACGCGTCGGGGTCGCCGAGGCCGCTGTTGTAGATCGAGGTGCGGCAGTCGGCGCCCGCGCGCTCGGCCGAGTCGGCCAGCCGCGGCGGGAGGTGGAGCAGCGCGACGTAGGCGGCGACGAGCACGACGCCCGCGGCGATCGCGGCGAGCGCGAGGCGGCGGCGCCGCCGCCGGTGATCCGCCGTGAACTCGTGCGCGGCAGCCTCGGTGTCTCCGGACGCAGGTGCAGCCATCGATGTCCCCCCTGGGGCCATCGTACCGCGGCGCCTGGGCCGCGTGTCGCTACGACACGCGGCGCGCGTCGGAGCCTACGCGACCATCTGCTCGAGCCGCGCGCGGTCCACGATCGCCAGGCGCTGGCGGCCGTGCTCGATCGCGCCGGTCTCGCCGAGGCGCGCGAGCGCGCGCGACAGCGTCTCGGGCGTCATCCCGAGCAGCGCGGCGAGGACGCGGCGCTGCACCCGCGGCGCGCGCTCGAGCTCGTCGAGCAGCCAGCGGGCGACGCGCTGCACCGCCGGGCCATCGACGCCCGCCGGGCGCACCGGCTCGTCGACGGTGGCGCGCAGGGTCTGCTCGAGCACCATCCGCGACGGGCTCCCGGCCGGGCCGAGCCAGCGATCGAGATCGAGCCGCGAGATCCCGCACAGCACCGACGGCTCGGTCGCGCGCGCGGTGTCGGCATAGGTCCCCTGCACCACCGCCTCGAGGCCGACGAACGAGCCGGGACCGCGCAATTGATGCGGGCGGTCGGTGCCGTCGGCGGCGGTCCGCGACAGCACGACCGTGCCGCGCTTGATCATCCACACGGTCGCGGCCGGCTCGCCTTGCAGGCACACCAGCTCGTCGCGGCGGCGCCGGCGATCGACGAACGGACAGCGACCGCCGGAGGTGACGCCCGCGGCTCGCCCCGCCGGACACGCTGCGCAGCTCGTGATCGGGGCGGTCCGCTGGATTGCCATGGAGGCCAACGGTAGCAAGCCGCAGGCCACGGATCGCGAGGATTCCTCCGCGCTGGCCCCTCACGATCTCGGCCGTTTCGGCCAGGCCAGCGCGGCACCTTGGCCTGCGACGTCTTGACCGTGGTCAACACGACGCTGGAGCGCGCTGTCAACGTGACAGCACACCACCCCGAGGGCCCCGTGATCTCACGCGCGCTGCAGTCCGCGACCGCCCTGGCGCTCGCCACCCTGGCCACCCTGGCCGCCTCCCCCGCCCACGCCGACATCTCCGGCACGGTCGTCGACGCGGCCACCGGCGACCCGGTCGTCGGCGCCCGCGTCACCGTGCGCGGCGGCGCGACCACGACGACCGGCGCCGGCGGCGCGTTCACCGTCGCCGCGACCGATGGCGTCGAGGTCACGGTGGTCGCCGCCCACGTCGGCCACTACAACGCCTGGGACCAGACGTCCGGCCCCCGGACAGACGTCACGCTCGCGCTCGACCGGCTCCCGGCCGACGATCCTGCCGCGGCGTTCGATCCACCCGAGACGTGCGCGACGTGCCACGCCGAGCAGTACGCCGACTGGACCGGCACGCCGATGGCGAAGGCCGGGCGCAACACCTGGGTCGCCGACCTCTACGACGGCAGCGGCACGGCGGGCGGCCTGGGCGGGTTCGTCTACACCCGCGACTCCGTGCTCGCCGAGCATAACCCGGGGTCGGAGTGCGCGTCGTGCCACCAGCCGCTGCGGTGGGTCGCGACGCCGTACAGCGCGCTCGCGCCGCACGACGATCCGTCCGACGACGTCGCCCACGGCGTGTCGTGCGACCTGTGCCACCGGATCGCGTCGATCGACGCGACGCGGCCGAGCTTCCCCGGGATCTGGCCGGGCGTCGTCGAGCTCGTCCGCTCGGAGGCGCCGGTCGAGCTCGGCGTGCTGGGCGACGTCGCCTACGAGGCCGGCGCGATGCGCCCGAGCTACCAGCCGCAGCTCACCGCCGACGTGTGCGCCGCGTGCCACCAGGACAAGAACGATCCCGACGAGGACGGCGACTTCGAGGAGGACGACGGCGTGATCTCCGAGCCGACCTACCTCGAGTGGAGGGACTCGCCCTACGCCGACCCCGACGCGCCCGAGTTCGCGACGTGCGTCGACTGCCACATGCCGCCGCGCGACGATCTCACCTCGGCGTGCACGGTCCAGGACCTGGCGCCGCGCCCGCCCGGGCAGCTCCGCTCGCACCGGATCGAGGGCACGACCGCGGCCTACCTCGAGGCGTCGATCGCGCTCGACCTCGAGGCGGAGGTCGTCGACGGCGAGCTGGTGGTCGACGCGGCGATCACCAACGACCGCGTCGGCCACCACGTCCCGACCGGCGTCACCGTCCGCAACATGATCCTGCGGATCGAGGCGACCGGCCCCGACGGGGCGCCGCTCGAGCCGCTCGGCGATCAGGTGATCGACGACCTCGGCGGCGTCGGTGACCCGGAGGAGGGCTACTGGGCCGGGCTGCCCGGCAAGCTCTACGCGAAGGTGCCGGCCGACGCCGACGGCAACGCGCCGACGTTCTTCACCGACGCGGCGAGCCTCGCCAGCGACAACCGGATCCCCGCGCTCGCGACCGACCGGACGAGCTACCGGTTCGCGGTCCCCAAGGGGCCGGCGACCGTCACGGTGCGCGCGCGCGTCGTCTACCGCCGCGCGTTCCGCGCGCTCGTCGACGCCAAGGGCTGGACCACCGACGGGCACGGCCAGCCGCTCGAGGATCTGATCGCGCCGGACTACGGCCACCGGATGGCGGCGGCCGAGGTCGAGGTCGAGGTCGACGCGCCGCCCGACGACGTCGAGCCGGACGGCGGGTGTGGGTGCCGCGGCGCGGGCGCCGACACCGGCGCCGGCGCGCTCGCCACGATCGTCGCGGTCGTCGCGTTCGCGATCCCGGCGCGGCGCCGGCGACGACCGGACGCCCGCACTTGATGAGGATCAACTCGCTCGGCCCGCGCGGCCGCTAGCGTCGAGAGGATGCCGGGGGACGCCACGCGTCGCGACACCGCGCTCGTCACCGCCGCGGCGACGAGCGCGGTGATCGCCGCCGTCGCGGGC
>WYBA01000253.1 GCA_011526095.1 Myxococcales bacterium | reverse complement strand
GCGGGTGGGGGCGGGGGCGGGCCGGGCGCCGCGGGGGGGTGCCCCGGGGGGGGCGGGCCGGGCCGGCCCCGCCCCCCCCCCCGCCGGGGGCGGGGCGCCCCCCCCCCCCCGCGGCGCGGCGGGGCGCCCGGGCCCGGCCCCCCGCCGCCGCGCCCCGCCCACGGCGGCGGCCGGCCGCACGAGGGGCGCCCCGGCAACGGCGCGGCCCCCGCGGGCGAGGCGCGCGGCGGCAACGGCCACGACCGTCCGGCGCCGGCGCAGCTGTCGCTGCCCGCGCCCGCGGTGGCGGCCCCGGCGGCGGCCTCCGGCGAGGGAGTTCACGCGGTCCACCGCGTCGGCAACCAGCTCGGCGACGCGGCGTGGGCGCTGTTCACCCAGCTGCGGTCGAGCCAGCCGCTGCCGGTCAAGCAGCTCGCCGCGATGATGCGCAAGCGCGGCCTGCTCGACGTCGACCCCGAGCAGTCGTGGCCGCACCTCAAGGCCGCGCTGATCGGCGACGAGCGCAGCTACCGCCAGCTCGGCCTGCGGCCGCGCATCGTCTACCGCGGCCGCGACCTGTTCGCGCCCGGCCCGATGGCGACGAGCTCGACCTCCGGGGTCGAGTCGGCGCTGGCGGCGGCGCTGTCGCAGCTCGCGGTCGCGACGCACACCGCGCTCAAGGAGCGGATCGGCCGCGCCAGCCCCAACGGGTTCGAGCGGATCGTCCACGCCTACCTGGTGTCGACCGGCTACGAGGACATCGAGTGGGTCAAGCGCGTCGGCGGGATCAGCTACGCCACGGCGATGCCGCCGGACGGCGGCAGCGCGATCCTGGTGTCGGCGCGGTCGGGCGACGGCCCGGTCGATCGCCGCGGGGTCGGCGAGCTGCGCGTCGGGGTCGAGGCCAAGCAGATGCTGGCCGGCCTGCTGCTGTCGGCGCGCGAGCTGTCCGAGGAGGCCGAGCGCGAGCTCGTCCGCCCGGGACGGTCGATCATGGTGCTGTGCGGCGACGCGTTCATCGGCGCGCTGATCGGCGCCGGCGTCGGCGTCGTCACCACCGCGGCGCCGCTGCGCTACGTCGACGACCAGCTGCTCGACGAGCTGCTCGCGGGCTGACGTGGCCCTGGCGTGGCGGTGGCTCGGGCGCCTCGGCCACGCCGAGGCGCTCGCCGAGCAGCAGGCGCGGCGCGACCGGCTGCTCGCCGGCGACGACGCCTCGGCGTGCGTCCTTCTGTGCGAGCACCCGCCCACGGTGACGCTCGGGCGCCACGCGCGCCGCGAGCACGTCGTCGCCTCGCCCGAGGCGCTGGCCGCGGCCGGCGTGACCGTGGTCGAGGCGTCGCGCGGCGGCGACGTCACCTACCACGGGCCGGGCCAGCTCATGGTGTACCCGGTGGTGCGGCTGCGCCGCGGCGTCGTCGCCTACCTCGAGACGATCGCCGGCGTGCTCGCGGACGTCGTCGCCGCGCACGGCGTGCCCGGCGCCCGGTGGCAGCGCGAGCCCGCGGGGCTGTGGCTCGACGGCGCCAAGCTCGCCGCGTGCGGGCTGCACCTGCGCCGCGGCGTCGCGATCCACGGCTTCGCCCTCGACGTCGCGACGCCGCCGGCGGCGTGGCAGGCGATCGTGCCGTGCGGGCTGCCGACCCCGGTGGTGTCGCTCGACGCCGCGCGCCGCGCCCGCGGCCTGCCCGCGGCGCCCTCGGTCGAGGCGATCGCGGCCGAGGTCGGCCCGCGCCTGTGCGCCGCGCTCGACGCGTGACCCGTCGGGCCGCGCCGAGCTCGTGGACATCGTGACAGGGAGCCCGTGTAGGGTCCGGCCATGAGCGCCAGCGTGGCCCCGGAGCGGGTCGTCGTCCTCCACAACACCGACTACGACGCCGAGCTCACCGCGGGGACCGGGGTCGACGTCAGCGCGGTCCACGCCTCGGCGATGGCGGTGGCGGACGCGCTGCGGGCGTCGGGGCTCGCGGTCGAGCTCGTCGGCGTCGAGGGGCCGCGCGACCTCGCGGCGGTGTTCGCGCGGCTGCTCGAGCGCCGGCCGGACGTGGTGTTCAACCTGTGCGAGTCGCTCGGCGGCGATCCGCGCAACGAGCCGCTGATCCCGGCGCTGTTCGACCTGCACGGGCTGCCGTACACCGGCGCCGACGGGCTGTGCCTGGGGACGTGCCTGCACAAGCGGCGCACCAAGCACGTGCTGCTCGGCTGCGGCGTGCCGACGCCGCCGTTTCGGTTCCTCGTCACCGAGCGCGACCTCGAGGCGCTGCGCGCCGAGGCGCCGGACGTGGTCGACTACCCGTGGTTCCTCAAGCTCGCCCACGAGGACGCGTCGATCGGCGTCGAGGAGACCAACCTCGTCGTCGACTTCGACGCGCTGGCGGCGCGCACGCGGCGGATGTGGAGCGAGTTCGGCCAGTCGGTGCTGGCCGAGCGCTACATCGCGGGGCGCGAGGTCAACGTCACGATGATCGGCGACGGCGACGCGGTCGAGGTGCTGCCCCTGCACGAGATCGACTTCGCCGCGATGCCCGCCGGGCGGCCCCACATCGTCACCTACGCCGGCAAGTGGGACGAGCAGCACGTCGACTACGCCGGCACCAAGCCGGTGCCCCTTCGCGACGCCAGCCCGGCGGTCGCGGCGAGGATCGAGGCGGCCGCGCGCGGCGCGTGGACCGCGGTCGGGCTGCGCGACTACGGCCGCGTCGACCTGCGGCTCGACGGCGCCGGCGGCGCCTGGGTGATCGACGTCAACCCCAACCCGGACATCTCGCCGGACGCCGGCGTCGCGCGATCGGCGAAGGTCGCGGGCATGGACTACCCGGCGCTGGTGCGTCGCGTCGTCGACTCGGCGGCGAGGCGGCGGCGATGACGCCGCCAACGCCGCCCGCGCCGCCGATCGAGGTCCGGCCCGCGCGGGCCGAGGATCGCCCGGCGATCCTCGCCGCGATCGGCTCGGACGCGACGTTCCACGCCGGCGAGATCGCGGTCGCGACCGAGCTGGTCGACGCCGGGCTCGACGGCGACGGCGACTACCTGCTGCGGGTCGCGGTCGCCGACGGCGACGTCGCGGGCTACGTGTGCTTCGGCCGCACGCCGATGACGCGCGCGACCTACGACCTGTACTGGATCGTCACCCACGCCGCGGCGCGCGGGCGCGGCGTGGCGCGCGCGCTGCTCGCCGCGGTCGAGCGCGAGGTCGCGGCGGCGGGCGGCGGCCAGATCCGCGTCGAGACCAGCGAGACCGAGGGCTACGGCGCGGCGCGCGCGCTGTACGAGCGCGCCGGCTATCCGCTGGCGGCGACGTTCGCCGACTTCTACGCCCCCGGCGACGCGCTCCTCGTCTACTACAAGCGCGTCCCGGCGTAGCCCGCCGCGCGCTCACGCGTCGCCGAGGCGCTTGAGCTTCTTCTGCAGGCCGAACCGCGACAGCCCGAGCAGGCGCGCGGCGACGGTCTGGTTGCCGCCGGCCCGGCACATCGCCGCGGCGATGTGCGCCCGCTCGAGCGCGTCGAGCGCCGGCTTGAGCGCGAGGTCGCCGGCCGGGCCGCCGGCGGGCGGCGCGGCGTGGCGGCCGGCGGCGATCGCCTCGGGCAGGTCCTCGAGATCGATCACCGCGCCGCCGAGCGCGCAGCCGCGCGCCAGGGCGTTCTGCAGCTCGCGCACGTTGCCCGGCCAGCCGTGGCGCGACAGCGCCCGCATCGCCGCGGCGGTGAGCTGCGCGCGGGGCGCGCCGGCGCGCGCGGCCAGCTGCGCCAGCACGTGGTCGACCAGCAGCGGCAGGTCCTCGAGGCGCTCGCGCAGCGGCGGGATCGCGATCGCGAGCACCTCGAGCCGGAACCGCAGGTCCTCGCGGAACCGCCCGGCCGCGACCAGCTCGTCGAGCGGCTGCTGGGTCGCGACGACCAGCCGGACGTCGACGTGGCGCACGCGGTCGTCGCCGACGCGCCGGACGCCGCCGTCCTGGACGACGCGCAGCAGCTGCGCCTGCATCGCCGGCGTCGTCTCGGCGACCTCGTCGAGGAACAGCGTCCCGCCGTCGGCGACCTCGAACAGGCCGCGGCGGTCGCGATCGGCGCCGGTGAACGCGCCGCGGACGTGGCCGAACAGCTCGGTCTCGAGCAGCGTCTGGGGCACCGCGCCGCAGTTGAGCGCGACGAACGGGCGGTCGCGCCGCGCGCCGTGATCGTGGAGCGCGCGGGCGAACAGCTCCTTGCCGGTGCCGCTCTCGCCGACGATCACGACCGGCAGGTCGGTGCGCGCCGCGCGGTCGACCAGGCCGAGCGCCGCGACCATCGCCGGGGCGCGCCCGACGATCGCGTCGAACCGGCCGGCGAGCGCGTCGCGCCCCGGCAGCGCGGCGCGGACGCGGGTCAGCTCGGCGTCGCGGTCGGCGAGGTCCGCGGCGAGGCGGGCGTTGAGCGCGTCGAGCTCGGCCTGACGCGCGCGCAGATCGGCGGCGAGGCGCGCGTTCTCGATCGCCACCGCCGCGATGTCGGCGAGCTCGAGCGCGAGGTCGGCGGCGTCGTCGTCGAACGCGCCGCCGCGCAGCCGGTGGTCGACGTAGATGCAGCCGGTGATCCGGCCCTTCTGGCGCAGCGGCACGGCGAGCACCGAGCGCAGCCGCATCGCCGCGACCGAGCGCGCCGCGCCGAACCGCGCGTCCTCGCCGGCGTCGACGGTGATCACCGGCTCGCCGGCGGTCGCGGCCTGCTCGGCGATCGACCGGCTGATCTTGCCCGCGGCGTCGTCGAGGCCGGCGGCGCCGAACCCGCGCGCGACGACGACCTCGAGCGCGCCGCCGGCGCCGCGCAGCAGCAGGAAGCCGCGCTCGGCCAGCGTCATCTCGATCGCCGCGTCGATCACGTCGTCGAGCAGCCGGTCGAGGCTGAGCTCGGAGTTGAGCCGGCGCGACAGCGACAGCAGGCGCCGCGCGCGCTCGGCGGCCAGGTCGGACCGGCCGGCGGGGCTCGGAGCTCGCGGCGGCGTCGGTGGCGGCGTCGGTGGGGCGGAGGCGTGCGCGGCGAGGCGCCGCGCGTCGGGGTCGTCGTCGAGGCGCGACCGCCACGCGGGCGGGGTCGCGGCGACGGCGTCGGCGCGGGCGG